>DASQEN010000036.1:0-10510 GCA_035633635.1 Gemmatimonadota bacterium | reverse complement strand
TCGCGACTCCGGTGACCACGCCGAAGGCATTCACCGTCGCCACCGCCGTGGCGCTGCTCGAAAAGTCGACAATCGGGTCGAGGATCGCGGCGCCCAGTGTGTCGGTGACCGCGACCGCCAGCGTGTCGCTAGCCGCCACGGCGAGGGTCAGCGTATCCGGCGTGAGCGTGAGCGTCCCGACGTTGCCGCCCGGCTCCGTGCCGACGGACACCTCGACCGTGTCGGAGACGGCGCCGGAAGTGGCCACGATGTCCGTGCGGCCGACCGCAACTGCGGTGACTAGGCCGGTGGTTGGATTCACCGTGGCTACGCCGGTCTCGAGGCTGGAGAAGGTGACCACCTGCCCCGTAAGCGTGTCACCGCCGGCCGTCGTCACGGTGGCGGTGAAGGTCAGCGTGTCACCAACCGCGAGATTGGTGTCGCCGGGGTCGAGCGTCAGGGCGGCCGGCGTTGTGTCCTCCTCGACCACGATCGTGATCGTGTCGGACTCGGTGTCCACGGTCGCCGTGATCGTCGCCGATCCGGACGTCAGGGCGGCGACCAGGCCCGTGGTCGAGACCGACGCCACCGCCGTGTTGCTGCTTGCGTAGGTGACCGTCTGGCCCGACAGCGTGTCGCCGTCCTGATCGATCACAGTGACCGTGAGCTGGAGGTCGTCGCCGACGGTCAGCGTATCGTTCCCGAACTCGATGATCACCTGGGCGACGTCGTCGCCGCCGAGCGGATTGTCATCATCGCCGCAGGCGGCGGCGCCGAAGACGAGCAGGACGAAAACGGACAGGAGGCCCAGGAAGCGGGCAGGCAATGTCATCATGATGGAAGGTCCCCCAATGAAAGAGAGCAGAATGGTAGAGGAGCTACGGGATCGTGGACTCTAGGGTACGTCACGAGGCCGTGGGATGCCGTCATGCATATGACATGGGTCCACCGCAACGGTAGTGAGATTTGGTGGGAAGCGGGCGGCCCGGAGGCCGCGCCGGATCCCCGTGGTAGCTCCGCTCGCCGCGTTGCCGGCGCGGACGAAGGCCCTAGCTTGGGGGCATGCGGACGATCGTGGCGATTACAGGGGCGAGCGGCGCGGCATTCGGCCTCGAGCTTCTCCGGCGCCTGCCAGGCGAGCGGTTCGCGATCCTTTCGCGCTGGGGCCAGCACGTCACGCGCGAGGAGACCGGCCTCGGGCGGGAGGAAGTCGCCGCCCAGGCGACCCGCCTGTTCACCGACTCCGACCTCTCCGCCCCGCTCGCCTCGGGCTCCAACGCGTGGGAAGCCATGGTCGTCCTCCCGTGCTCAGTCTCGACGGTGGGGAAGATCGCTTGCGGGATCGGGGACACGCTGGTCACTCGCGCGGCCGCGGTCACGCTCAAGGAAGGACGGCGGCTCGTCCTCTGCCCGCGGGAAACCCCGCTGTCCGCCCTCACGCTCCGGCAACTGGCCGATCTCGCCCGGGACGGGGTCACGGTGATGCCAGTCTCGCCCGGGTGGTACGACCGCCCGGAGTCGATCGACGACCTGGTGTACGGCTTCGTGAAGCGCGTCCTCCAGGTGCTGGGCGTCGAGCAGCCCGGCGGCTGGAGGGCCGCGGAGCTGGCCGGCGGGGACCGGGCGCTTCCGGAGGAGAGGGTCTCCGACTAAGGTTCGTGCCAGGACACTAGTGCCCTTTCCCGACCTCCAGTCCTTTCTCACCCACTGCGAGCGGCGGGGTGATCTCGTCCGTGTCGGCGCGGAGGTCGACCCGCGACTCGAGGTCGCCGAGATCGTCACCCGCGTCGTGCGCGCGGACGGCCCGGCGATCCTCTTCGAGCGCGTAAAGGGATCGCGCTTCCCGATCGCCGCCAACGTGCTCGGCTCGGCGCGGCGCTGCAAGTGGGCGCTCGGTGACGATCCGGGCGCAATCGGCGAGCGGCTCCTGGCGACCGCCGAGAGGATCCTGCCGCCCACCCCACGCGCCCTGTGGGAGGCCCGCCGGACCCTGCTCGGCGGCCGGAACTTCCGCACGAGGCGGGCGCGCAGGTCGGCCTGGAAGCCGGCGCCCGAGCTGACGCTCAACGACCTGCCGGTCCTCACCTGCTGGCCGGGGGACGGCGGCCCGTTCATCACGTTCCCGCTCGTGCTGACCGCACATCCCGAGACCGGACAGCGGAACCTCGGCATCTACCGCATGCACGTCTACGACGGCCACACGACCGGCATGCACTGGCAGATCATGAAAGGCGGCGGCTATCACTACGCGGCGGCGGAGCGGTTGGGCGTCGAGCTGCCGGTCGCTGTCGCGCTCGGGGCCGATCCGATCACGCTGCTGGCGTCGGTGGCGCCGCTCCCCGAGGGGATCGACGAGCTCGCCTTCGCCGGTTTCCTGCGCGGGGCGCCGAGCGAGCTGGCCCGTTGCGGCTCGATCGACGCCCAGGCGCCGGCCGAAGCCGAGTTCGTCCTCGAGGGCGTGGTCCCGTCCCTGGAAAGGCGCCTGGAGGGGCCCTTCGGGGATCACTTCGGCCACTACTCCCACGCCGCCCCGTTCCCGGTCTTCCACGTCCGCAGGATCGCCAGCCGGGAGCGTCCGGTCTACCCGGCCGCGGTGGTCGGCGTCCCGCCGCAGGAGGACGTGGCGATGGGCGAGGCGGTGGCGGGGGTCGTGGGGCCGCTGATTCGGCTCGTCCAGCCCGAAGTGCGCGCGCTCCACGCCTGGTACGAGACCGGCTTCCACAACCTGCTGGTCGTGGCCGTGCGGCAGCGATACCGGAAGGAGGGAGTCAAGACCGCGTTGTCGCTCTGCGGTCAGGGCCAGCTCGCGCTGACCAAGGTCGCGATCGCGGTCGACGAGGACGTCCCACCCGACGACTGGAACGCGGTGCTCGAGGCGTTCCGGCGGCACTGGTCGGCGGCCGACGACGCGCTCCTGATCCCCGGCGTGCCTCAGGACACGCTCGACTTCACGTCCTTCACGATGAACCTGGGATCCAAGCTCGTGCTCGATTGCACGAGCCCGGCCGGGGGAATTTCCGGCGACGAGCGGCCCGCCCCCTCCGATCGAGCCGAGGGCCTCGACGACCTGCCGGGGGGAGCCGCGGCCCCGTTCCGCCCGCCAGACGAGCTCGATCCGCGGGTGGTCGACTGGCGCGGCTTCGGCGACGCGCTGCTCGTGGTACGGGTGCGCGAGCGGGACGGGCGCACCGGGCGCGCGGTGGCCGAGCGGCTCGCGGCGGCAGAGCTGGGCCGCTACAAGTGGGCGGCCGTCGTCTCCGACGACGTGCCTCTCGACGACCGGACCCTCCTCTTGTGGGGCATCTTCACGCGCTTCGATGCCGCGCGCGACGTCGTGTTCTCGTCGATGCGGATGGATGGCGCCTGGCCGCGCTACGCGGGCCGCATGGCGATCGATGCGACCTGGAAGCCGGGTTACCCGGACGCGATCGAAATGGACGCCGACGTCGTTCGGCTCGTCGATCGCCGATGGAAGGAGTACGGGATCACGATCCCGTCCGAGTGAGGAGGATGTGATGAACGTCACGGCCCTGCACGAGCCCGACCGCCACCGCTTTGTCGTTCGCCTGGAGGATGGAGAAGCGACCCTTCAGTACAACCACGCGGGGAGCAAGACGCTCGATTTCCGGAGCACCTTCGTTCCCGAGCAGCACCGAGGCCGGAAGATCGGCGATAAACTGGTCGTCGACGCTCTCGCCTACGCGCGAACGCAGGGCTACTCGGTGATCCCGAGCTGCCCCTTCGTCCGCACGGTCGTCCGGCGGCACTCCGAGTACGGGGACCTGATCGTCGAGGGCTGACTACGCGGTGGGTGGTTTCCGCGCGAGAATCATCTCGCGGCCCGTCAGGTAGAGCAGGGCGATCAGCGCGGCGAACGGGATCAGCGACAGCGCGTCGGCCCAGGGTCCGTTATAGAGCGGGTTGGCGCCGAGCATGAACTCGCGGACGCGGGTGTCGAAGTCCGTCAGCACGCCGGCCATGAACGCGATCACGATCCCCGCGATCGCTCCGCCCGCGATGTAGCCCGACGCCATCAGCACGCCGGGGCTGCTGTCGCCGAGCGCGGCGAGCTGCTCCTCGGTCAACCGGCGATGCACCAGACGCCGGCGCATCGCGCTATCGACCAGCCAGCGGACGAGCCCGCCGATGAAGATCGGCGATGACGTCGAAAGCGGCAGATACACGCCGACCGCGAAGACGAGCGCGTTGATTCCCGCCATCTCGAGCACGATCGCGATCATGACGCCGAGCAGCACGAGCGCCCAGGGAAGCTCCTGGCTCAGGATCCCCTTGATGATGTAGGAGACGAGCACCGCCTTGGGGGCGTCGAACTTGTTGACCCGCGAGCCGTCGGGTCGATCGGGATGGACGCCGTTGATGCCCGGGTCGACGAGATAGACCGCCGTGCCGCGCTCGTCGACGAGGTAGCGGCCGGGTGGCGCGCCTTCGGTGTCGGTCTTGTGCCAGACGCGAAACGCCCGCTCGTCCATGCCGGCCTGGACGCCACGGATTCGCTCCTGGCGCGTGAGTCGGGATGGTTCCGTGCGCAAAGTGGCGGGAAAGTTCTCGACTCGCCGGTAGGCGACCGTGCCGGAGTCCGTCACCAGGTAGGTCCCCGGGTCCAGCTCACCCTGCGGGGCGCCTTCGCGCTCGGGCTGCACCTCGAGCACGCGATAGGCACCGGCCCGAGGCGGGGCCACGGTTTCCGTGTAGGGCTGGAGGTTCCCGATCGCCGTCGCCTCCAGGGCCGGTGCACCCTCTACCTGCTCGAACGTGATCCGCGGGACGTACACCGTGGCCGCGTCGTTCAGTCGGAGAAGAATCGGACCGAGCATGAGCGCCGAGATGAGGGCCCCGATCAGGATCGCGATCTGCTGGCTGCGCGGCGTGGCGCCGACCAGGAAGCCCGTCTTCAGGTCCTGCGAGGTGGTGCCGCCGTTCGAGGAGGCGACGCAGACGATTCCGCCTACCGACAGCGCGGTGACGAAGTACATCCCTTCCGTCCAGCCGAGGGAGAGGAAGATGAGACACGTGAGGATCAGAGTCGCGTACGTCATCCCCGAGATGGGGTTCGACGTCGAGCCGACCTCCCCCGTGAGCCGCGACGATACGGTGACGAACAGGAAGCCGAACAGGATGACGAGGCCGGCACCGATCACATTCATGTGGAGCGTGGGGAAGATCACGATGAGCGCGACGAGAGCGAGGATGCCCAACCCGACCCAGCGGAGCGGAAGGTCGAGCTCGGTCCGCGGCCCGACGCTCCCCTGGGCGGCCGCTGCCTTGCCGGATCCGTAATCGCTGATGCTGTGTCGGATCCCGTGCCAGATCATCGGGCCGGATCGCAGGAGGCTGATGATGCCTCCCGTCGCCACCGCTCCGGCGCCGATGTAGAGCACATACGCGCCCCGGATCTCGTCGGGACCCATCTCCGCGATCGGCACCGTGCCGGGCGCCACTACGCCGCTGATTCCCTGGCCGAAGAATTTGATCGCCGGGATCAGCACCAGGTACGCGAGCACCCCGCCGGCGCACATCGTGGCGGCGATCCGCGGTCCAATGATGTACCCCACCCCGAGCAGCTCGGGCGAGATCTCGGCCGAGACCGACCCGGCCCGGAAAGGCGCTCCGAACACCTTCTGGGGGATGTCCCTCCATGCCTTGAAGGCGACCATCGCCGCCTTGTACGCGAGCCCGATCCCGAACCCGATGAAGATCGTCCGTGCCCCCGAGAAGACCGGTGCTTCTCCCGCCTCCGCGGCCTCCTCGCCGCCACGTCGGGCGGCGAGCTCGCGCTCCTCGTCGCTGGCGGCAGCCTTGAGGACCTCGGCGCAAGCGGTTCCCTCGGGGTACTTGAGCCGACCGTGCTGCTGCACGATGAGCGCCCGCCGCAGGGGAATCATCATGAGGATGCCCAGCAGTCCGCCCAGCACGGCGACCAGCATCACGCGGGTCACCTCGAGGTCGAAGCCGAGGATGATGATGGCCGGCATCGTCACCCCCACGCCGAAGGCGATCGACTCGCCCGCCGAGCCGCCCGTCTGGACGATGTTGTTCTCGAGGATCGAGGCGTCGCGGACGCCGAGCTGAGAGAGGATCCGGAAGAGTGCGATCGAAATGACCGCCACCGGGATCGAGGCGCTGACCGTGATCCCCACCTTGAGGACGAGGTAGAGAGAGGAGGCCCCGAACACGATGCCGAGGAGCGCTCCCGTCACGATGGCGCGCGGCGTCAGCTCGGGGAGCGACACCTCGGGCGGTATGAACGGGCGGAAGGGCGCGCGCTGTGGCTCGTCGGCGAGCTCGATCCTGTCGGGATACTCCGGCGCTGCCTTGGTTCCCACGATAGCCCCTGGGCAACGGGTGACGATGCTTACGCGGCGCCCGCATCGTAGTGGGTTCGCCGGCGGACTTCAAGGAGCGGTGGTTGCCGGCCCCAAGCCTTTCCCTCCCCTGGTTGCTTCGAGGCCCAGGGCGGGCGAGGTTCTGGAACGATGCCGCCGATCGAAACGCTCGTTCGCCAGCCTGCCGCCAAGGAGGCCACCACGCCGCCCGAGATCGCGTTCCGCGACCCGGCCCTCGAGCGCGCGTGGACGAAGGTTCTCACCGGCGAGCGGTTGGACCGCGAGGACGGCCTGGCGGTACTCGCGACCTGGGACCTCCCGGCGCTCGGAAGCATGGCCGATCACGTCGCCCGCACCCGCCACGGTGAGCGGGTCTACTTCACGCTGAACCGCCAGCTCAATCCCACGAACATCTGTGTGCTCGACTGCAAGTTCTGCGACTTCGCGGCGCGCCCCAGGAACGATCCCAAGGGCTACGCGATGGACTGGGACGAGATCCTGGCCCACGTCACAGACGACATCACCGAGATCCACATCGTGGGCGGGCTCCACCACAAGTGGCGGTACGACCGCTACGTCGAGATTGTGCGGCGGATCCGGGAGAAGTCTCCCTCGTTGACGATCAAGGCATGGACCGCGGTCGAGATCGACTTCTTCGCCAAGATCGGCAAGCGGTCGATCGTGCAGGTGCTGGAGGACATGGTCGAGGCGGGCCTCGACGCGCTGCCAGGGGGAGGGGCCGAAGTGTTCAGCGAGCGGGTCCGGGACGCCCTCTTCCGGCACAAGATCGGCGAGCGGGAGTGGTTTGCCGTGCACGACGCGGCGCACCGGATGGGGATCCCCACCAACTGCACGCTCCTTTACGGCCACATCGAGACCTACGAGGAACGGGTCGATCACGTGCTCAAGCTCCGCGCGCAGCAGGACCGGACCGGCGGCTTCCAGGCGTTCATTCCGCTCGAGTACCAGGTCGGCACGACGAAGCTCGTAGAACGGCAGGCATCGGCTGTCGAGGACCTGCGGACGATCGCGATGAGCCGGCTCGTGTTCGACAACGTTCCCCACGTCAAGGCGTACTGGGTCATGCTGGGCGAGCAGACCGCGGAGCTCGCGCTCAACTTCGGCGCCACGGACCTCGACGGGACGATCGGCAACGAGAAGATCGCGCACTACGCGCTCGCGGAGAGCGAGGCGGGGCACACCCGCGAGCACCTGCTGCGGATGATCCGCGCCGCCGGCAAAGTCCCGGTCGAGCGCGACGCTCTGTACCGCGAGGTCGCCGTTCACGCCTGACGGCGCCCTTCCACTCACCGCACTCCGATGAAAGTCGCGAAGATCCCCTATCTCAACGCCGCCCCTTTCTATGCCGGCTGGGGGGAAGACCCGCCGTTCGAGAGTGTCTCGATGGTGCCGCGGGAGCTCGGCGTGGCCGCCAGGAACGGCGCCATCGATGCCGGGCTCATGGCCGTGGCCGACTGGTTCCGGGTGGACGGATTGTTCGACCTGATCGAGCCCGCGCTGGGTGTGGCGGCGAGCGAGCGCGTGAAAAGCGTCATGCTGTTTTCCCACGATCCGCCGCGCCGGCTCGATGGCTGCCGGGTCGTGGTCACGCGGGAGAGCTCGACGTCCCGCCGGCTGGCACAGCTGCTCGCCGTCGCGTACTGGGAAGCCGAGATCGAGTGGATTCCCGAGGACGAGCTCGAAGGCGACCCGGCCGAGGAGGCGGACGGACTACTCCTGATCGGCGACCGCGCGCTTGCGCTCATGGCCGAGGAGGACCACGGCGGCTGGACCCGTCCGATCGACTTGGCCGCCGAATGGTGGACGTGGCAGGCGCTGCCGTTCGTGTTCGCGGCGTGGACCGTACGCTCGGCGCTACCCCGGCGGGAGCGGGAGCGGTTCGGCGGTTTCCTGAGCGGGTCGCTGGCACTCGGCAGCGAGCGCCTTGGCGAGATCGCAGAGGCGCACGCGGGACCCCTCGGCGACGCCGAGTCGCTCAAGGCCTATCTCGAGCACATCACGTACCGGCTGGGAACCGAGGAGTTCGAGGGCATGCGGCGTTTTCGCGATCTTCTCGCCGAACACGACATCCAGGAGTACGAAGACGCGCGGGCTTGAGCGCGCGTGCCGCGATCAGGCCCGGGCCGGCTGCGGGTTCCGTTTCCGGAACACCCACACGAGTGCGAGCCCGGCGACGAACCCTCCCACGTGGGCTGCGTAGGCCACACCGCCGGTCTCCGCGGTCTGGGCCATCGAGCCGATCCCGTTGATGAACTGCAGCACGATCCACATGCCGATCACTGCCAGGGCGGGCATTTGGGTAACCATGCGGCCCACGAGCACGCGCACCCGCTGCTTCGGAAACAGCACGATGTACGCGCCCAGCACGCCGCTGATCGCCCCGCTTGCGCCAAGGCTGGGGATCTCGCTCGACGGGCCGGTCAGGATATGCGCCAGCGTGGCGACGATCCCGCACACGAGGTAGAACACGAGGAACCGAAGCGACCCCATCGCGTGCTCGACGTTATCGCCGAAGATCCACAGGAAGAGCATGTTCCCGAGCAGGTGCATCCACCCGCCGTGCATGAACATCGAGGACAGGGTAGTGATCCAGAACGGGCCCGGGTGAGTCGGCGCGAGGTCGGTCGTGCGGGAGTACTCGACGGGGATCACCGACCAGGTCTGGAAGAACCCCTCGATGTTTCCCTGGGTGAGCTGGTAGAGGAAGACGAGGATGTTTACGGCGATGAGCGCGAACGTGATGAACGGGGTGATGTTGATTTGCGAGTCGTCGTCTCCAAGAGGAAGCACCATCTCGGCCTCGAAGGAAGGCGTTGGCGCCGGCACCGCGCTCGGCGCCCCCCCATTGTAGCGGCGAGTGGATCAGGCTTCCAGCCGGGCGCGCGTCCGCTCTCCGGCCTCGCGGAGCGCCGCGTACTCCTCCGGCGGACTGGGGGCCGCGAGCCACGAGATTCCCGTCCGCTCGCCGATCGCGCGGGCGAGGTTCCAGTCTCCCCACCCCTCGAGTAGCGGGTCTCCCGGCGCCCCCCGCGCGCGCACGGCGTCGGCCGAGAGGTCGACCAGCTCGAGGTTGATCCGGAGCTGGTCGCGACCTTCCTCGATCCGGCGCTTCATCGGCTCCGGGACTCGCAGGTCCCGGTCGATCCAGTCCCGCACGTGGCCCCGCGAGCCGATCAGCTTGATCGCCGCCGTCGGCGGCAGGATCCGCGGGATCCCGTCGGCGGCGTCTCCCGCCAGAGCAAGGAAGTCCGCCACGTAGGCAGGCGAAACGCCGAGGATTTCCCGGACCCGGGCGAATCGGACCGTGCCGCGAACGCGGCCCTCCATGCAAGTCGATCCCGACAGGAGCTGCATGAAGTCCTTGTCGTCGCTCCGCAGGACGATCTCCTCGTGGCCCGCGAAGCGGTGAACGAGCGCGGCGATTGCCTCGTCGGCCTCGAGGTGGTCGGTCCGGTACTGCACGACCCCGAGCGCGGCCAGCGCGCCGAGCATCGCTTCGTAGTCCTCTCTCCCGGCCTCGTCCCAGATCTCGGGTCGATCGCGGTACGGGGGCCAGAGCTCCCGCTTCCACTGGTGTTCCCCGTTCCAGCAGACGACCCATGTGTCGGACGATTTCCCGATCAGCGGGCGGAGCATGCGCGGGACCTGGAACGTGAGCGGCCAGGCGACCTTGCCCTTGAGGGCGTGCCATGCCGCGAACGCGAACATCCCTCCATCGACGATCTGCACGGTCAGCCGCCGGCGCCCTCGCTCCAAACCTCCTCGAGATGTGCCTTCCGGCCACAATTAAACTTGTAGAACCGGTAGCGCACGGGGTTTTTCTCGTAGTAATCCTGGTGGTACTCCTCCGCGGGCCAGAACGTCGTAGCGGGCAATATCGGGGTCACTATCGGGAACGAGCGGGTCGACTCCAGCTCGCGCTTCGAAGCCTCCGCGAGCCCCCGCTGCCGCTCGTTCCTTACGAAGATCACGCTCACGTACTGGCTCCCCCGGTCACAGAACTGGCCTCCGTCGTCCGTGGGATCGACGTTGCGCCAGAAGGTCTGGAGCAGCTGGTCGTACGAGACCACCTTGGGATCGAAGATCACCTGCACGGACTCGATGTGTCCCGTGTTCTCGGAAGAGACCTGCTCATAGGTCGGGTTCTCGACGCGACCGCCGGTGTA
>DASQEN010000035.1:0-1979 GCA_035633635.1 Gemmatimonadota bacterium | reverse complement strand
AACCTCGGCCAGGCCCAGGTCGAGGGCGCGCCGGACTCCGTCTATATGCTCGTCGACCGGCTCTCGATCGAGGCGCTCAAGATCATTCTCGACCGCCCGGCCGACGACCTGCCCCGCGTTCAGCTCGCCCACGTCACGACCGCCTCGCTCCCGGCGCTCCGGGCGTACCTGGAGGGCGAGGTCCTGTACCGAAAGGCCGACTGGCCCGCTGCCATCGACGCCTACCAGCGTGCGGTGGCCGCTGACTCGACGTTCGCGCTCGCCTGGCTTCGGCTCAGCGAGTCGATTTCCTGGCTGCCCGCCGGGGACCGCCCCGAGGGCGACGTGGATGAGCCGGCCGCGCGCGCGGCCCGTCACGTCGACCGGCTGGCCGAGCGCGAAGCCGTTCTCGTCCGCGCCTACCAGCACTTCATCATCGCAGGCTCGATGACGATGCTCGAGCCGCTGAAGTCCGCCACCCGGCGCTATCCCGACGACCCCGAGCTCGCGTACCTGCTGGGGGAGCACTACGCGCACTTCGGCGACCAGTTGCTCGTCGACCCGGCGGAGACCGAACGCGCGCTCGACCGGGCGATCCAGCTCGATCCCACCTTCGCCCCCTACTACCAGCACCCCATCGAATACGCGTTCTATCGCGGGGACAGCGCGCGGGCGCTGGAGCTCCTGGGGAAGTTCGAGAGCCTCGCCGGCGGAACCTTCGAGGTGCGGCGCTACCGACTCGGCGCCGCGCTGGCGTGGGGGACTCCCGCAGAACGGTCGAAAGCGTTCTCGGCTCTCGACACCCTGCGGGAGGGGGGAGCGTCCCCCTCCTTCCTTCTCGTCCAGCCCCGCTTCCTCGAGGCCCTGCTAGCCAGTGCCGACGCGGCGCTCCGAGGGGAGAATACGTTGGCGTTCGTCTTCGCAAACCTCACGGCAGGACGGCTGGAAGCGGTCGACGAGGCCCTGCGCGCGGGTCAGGGCATTCCAGGGCCGGGCTTCTACACGGCCGTTCTCTACTTCAAGGACATGTACGGCCTGCCGGTCAACCCGGACAGCTTGCGCGCGTTGGCGACCGCCGATACGACGTTCCCCAACATGTACTATACCGGGGTCCTGGCGGCCCAGGAGGGGCGGCGCGAAGAAGTCCGCGCGTGGCAGGCGCAGGCCCGGGCCTTCGCGCAGACGATGCTCGAGGCCGGCGATACTCTGGGCGCGAATCAGGTGCTGGGGTTCGGCCGGACGATCGAGGGATTCTCCTTGCTCCAGCAAGGAAACCGCGAGGCCGCGCTGGCCGCGCTCCTCGCTGGCCAGCGTGCCGCGACCGGCTGGGGCCCGGTCGCCGGGATCAACGCGATCGTACGCTGGCAGATCGCGGGTGTCCTCGTCGACCTCGGCCGCGAGGAAGAAGCGGTCCCCTGGTATCGCTCGTTCCGAAACGACCCCTACGCCGCCCTCGAGCTCGGCAAGGTCTACGAGACGCTCGGCCGGCGCGGGGAGGCCAAGGAGCAGTACGAGACCGCGCTCGCGTTCTGGCGGGAGGCCGACCCTGCCCTCGCCCCCAAGGTCGCCGAGGCCCGCCAGAGGCTCGCGGGCCTCGGCTTCCAGCCTCGCGGTTGATGGGCTCGACCGCGCTCCGCGCGATCACCCCCACTCTCTGCATGTTAATGATGATCTCATCCGTCGACGGCCAGACGGTGTCTAGCCCGCACGCGCACGATCTGCTGATCCGAGGCGGTGTCGTGGTCGATGGTACGGGCGCCCCGGGCTTCCGCGCGGACGTGGCGATCCAGGGCGACCGGATCGCGGCGATCGGTGTCGACCTCGGCGCCGCGGGCGATACGATCGACGCGACGGGTCTGGTCGTCGCCCCCGGCTTCATCGACATGCTCGGCCATTCCGAGTTCCGGCTCCTCGCCGACGGGCGCGCGATCTCCAAGATCTTCCAGGGCGTGACGACCGAGATCACCGGCGAAGTGTCGAGCGTGGTCCCGGTCAGCGAC
>DASQEN010000034.1:0-9932 GCA_035633635.1 Gemmatimonadota bacterium | reverse complement strand
AGGGTGTGGACGCGATCCTGGGGCTGCTCACGACCTACCTCGAGGGCAAGGGCTGGCGAACCGCGGTCGACCCCGCCATCCGCGACCGCCTGGGTCTCGACGCCGACCCGCTCGACTGGGATTCCCTGGAAGCGGATCTCGTCATCACGCTGGGCGGGGACGGCACCATGCTGCGAGCCGCCCGCGCGCTCGCGGGTCGGCCGGTGCCTGTCTTCGGCGTCAACATGGGAGGGCTGGGGTTCCTGACCGCCACGTCGGCGGCGGGGGCCTGGGACGGCCTCGACCTTGTGCTCGAGGGACGCGCTCCTCTCGAGCGGCGCATGACGCTCGTGGCCGAGATCCTCCGCGGCGGCCTGCCGGTGGCCCGGCATCACGCGCTGAACGAAGCGGTCATCCACAAGGGCGGGTCGCTCCGGGTGATCGAGCTCCGGCTGTCGATCGGGCGGGACGAGATCGGCTCCTACCTCGCCGACGGCCTGATCCTCTCGACCCCGACGGGCGCGACGGGTTACAACCTGTCCGCCGACGGCCCGCTCGTCGTGCCCCATCTGGATGTCCTCGTCGCGACCCCGATTTGCGCGCACACGCTGGCGATCCGCCCGATCGTGCTGCCCGCCGATGGACCCGTGGAGGCGGTGCTCGCCTCCGGCGGGCAGGGGGCGTTCCTGGTCCTGGACGGTCAGGTCGAGGAGCGTCTCGAAGTGGGCGATCGGGTGCGGGTCTGTCGCGGCGACCATGAGATCGTCCTCGCGGGGCTCGATACGGGCAGCTACTTCGAGCGGCTGCGCGGCAAGCTCATGTGGGGCGGCCGCGCAACGTCCGGATCCTGAGGCGGGGTAAGCGGAGATGCTGAGGCGGCTGCACATCGCCGAGTATGCGCTGATCGACGCGGTCGAGGTCGAGCTCGGCCCGGGACTAAACGTCCTCACCGGTGAGACAGGCGCGGGCAAGTCGATTCTCGTCGACTCGCTGTCGCTCCTGCTCGGGTCGCGCGCCTCGGGCGACGCGATCCGGGAGGGCGCGGAAAGGGCGGTCGTCGAGGGTCTGTTCGAGGTCGACGGAGAGGAGTCGGTCGTGCGGCGCGAGATCCACAGGGACCGCACGAACCGCTGCTACCTGGACGGGGCCATGGCGACCGCGCGCATGATCCAGGAGCGGACGGAGCGTTGGGTGGAGCTGCACGGTCAGCACGAGGACCAGCTTCTCGTCCGGCCCTCGGCACAGCGCTCGCTGCTGGACGCCTTCGCGGGCTCCTCCGAGCTCGCCGAGCGCGTGGTCGGTCTGGCTGATGGGCTAGCGGCACTCGAGCGCGAGGCGGATGAGATGGCGCGCGCCGAGGCCGCGCGCGTTTCCCGCGGCGACTACCTGAGGGCCCAGGTCGAGGAGATCGAGAAGGCCGCACTCCGCTCCGGGGAGGAGGACGAGCTCGAGGCCGAGGCCCGACTGCTTGCCCACGGCGAAGAGCGGATGAAGCTCGCCGGCGAGGTCAACGAGGGGCTGGACGGCGCCGACCGATCGCTGACGTCGGTGCTGGCCTCGCTCCAGCGACGGCTCGACCGGCTGGCCGAGCTCGACCCGGCCACCGCGGGGCTTGCCGAGCGGCTGGCGAGCGCGCGTTACGAGGTCGGCGATATGGCGCGGGAGCTTGCCGGCTATGCGGAGTCGGTCGATCACGACCCTGCGCGACTCGCCGCCACCGAGGAGCGGCGCGAGCTCCTGTTCCGGCTGAAGCGCAAGCACGCCGCGGGCACGGTCGAGGAGCTGGTCGAGCGCGGTACGGCGATGGCGGCAGAGCTCGCCGAGCTGGATCGCTCGGCCGCCCGCGGAGCCAAACTCGAGGGGGAGCGCGAAGCGATCCGAGCCGAGCTCGCGGAGGCTGCCGGCGAGCTCGCGGACGCCCGCGAAGCCGGTGCCGACCGGCTCGAGGCGGCCGTTCGCGAGCGCCTGTCGGCCCTCGGGATGGGAGAGGGCCGCCTGATCGTACGCCTCGCCCGGCGGCCCGATCCACAGGGCGTGGCGTGGTCCGGAGAGCGGTACGCGTGGTCGCGCGCAGGGCTCGAGGAGGTCACGTTCCTGATCGCTCCCAACCCCGGCGAGGCCGCGCGCCCCCTCTCCCAGATCGCATCGGGAGGCGAGCTCTCGCGGGTGCTCCTGGCGATCAAGTCCGCGCTCGCGGCGGTCGACCGGATGCCGACGCTGGTCTTCGACGAGATCGACGCCGGGATCGGAGGCGTGGTCGCGCACCACGTCGCGCGGCAGCTCCGCTCGGTGGCCGAGCACCACCAGGTCGTCGTCGTCACGCATCTGGCCCAGATCGCCGCCGCCGCGGACCGCCACCTCCTGGTCGAGAAGTCGCCGGCGGGGGGGCGCACGGTGACGACCGTGCGCGCGGTGGTCGGCGAGGAGCGCGTGCGCGAGGTGAGCCGCCTCCTGGGGGGTGATCCGGAGCGGGACGTCTCCCGGCACCACGCCGAGGAGCTCCTGGCGGGCCGGCCATGACTGGGGAGCCATCGGGCGGGAGCGCGCGACCGTCGGCCGGCAGCGGCGAGCCAGAGCGGGTGGACGGCGGGCTCCGGCTCCTGACCCTGCCCAACGCGCTCTCGATGGTCCGGATGGCGTTTCTGCCCCCCATCCTCTACCTCCTGCGACGTCCCGATCCGGAGAGCGACCAGTGGGCGATCGGGCTCCTGCTCGTGGCGGGGGCCACGGACCTGCTCGACGGATGGCTCGCTCGCCGGCGCGGAGCGGTCAGTCCTTCAGGGAAGGTCGTCGACCCGCTGGCCGACAAGGTCCTGATCGGCGGGCTGGTGATCTACCTGACCGTGGCCCGGGACTTCCCCCTGTGGCTGCTCCTGGCCGTCGTCGCCCGCGATGTCGCGCTCATGACCGGCGCGTGGCTGTTCTTCCGGCGGGAGCGGCTGGTCTTCGCGGCGGACTGGACGGGGAAGGGGACGACGCTCTTCTTGAGCCTCCTGATCCTCGCTCACATCCTCGAATGGAAAGCCGCCTACGTGCTCCTCACCGCGCTCGCCGTGGCCGCCCTGGCGGCCTCGTACGTTTCCTATGGCGGCCGCGCGTGGAGGCACCGGCGCGAGATCGCGGACAGGACCGCCACCCCGGCGTCCTAACTGGCGCGGAGTACCCGTTCGAGCCAGACTAATGCAGAAAGTCCGACCGAGAGGTGACGCGAAGCCTGATGGCCGACAACGCCGATTCCAATCTCCCCGAGGAAGGCGACTCCCTGGATCCTTCGGTGGTCACCCCGTCCGAGGATACCGCCTCCGAGTCCGGGCTCCCGACCGCGATCGACCTGTCGTCGATACCCGATACGCTCCCGCTCCTCCCGACCGAGGATTCGGTCCTCTATCCCTTCACGATCGTTCCGCTGGCTTTCGACGACCCGCAGCTGATCGCCGCGGTGGACGAGGCGATGCGCGGCGAGCGGATGGTGGGCGTAGTGCTGCGCCGCTCGTCGGATTCGGCGGAAAAGGAGGAGATCGCGCGGGAGGACCTCCACGACGTCGGAACCGTCGCCGTGATCCATCGCCTCGTCAAGCATCCTGAAGCGGGGATGCGGCTCCTCGTCCAGGGAGTGAGCCGGTTCCGCATCGTGGAGCTCCGCCGCCGCCGGCCTTATTGCGAGGCCTCCGTCCTCGTGCTGCCGGAGGCGAGCGGCGTCCGCAGCGACCGTGAGGTGGCGCTTCTTCGCGAGGGGTACGACCTCGCCGACCAGGTGATCCGGGTCAGCCCGTACCTCCCGGACGAGCTGCAGCGCGCGGTCCGGCAGCTGGACGATGCGGTCAAGTTCTCGTACATGGTCGCCTCGATGCTGCAGCTCGACCGTGAGGAGCGGCAGCGCATCCTCGAGACCGATGATGCACAGGAGAAGCTGTCGATCGTCATCGAGGGGCTGCGGCGCGAGCTAAACGTGCTCGCGATAGGGGGTCAGATCAAGAGCCAGGTCGACGAGGAGATCCAGAAGAAGCAGCGTGAGTACTACCTGCGTGAGCAGCTGAAGGCGATCCGCGAGGAGTTGGGGGAGGGTGGGGACGAGGAAGCGGAGATTACCCGCCTTCGGCAGTGCCTGGAGACAGCCGATGTTCCGGACTACGTGATGGAGGCGGCGGAGGAGCAGCTCGAGCGGCTGGCGAACATCCCTTCCGCGAGTCCCGAGTACTCGGTTATCCTCAGCTACCTGGACTGGCTCTGCGACGTGCCGTGGTCGAAGTCGACGGAAGACCACCTGGAGCTCGGCCGCGCGCGGGAAATCCTCGACGAAGATCATTACGACCTGACCGAGGTGAAGGACCGCATCCTCGAGTATCTCGCGGTCAGGAAGCTGAAGGCCGACATGAAGGGCCCGATCCTGTGCTTCGTCGGCCCACCGGGGGTCGGTAAGACATCGCTCGGTCGCTCGATCGCGCGGGCGATGGGGCGCGAGTTCGTGCGCATGTCCCTGGGCGGGATGCGGGACGAAGCCGAGATCCGAGGCCACCGGCGCACCTACATCGGAGCGATGCCCGGAAGGGTCGTGCAGTCGCTGAAGATCGCAGGGACCAACAACCCCGTGTTCATGCTGGACGAGGTCGACAAGATCGGCGCCGACTTCCGCGGTGACCCATCGAGCGCGCTGCTGGAGGTGCTCGATCCCGAGCAGAACGACACGTTCAGGGACCACTACCTCGACCTCCCGCTGGACCTTTCGCGGGTCCTGTTCATTGCCACCGCGAACATGCTGGACACGATCCAGCCGGCGCTTCAGGACAGGATGGAGATCATACGGCTGGCGGGATATACAGACCGCGAGAAGGTCCACATCGCGCGTCAGTACCTGGTGCCCAAGCAGCTCGAAGAGAACGGGCTCACCGAGGAGCAGCTCGACATCGACGCGGAAGCGCTGGAAGTGGTGATCGAGAGCTACACTCGCGAAGCCGGCGTGAGGAACCTCGAGCGCGAGATCGGGAAGATCTGCCGCAAGGTGGCGACTCGCGTCGCGGGCGGCGACGTAGAGAGGGTGCAAGTCGGAAAGGGTGACGTGCCCGGATACCTCGGGCCGCGAAAGGCGTTCCACGAGGTCGCGAGCCGGGTCGCCCGGCCTGGAGTCGCCACCGGGCTCGCATGGACGTCGAGTGGTGGCGAGATTTTGTTCATCGAAGCGAGCAGGATGCCGGGAAGTAAGGGATTCACGCTGACCGGAAAGCTGGGTGACGTCATGCAGGAGTCCGCGCGCGCGGCGCTCGGCTACATCCGCTCGCACACGGCAGAGCTGGGAATCGAGGAGAACTTCTTCGACAAGAGCGACATCCATCTCCACGTCCCTGCCGGGGCGGTGCCCAAGGACGGGCCATCGGCGGGCGTGACGATGGCTGCCGCGCTGGCGTCGGCCCTCACCGACCGCAAGGTGCGGCCTGACGTCGCGATGACGGGAGAGATCACGCTCACCGGGCAGGTCCTTCCGGTGGGCGGAATCAAGGAGAAGCTGGTGGCGGCGAGGCGCTCGGACATCAAGACCGTCATCCTGCCGTCGCGGAATCGCGAGCACGTCGAAGAGGTCGACCGGACGTTGCTCGAGGGCCTCGAGTTCGTCTACGCGGAGACGATCGGCGACGTACTGGAGGCCGCGTTGATGAAGCCCGCCCGTCGCGGGAAGAAAAGCGAGGCGGTCGAGAGCAAGATAGCGGCGGAGGCGGTCCGGTAGCGAGTCTTTGTCGCGGCGCGCGGGTGGTGCCGGGGGCGGGAGTCGAACCCGCACGGGCTCGCGCCCACAGGATTTTAAGTCCCGCGCGTCTACCAGTTCCGCCACCCCGGCGGAATCCCAAGCTAGTGTAGTGTAGCCGAATGAGCAGCCTTCTCCGTCGACACCTCTGGCTGATCGGCATCATCGTCGCGCTGTCCGTCGCGGCCGCGGCGTGGCTGGCGAGCAGAGAAGCGCCGAAGTATCAGGCAAGCGCCATGATCCGACTCACGCGCATAGAGCCTCCGGTCGGCGCGAACATCGATCCCATGCTAAGCGAGATGGTCGTGTTGACGGGGCGCACGGTCATCGGAAACGCGGTCGATCGCGAAGGGCTCCGGCTCTTCTCTTCCTCGACGGGAGCGCCGGCGGGCTTCGTCGAGCGCGTGGAGGTCTCGCTCCTCCCGCAGAGATCCGCGACCATCGATCTCGATCTCGGCGAGAACGAAATCGCCTATGGGACGGAGGCCGACCATCGGACGGCGGCGTACGGGGAGCCGATCCGCCTCGATGGAGCCAGTTTCGTCGTGTCTGCGCGTCCCCTCGAGGGAGCCGCGACGGTGTCTGTGGTCCCGCGCGACCGGGCCATCGACTATGCGCTGGAGAACCTCACCGCGATCACCGACCCTTCCACGGGCGGGGTTCAGGTCGTCTTCACGTCGACCGAGCGCCGGATCGCGTCCCGCGCCGTCAACGCGATCGTCGAGGCCTACCAGGCGGTGAGCGCGGAGACGGCTCGTCAGGACGTTCGCCGCCGCCGGGCGTTTCTCGAGGAGGAGCTCCGCGTCACGGACTCTCTCTTGGCGGTCGCGCAGGCGGAGCTCGGCAGCCTGCGAAGCCGCGAGGAGGGGGCACAGCTGCAAGCACGGCTGCAAGCGGACGTGGAGTTGTATGAGAGCGTCCTGAACCGGATCCTGGACATGCGGAGGTCCGGTGAAGGGGGGGACCCGAGCTCTTTGATGTCGCTTCCTGTCATCGCGGTCGATCCGGTCGCACGCCGGCTGTACTCTCAGCTGGTCGCCTACCGGATGGAGCGTCAGGGGATGCTCACCGGACCGCAGGCACGAACTCCGCAGCATCCGGATGTCCAGCGTCTGAACACGTTGATCGCGTCGACGGAAGGGAGCCTCGTCGAAGCAGCCCGCGACCGCATCCGCTCGCTCCGGGCCCAGGCCGCAGCCGCGGGCCCGGTCCACAGCCGGGATTCCGCGACGGCGGGCGAACGCGCCGGCGCCGAGCTGGACGATCTCTTGCTCCCGCGGAACCTCGAGGTCCTGCAGCAGACAGCCGAAGAGCTCCGGGACAAATATCGGGAGGCCCGGCTCGAGGAGTCTTCGGAGACGGGGCCGGTCGAGATCGTGCAGCTGTCCAGCCGCACGACTCCCGTTCGATCGATCGCCTGGATCAAGCTCCTCCTGGGTCTGGCTGCCGGGCTTATTCTCGGCGGCGCAGCTGCGGTGGCCAGAGAGAGGTTCGCCGACTCGATCGGCCACCGGCGGGAGGTCAGGGAGATCAAGGAGACCGCGGATGTCGAGGAGATCGAGGTTGTCGAGGAGATCGAGGAGACCACCCCGGTGCCGAATCTCGCAGTGATCCCCGAGGTCACTCCTTCCCTGGTAGAGCCTGTGGTGAAGGGCGATTTCCGCCCGGGTCCCCTCCAGTCCGCCGGCATGGAGGCCTATCGCACCCTGCGGGCGAACCTCGTCTCGTCGCGGTGGGGGATCAAAACCCTGGTCGTGACCAGCGCGCACCCCGGGGAGGGGAAGACCACGACCTCGACCAATCTGGCCGCCACGTACGCCAGGCAGGGACTGAAGGTCGTGCTGGTCGAATGCGATCTCCGACGACCATCGCTGGGCCGCTATTTCGGGATCTCGAAGGACACCGACCTCATGGACGTCCTGTTCGAGAATCGCGATTGGCGAAAGGCGATCCAGTTGACGAAGATGCCTGGACTCTACGTGCTTCTTGGGGAGAAGTCGTTTCCGAGGGCGGGTGAGTCGCTCGGTGGCCCGGAGATGAAGCGCTTGTTGGCCGAGCTCTCCAGCGAGTACGACATGGTGATCCTGGACACTTCACCGCTTCTGGTGTCGGAGGACGCGACCGCCCTGGGTCCGATCGTCGACGGGGTCCTGCTCGTCGTGCGCGCAACGCGCACGGATCGCGTAACCGTCGAAGGGATCGTGCGTAAGCTCCGACTGGCAGGTGCGAACGTAGTCGGGACGATCCTGAATGACCCCGAAGGCGTAGGCCCGCTTAGTTAGTAGGATGTTTGAAAATGGCCGGACCCACTGACGTGGGTGCCCCCTGCGTTCCACTCCTAGGGCTCTCCTGCGGCGTACAAGTCGTACGCCTCGGTGATCCCATCGTCACGCGCCTTGAAATCGACTTTGGAAACGGCGATCGGGGCGGGGCGGGTGTAGCCCGCTCGCAGCTTGTCCGGCTCCTCGGACGCGACGTAGACTCCGCGGACATGGCCCACGCGCACCCGCACCCTGGCTCCGGCGTCGATCGAGCGGCCGACCGGCGACGGCTCGGGATCGTGCTCGGGTTGACCACTGCGTACATGATCGCCGAGGTCGCGGGAGGGCTGTGGACCGGCAGCCTCGCGCTTCTCGCCGACGCCGGGCACATGCTGACCGACGCGGCATCCCTCCTGCTCGCGCTGGGGGCCCTCTGGATGGCAAGGCGGCCCGCCACCACGCGCCACACCTGGGCACTCGTCCGGGTGGAGATCCTGGCTGCGCTCGTCAATGGGCTCTTCCTGTGGGTCGTCGTCGGCTGGCTGGTCTGGGAGGCGATCGAGCGATTCGGCGAGCCCGGCTCGATCCTCGCGGGGCCCATGATGGCTATCGCGGCCGGCGGCCTCGTGATCAACGCCGTCGCGCTCCTCGTGCTGCGCTCGCGCGACGACGAGGAGAAGGCGCGCAGCCTGAACGTCCACGGTGCGTGGCTCCACGTCGCGGGGGATCTGCTGGGCTCGCTCGGGGCCCTGGCGGCGGGGGCCGTCATCTGGGCAACCGGGTGGGTTGCCGCCGACCTCGTGGCCAGCCTGGCGATCGGCGTGCTGATCCTCGTCTCCTCCTGGCGACTCGTGCGCGAGGCCGTGCACGTACTGCTCGAAGGAGCACCCCGCCATCTCGACGTGGAAGACCTGATCCTCCGACTGAGCGCCGTCGAGGGTGTCGATGGCATCCATGACCTCCACGTGTGGACGATCACGTCCGGGTACTCGGCGCTCGCCATGCACGTCACGTGCGCCGACGGTGAATCGAGGGAGATGCTCCTGGCTCGGGTGAACCGCGTGTTGCGGGAGCGATTCGGCATCGAGCACACGACCATCCAGATCGAACCGTGCATACCGCCGGAGCGCGACGAGCCGATGGCCCGCCCCGTCCAGCGGATCGAATGATCCTCGCCGAGCACCGCCGCCGAGCACGACGCGCAACGCTCGTCGGCATCGCGGGCAACACGCTCCTGTTCGCGGTCAAGGGGGCGATCGGGGTCGCGAGCGGGTCGATCGCGCTCCTGTCCGACGCCTTCAACTCCCTCGTCGACGTGGTGGCGTCGGTGGCGATCTGGTATTCGGTTCAGGTCGCCGATCGGGAGCCCGACGTGGATCATCCTTTCGGCCACCAGCGCGCCGAGACGATCGCTGCGCTCGGCGTGGCGATCTTTACCGCGATCCTCGGCTTCGAGATTGGAAGGGCGGCGGTCGAGCGCCTGATTGCGGGTCCCCATCCGATCGCGCTCGCCGGCTGGGCGATCGGCGCCCTGGTGTTCTCGATGGCGGGCAACATGGCGCTCGCCCGGTACCTCCGCCGACGCGGGGAAGAGCTCGAAAGCCCGGCGATCCTCGCGAACGCAGTCGAGTGCCAGAACGACATCTGGACGTCGCTGGCCGCGCTCGCGGGCGTATCGGCGTCCGTGGTCGGTGCCGCAGTCATCGACCCGCTGGCCGGGATCGTGGTGGGGATCTGGATCGTTTGGGGCGGCTACCGCTTCGGACGCAAGAACCTCGACTACCTGATGGGCAAAAGTCCCGGACAGGAGCTGGTCGACCGCATCCGGTCGGTGGCGCTCGAGATCCGCGGCGTTCGCGGTGTCCACGACGTCCGACCGCACTACGTCGGACACCGGATCCACGTGGAGGTACACGTCGAGGTCGATCAGGAGCTGACGACGCGGCAGGCTCACG
>DASQEN010000033.1:0-1918 GCA_035633635.1 Gemmatimonadota bacterium | reverse complement strand
GATCTCCCCGACCGCGTGAGGTCCACCGACCTCGGCGGGGGTGACCGATTCTCGCGATCTCAGGTGGCCGGTCGTCGCGTCGAAGGTCGCTTTCAGGGTTGGAGCGTAGAGATAACGCCCCTCCCGGGGGACTGACCGGAGCCCGCCGTAGAGGAAGACGACCAGGCCCGACCTCTCCGCCCCGGGGCCGACGGTCACGATCGGGTAGGACTGGTACGTTTCGTTCGGCAGGGTCAGGAGCACGCGGTCTCGCGCGATCTCGAACAGCTCTGAAAGCCCCATCAAGGCCAATGCCATCTCGCGCTCCATCACCAGATCGGGTTGTCGGTGACGTTGTTCTGCCAGTTCCCGATTGCCGGTCCGGTCGCCTGGTTCCAGACTGCGATCGGGACGGACTGGGAGCATGTACTCGCTCCGGTGTCGTTGATGATCACGTTGATCACGTTCCCGTTGTCGTCGTACTCCACTCCGGTGACCACCACGACGTGGTCACCCGTCGAGGGCGGCGTGGTGCCGTTGGTCCAGAGGGTCTGGGAGTCGACGACGACGATCGTTCCCCGGCCGGACGCGGTGGAGGATTCGAGGTTCCCCATCGTCCGGTCCTCGCGATGATTCGCGACGCCGTTGGCGGCAAGGATGTTCCCCCGCGTCTGCGGGTTCGTCCCGCCGCTGGCGTAGCGGTTCCCGGCGACCTGGCGCGCGTCGCCACTCGCCATCGCCTGGTCGAGGACCTGCTCCTGCGAGACGTTGGCGTTCGTGGCCTGGTTAATCAGCTGCCGCGACGTCTCGCACCCGCAGTTGTTGTAGCTCTGCCCAGCCGTGTTGGCGGGGATCGGCTGGCCGGCCCGCGGATCGCCGGGCGGGTAGACCGTTCCCGGAGGCGGGGTCCGCCCCTGACGAGCCGCCACGCAGGCGGCCTGGCCGGCCGGCACGTTTCCGACGATCCCCGCCGCTCCGACGAGGACCGTCATGCACCCTCCCGTAATCGTATTCGTCGGACCGATCGCCTCGAGAAGCTGGTCTCCCTGCCGCGCGAGCCGCATCCCGACGCAGAGGACGGTCGGGCTTCCCTGGATGTCCACGGCCGCCCCGTGGGGAGGGACCGGCCAGGGCGTGAGGCAGGCGTGAATGTCCGCCCCCGCCGCCGCGCCCGAAATGACGCCCGACATGACACCCGCGGCGACACCCTTCGCCGTCTCCGCCGCGAGTCGGGCGGCCGGCCCGGCGGGCGTCGCAGCCGCCAGCGTCGCGGCGTTCTCCGCGATCCGGATCGCGGTATCGGCGATCTGCTTGGCAGCCTGGAGCGCGGCCACTCCGGCGGGCGACATCGCCCTCCACGCCGGCAGCCCGCCCACGAAGACGGTCAGGGCAGTCGGGCCGCCCGTGAGGACAGGCGGGAGGGGGTGGGCGACGGTCGCCCCGAGGTGTGCTGCGGGCTTTCCGGGCATGGCTCGTTCTCTCTAGCAGTTCAGCTTGATCGGGTTGCCCTTGACCGTCACAGGCCCGGTCGAGTCGAGATCGGCCTTCGCGTCTCCGTGGAACTTCGCGCTCCCGCCCGTCACCGTCACCGAGCCTCCTCCCGTCAGGGTGGCCTTCGCCGTTCCTACCGCCTCGAGCGTCGCGGTCTTGACCGAGATGCTGTCTGGCTTGATCGTGATCGTGCTCCCGCCGCATTTCAGCTCGATCGAATCGGTCCCCTCCACCAGGACCGTCTTGGCGGTTACGTGGTACTGCCCTGCCGGAGCCGAGTGCGTGATGTTCCCCATCGTCACCGTCAGAGTGTCGTTCCCCTCGTCGAGCGTGCAGGACCGGTTGCCTTTCTTGAGGGTCAGCGAGTCGTTTCCCTTCTCGAGCGTCTCGGTGCGGTTCCCTTCCTTGATGACGAGGGTCTCGTGCATCTGGATCGTCGTCGAGCGGG
>DASQEN010000032.1:0-6322 GCA_035633635.1 Gemmatimonadota bacterium | reverse complement strand
ACCCCATGCTCTCCGAGGCCGGCGGCACCCAGTACTGGGAGGTGGGCGGGCATCCCAATTTCCTGCTGAGCGTCGACGAGCGGGTTATCGCGGCCCGCGAGCGTCTCAGCCAGGTGGCGGACACATCGCTCACCGTGTTGCTCTGCGGCGAGCGTGGGGTCGGCAAGGAGATGGTGGCCAGGGGGATCCACGAGCTGTCCGGTCGCCGGGAAAAGCCGTTCGTCACGCTGAATTGCTATGCGATCCCGCGGGCGGCGATCGAGCGGGAGCTGTTCGAGAACGGGTTCGCGGGCAAGGCAGGCACCGCCGAGGACGGGACCCTGTACATCCACGGCATCGAGCTCCTATCTCGCGAAGTGCGCGACCGGCTCGTGGGATGGAAGCGGGACCGCGTCGAGGGCTCGGGCCCCGAGCCGCGGTTCATTCTGAGCTGCGAGCAGCCCTCGCTCGACACCGACTCGCTCACGGCGCTCGAGCGCGCCTGGTCGTCCGCGGGAGGCTTGGTGCGGATCGACGTTCCGCCGCTGCGCGACCGGCCGGAAGACGTGCCGCTCCTTGCGAACCACATCCTGCAGAAGTACGGCCCGTTCTACGGCTCTCGGATCCGCACCCTTCGCAGCGGTTTTCTGCGCTTCCTCCAGAGCTATCGCTGGCCCGGCAACGGCCGCGAGCTCGAGCGCGTGATCCGCCGCTTCCTGGTCGTCGAGGACGAAGAGGCGATCCGCGAAGAGCTCGGCAGCAAGCAGCCCTCGCAGGACGCGCCGATCGACCAGATGCTGGAGTCGGGTGTCGAGCTCAAGGACATCGTGGCCGGCGAGGTCGCCAGGGTGGAGAGCCGGGCGATCTCGTTCGCGCTCCGGCGCGCGCGGTGGAACAAGAAGCGGGCTGCCGCCGATCTCGGCGTCAGCTACAAGACCCTCCTGAACAAGATCAAGGATCACGAGCTAGAAGTCTGATCCGCGCTCGTCGGCGGCGCTCCCTCCCTCCGCGCCGTCTCGTCCCTGAAATCTCTCAGTAGAATGCAAGCGGGATCGCAGAATACCCCGCGGGTTGTCCACTGGCGTGCCCGCCTTCCCGAGCGATCGTCGGAGCGCCCTTCCGCTCGCGTGGATCTCGACCGGATCCCTTCTCCCTTGCGGGGACCTGCCGATGGAAGCGCGCTTCCACGGACGTGGAAGCGAAATCCTCTCTCGACCCTCTTCCTTCCACGCACGGATCGCTCGCTTTCTCCCTGGACGCTTCCCGGCCCGAATATCGCCCGCAGCGACGGAACCCCGTTACACAGGCGTTTGGGCCGCTGGTACGAGCACTGCCAAAGGTATAAGCCGGACGGCGAGACCAACACGAACAACCCCGAAAGGGAGACCGCATGACCGCACGGACCCCGCTGCCCCGACGCGACGAGGCTCACAAGCCCGTCCTCGGCAGCGAATGGCTGAGGGCGGACAACGGACAGGACCTCGCGGAGTACGCGATCCTCGTCGGTCTCATTGCGTTGGTCGTAATTGGGGCAGTGACGTTGTTCGGCGGGCAGCTCGTGGCGGCCTACAACTCGTTTGTTGCCACCCTGCCCTTCGGTTAGTCGAGAACCCGAACTGGCCGAAAGGCCGGGAGGAGCAATGCTGTTGAACCTGTGGAATGCCCTTCGGAGCGACGAGTCCGGCCAGGACCTGGCCGAGTACGCGCTGCTCATCGCGCTGATCGCCATCGTCGTGATCGCCGCGGTAACGCTGCTGGGTGGGAACATCAACACGGTGTTTACGAACATCGCCGGCGCGCTGAACGTCGGAGGCCCGTAACCGCTCAGTTCGCAAGTGCAGGTGCAAGTGCAGGTGCAAGTGCAAGTGCAGGTGCAAGTCAAGGCCGGGGTCCGATCGGGGGAGCGGGCCCTGGCCACTTAACCGAAGTCAACCGCGAACGATCCCCCGAGAAGACAGGCCGCATGAACGAGATCGCCGCAACCACCGCTTTCCTGACCCTGGTCGTCCTGGCGGGCGCCTCGGATCTCCGTACACGCCGCATCCCGAACGCGCTGACCGTGACCGGTCTGGGCATCGCGCTCGCGCTGCGGGGCGCCATCGGGATCGAGCCGCTCGCGATCGGCCTGATGGGCGCGCTCATCGCGTTCGTGCCGGCCGTGCTGCTCGTTCTGTTGGGTGGCCTGGGGGGCGGCGACGCGAAGCTGTTGGCCGCCGTGGGCGCCTTCGTGGGTCCGGCGGGGCTGCCCACCACGCTCTTCGTCACCGCCGTGGTCGGCGGAGCGATGGGTGCGGTCGCCGTGCTCCGCCGCGGAGCTCTCGGCGCCACGGTGGCGAGCTGCCGCTCGATTCTCGCCACCCCGTTCGGAATGTCGACGGAGCCGCTGCCGCGGCTCGGCGCACCCGGGGTGATCGCGATCCCATACGGGGTGGCGATCGGCGCCGGCGCGCTCGCCGGATGGTGGTGGCCGTGAGCCGCCGCCTCGTCCCGCGTGATGCCGGCCAGTCGCTGGCCGAGTTCGCGATCCTCCTCCCGGTCCTCATGGGAGTGGTGATCGGGATCTTCGAGTTCGGCCGAGCGTGGAACGTCGACCAGGTATTGACGAACGCGGCCCGCGAGGGCGGACGCCTGGCCGTGATCGAAACGAGCTCCGAGAGCGACGTGACGAACGCCGTCGAGGACGCCCTGACGAATGCCGCCCTGGAGCCGTCTCTGGCCACGATCACGGTTGAAGGGATGGACGATGGGTATGGCACCCAAGCAACCGTCCAGGTCCAGTATCCATATGAGTTCATCTTCCTCGGACCCATCATGGCCTTTATGGGCGACGGGGAAGGAGACACTCCGGGATCAATCACGCTCGATTCCCAGATCGTGATGCGCAATGAGTAACGGAACGTCCGCCACGGACACTCGCACGGGAGGACTGCAATGAGACGCAAGCGTAGGAAATGGATGGCGCTCGTGCTGGCACTGGTGTGCGGCGGCGCCGCGGGCTACCTGGCCCTGGGATACATGAACCGTCCGCTCTCGCCGCGCTCAGCGTCGGCGAGCGCGACGACCCACATCGTCGTCGCGGCGCGAGACCTCGCGCTCGGTACCGTGCTGGCGCCGGGCGACGTCAAGAAGATCGCATGGCCCTCCCTCACCGTCCCGCCGGGGTACGCCGCCAGCGAGGATCAGGTGATCGGGAGAGGGCTGATCACGCCGGTCAGCGCGAACGAGCCGCTCATGACCGCCAAGCTGGCCGACAAGGAGGCCGGTGGCGGGCTGCCGATCGTGATCCCGGAGGGGATGCGGGCGGTGAGCGTCGAGGTCGACGAGGTGATCGGCGTGGCGGGCTTCGTCGTGCCGGGCACGCGCGTCGACGTTCTGGTGACCCTCTCTTCGAGCGGGGACCGCGAAGAGGCGGCCACCCGGGTGATCCTGCAGAACGTGCAGGCGCTGGCTTCGGGTCAGACGAGCCAGCGGAGCGCCAACGGCGAGCCGCAGACCGCGACCGTCATCACGCTGCTGGTGACTCCGGAGCAGGCCGAGAAGCTGACGCTGGGGGCGACCGAAGGTCACATCCAGCTCGCGCTTCGCAACACGCTCGACATGGCCGAGGTCGAGACCACTGGAATCATGGCCGCGACGCTCGTGCGCACGGAGGCTCCGCCCCAGCCGGCGGCACGCTCCGCCGCTCGCGGGCCGCGGCGGGCTTCCGGCGGCACCTCGGTCATCACCTACAACGGTGCCGAGCGCACCGTGACGACCTTCTAGCCGCGGAGGCAACCATGAGCCACGCCAAATTCCCGCGCCCCCGCGCACTCCTTCGGCGGTCGTCGGCGCTTCTGATCCCGCTCGCGTTCGGGGCTGCGCTTGGCCTGACGCGGCCGCCGTTGGCGGTGGGACAGGACGCCGCGCCCGCCGTATCAACAGCCGATCACACGGTATCGGTCGCGATGGGCAAGGCCGCCCTCGTGACCCATGCAATCAACCTCCGACAGGTCTCGATCTCCGATCCGTCGATCGCCGAGGCGGTCGTGGTCTCGCCGAACGAGGTGCTGGTCAACGGCAAGAAGATGGGGTCGACCAGCCTCGTGCTGTGGGATGCGGGCGGACACCGCGAGCTCCACAGTGTCGAGGTCACCGCCGACGCCCAGGCGCTCCAGCGCCAGTTCCGCCTCCTGTTCCCGAACGAGAACCTCGTGGTCCAGGCGAGCGGCAACACGTTCATCCTCTCCGGCTCGGTCAGCGACGCGAGCATCGAGCGCCGTGCGGTGGCGATCGCAGAGGCGTCGGGCGCCACGGTCGTCAACAGCATCGCGGTGCCGTCCCCGCGGCAGGTCCTTCTCCAGGTCCGGTTCGCCGAGGTCAGCCGCAACGCGCTCAGCGAGCTTGGCTTCAACATCCTGCGCGTGGATCCGCTCAACCTGCGGGGGGCGGACGAGGGCTCGATGTCGACCGGCACGTTCACCGCCCCGGGGGCCAATTTCGTCAACGACCCGCCGGGTCCCGAGCAGACGTTCTCGGACGTCACGAACCTGTTCCTGTTCGATCGGGGATCCGAGATCAGCGCGTTCATCCGGGCGCTGCAGGGGCGGGGGCTGTTCAAGAGCCTGGCCGAGCCCAACCTACTCGCCATGGACGGCAAGAAGGCGTCGTTCCTGGCCGGCGGGGAGTTCCCGTACCCGGTCCCGCAGGTCAGCGCGGGCGGGACGTCGATCACGGTGGTCTTCAAGGAGTTCGGCGTGCGGCTGAACTTCACGCCGAATATCACCAATAGCGGGAACATCCGCATGCTGGTCGAGCCCGAGGTCTCCTCGCTCGATTTCGCGAACGGGCTCCAGATCCAAGGCTTCCAGATCCCGACCCTGCGGGCCAGGCGGGCATCCACCGAGGTCGAACTCCAGGACGGTCAGACGTTCGCGATCGCGGGCCTGATCGACAACACGATGAGCCAGAACGTGGACAAGTTCCCGATCCTGGGCGACATCCCGATCCTGGGCACGTTCTTCCGCTCGAGGCAGGCCCAGCAGAACCGCACTGAGCTGCTGGTCCTCGTCACCCCGCACATCGTGCAGCCGTCCAACACGCCGCCTCCGATCCCGACCGGGGAGCCGGAGACGTGGAAATGGGACAAGTCGCTCAAGGGTCCGGCTGCCGCGGCGGAGGGCAAGTGAAGCGTCAGGCCCTCCCCCAGGCGCTGCGCGACGACACGGGCTCGGTCATGGTCGTCGTCGCGCTGGCGATGACTGCGATTCTCTCGATGGTCGCGCTGGCCGTCGACGTCGGCATGCTGTTCACCGCGCGGGGCGAGGCCCAGCGGGTGGCAGACGCGGCCGCACTGGCAGGCGCGGGCTCGTTCCTCGAGCAGTGGGACGACGCGGACCGCGCGCAGGACGTGGCGATACAGTATGGAGCTCTCAACACCGTTCGGGCCGAGGGTGTGGTCATCCTCCCCGAAGACGTCGAGGTCGACATGGCCCAGCACCGGGTTACCGTGGTCGTCCGGCGCTCCGCGGACAGGGGCAGCGCGGTCGCGACCTGGTTCGCACGTGTCTTCGGCGTCGACGAGGTCGACGTGGGCGCGCGGGCGACCGCGGAAGCCGCCCCGGCCGGGGCGGCGATCTGCCTGAAGCCCTTCACCCTGCCCGACGCCTGGGACGACGAGGACGACGATGGCGCCTACGACCCGGGGGAATATTACGAGGCCTCCGAGACCGGATATGGCAGCGACTGGCGAAACGGCCAGCCGTCCCAGAACGGGATCGACCCCAACGGGACGACCTATGACGACGACTTCGGCCGCCCGCTCCTCGTCAAGGAAGGCGACGCGAGCGGGACCCTGGTGGCCTCGTGGTACTTCCCGTGGGACGTGCCGCAGGTCGACGGCCAGCCGCGCGTCGGCGCGGATCGTTACCGCTGGAACATCGGCAACTGCAACACGTCGATCGTCCAGCTGGGCGAGGAGTACATGTTCGAAAACGGCGGAATGACGGGCCCGACCAAGCAGGGGATCGAGGCCCTGATCGCCAAGGACCAGGACGCCGAGTGGGACACCGGCGCCGACAGCGTGGTCGGGAGCTCCTACCAGCCGTGGAAGGCGAGCCCGCGGGTCGTCAAGATCCCGCTGTTCGACCCCACGCGGAAGCTCGAGCCCGGCAAGAAGCCGATCGTGTTCAACAACTTCACCGATTTCTTCATCGTCGGCATGCAGGGCAAGGACGTCATCGGCCGGTTTCTCTACGCCTCGGGTATCGGGGTCGGATCGACCGGCACCGGCGGTGCCACGGAGGGACCGTTCCTCAAGTACGTGCACCTGGTCGAGTAGCTTAGGACTCTCAGCCCCAGAGGGGGT
>DASQEN010000031.1:0-12105 GCA_035633635.1 Gemmatimonadota bacterium | reverse complement strand
AGGGATTCGAACGCAGACCTGGGCATCCTTCGCTTGTGGCACCGATACCGACTTGGTATTTATCATGATACCGAAGTGTAATGCAAAAGAGGCCAGGCGTCAACAGTGAGGTGCGTCATCCTGGCGCGGCGACCGCGAACCCACCACCGTTCCCAAGAATTCCAACCACGTTCCAGAGTCGCGTATTCCCATCACGTCACCGTGGACATATGACCCTGATCGGCGTATCTAGGATTGTCATGAGGCGCCAGGCGTCGATCCTTCTCGTCATCGGCCTGATCGGGCTCGCCCTCGCACGGCCTTCGGGGGCTCAGAACGCACCGCCGGCGGTCGGTGATGGGAGCGCGACGCTGCGCGAATACCTCCGTCTTGTCGACGGGGTCCTCGCCATTCAGGTCGCGCTGGGGCAGACCAGTGGTCCCGAAGCCGATGCCCGGCTCCAAGCCGCCGGCCGGGATTTCGTCGCACGCGGGGCTCCAGCGGCGGAGCTCGGTGTCATGCGTTCACAACTCGAGGTCGCGGCCGGCGGGCTCTTCGCCGATCTCGACCGCGACATCGCGAACGCCAGGTCGTTCCCCGGCCCGCTCCCGGTCGAGGTCTCCCGAGCGCTTGCCAGGCGTCTCCTCGGATCCGCGCGCTCGAAACTCACCGAGGCCCTGGTGGAAGGTGACGACCCGCTCCCGATCCTCGCCCAGGCGAGCAAGGTCCTGGCGAGGGTGCGTGGCTTCACCGACTTGCCACGCGAGCTCGACCGCTTCGCGGACGCCGCCGAGCGCGCGGAGCGCATCGCCGCCATGCTTCCTCCCCCCGGCGCTGCGGGGCCGGTAGGAAACGCGCCGCCGCCGCCCTCTGTGGGCCCGTTAGCACAGGGCCCGACAGGCCCACCGGGCCCGATGGCGCAGGGCAGCCCGACAGGCCCACCGGGTCCGATGGCACAGGGCAGCCCGACAGGCCCACCAGGCCCGATGGCACAAGTGCGTCCGCCGGCGCAAGGCGGCCCGCCCCCCGTGGCTGCTCCGTCCGGGCCAGGACCCGCGCCAAGCCCTACCTATCCGCTCTCGCCCTCGCCTTCGCCCGGTCCAATGGGACCTCCAAGGGCGCCAGCTCCCGCGCCTGGCTCCGCTGTGCATCCGTCCAATCCGACGACGCCCGCACGCGCACCGGCGCCCGGCCCTGCGCCCGCGCGCGGACCGTCACCCGCACCCGTGATTGCGAGCGACCCTATCCTCGCCGTTCTCGGCGTCGGCACGATGGAGGCAGAGGCACGCCTCGAGGGGCCCACCTGGAATGACGTCGTCGGGCGGACGTGGCCGCCGGCCAACGACGGAGAGCCTGACACGGGGATCCTGCTCAAGCTCGCGGCCCCTGGGCTCGTGCTCGATTGGATCGAGGTCCGGAGCGCTCCCGATCCGACCGAGGCGATCTGGACCACGAACGGCACGCCCGGCACGCTCCCGATCGGCCTCGCTCACAGGGATCGATTCCTCAACGACGCGAAGGGGAGCGTCTCGGGCCTCCAGATCGAGGACTTCGTGGTACTCTCGCTCTACGTGCAGGACGACGGGCTCCTCGAGCGGCTCGAGCAGCCCGGCACCATCACCGTCACGTACCGCGGCGGCGACGTGGCGACGATCCCGATCGAGCCACTATGGTGACGCTCCGAACGCGGTCGCTACGGTCGACTTGACAGCATGCGAGAACCGGCGATGAGGGCACGCACGCGGTTCGCAATCGCCTCGGTGCCGCTGGCGTCGCTGTTGCCGAGGACGACGAGCACGTAGCCCACGTCCGGATAGAAGTCCACCTGGTCCGACACTCCGGTGAATCCTCCACCGTGCCGCCCCGCTCGCGCCAGTCGTCGGGAATTCGAAGGGTCCGCTGGAAGGAGACCGCGAAGTGCATCCCGATTCGGAGCGTATCGCCGTGAACCAGAACATCGTGCATGCGCTGCCTCCTGTGTCCGGCCCTATTCCTCGTCCGCGCTCAAGTACGATGCGCTTCCCCGACAAGGTTCATTACGAGTGTAAGGGCTACCACCCCCAGTAACGAGCAGGCGACCCTACACGATCCGCCACCACGGGGCCGCCAGGATCCCATCCGAGATCCAGAACGTCTCTTCGCCGCCGTGGAGCAGGAGGCCACCCAGAAACCGATCGCGATACTCGTCGCGAAAGGCCTGCAGATGCTGGGCGCTGCGCGGTCCGGGTCGGCGAGTCGCCTTGACCTCGATCCCCACCAGGCCCTGTCGCGACTCGATAACCAGATCGACCTCCTGGTTCGTCGCCGTGCGCCAGTAGAGGATTTCTGCCCGCGGGATCTGGATGTCACGCCAGGCAAGGAGGTCTCCCAGGACCAGATTCTCGAGATGGGCACCGGATGGTTCGCCACCGGCGAGGTGCAGCCCCAGCCCGACATCGCTCCAATAGAGCTTGGCAGCCTTGATCAACCGCTTCGTGCGATTGACGGAGTAGGGTTCGAGGCGCACGAGTTGATAGGAAGTCTCGAGGAGATTCAGGTAGCGCTGGACGGTGACGCGCGGGATCTGGGTGTCGCGGGCCAGCTCCGCTTGGTTCACCAGGTTTCCGAGACGAAGACAGGCGGCGCGCATGAGGCGTCGGAAATCGAGCAGATTCGCTATCGCGGCCAAGTCCTGAAGATCACGCTCGAGATATGTACGGACGTAGCCCTCGAACCAGAGCGCGCGGGCCTCGTCCGACGGAAGACGAAGAGGCTCCGGATAGCCGCTTCGCGTGACATCTTCCCGCCAATCCCCGCGCGGCACGTCCTGCCCGCGGACCAGATCGTACCAGTCGCGGATAGACGACTCTATCAGCTCGGTCCAGATTCCCGTGCGGCCGAGGCCCAGCTTCTCGCGTCGCGTGAGCGGCCAGAGGGACACGTACGTTGCCCGACCGGCGAGGGTCTCGGAGACCCGCTGCATGAGAAGGAGGTTGGCCGATCCGGTAAGGACAAAACGGCCAGGCACTCGCGGTCGATCTTCGTCGACCGCCTGCTTGATCGCGAGGATCAGGTCAGGAGCACGCTGGACCTCGTCGATCGTCATCCGCGGAGCGCTTCGCACGAACTCGTCAGGCGCCCTTACGGCGCGATCGCGAGACTCCAGGTCGTCGAGGGTGAAGTAGGGGCGGTCCGCGAGAAACGGCTCGATTCGGGTGAGCGTGCTCTTGCCGGTCTGCCTGGCTCCCGTCAGGACTACGATGCCAGAAACGCCGAGAGCCCGTTCGATCAGGGCAGAAGCCGCCCTCGGTAGATATTGATAATCGACCATCATATGGGCGATTATCGACCATTAGATGGGCACTTGTCAATGTTGCTGTAGTAAACCGTTGAACGGTATACTACCATCCATGTCTTCAGAGCGTGTACCTCATCCGGGCGGGGTCCTGAAGCGGGACTTCCTCGAGCCCCGGGGCATGACCCAGACCGAGCTCGCCCGGCGCCTCGAGGTTCCCTATCAGCGCGTAAACCAGATCGTCAACCGGCGACGCGCGGTCACACCCGACACGGCGCTCCGACTGGCCCGCGTCTTCGGAACGACCCCCGATTACTGGCTCGAGCTCCAACTCCGATGGGAGCTGAGCCTGGCGGCGGCACCTCCCAAGCCCTCGGCGCCTGCCCCGATGGTCGTGCGCGAAACGGGCACCGAGGTCGTATCGCCGGAGGTTCTCGACGACATCGTCAGGAGGCTCGTTGAGGCGGGCGATCCGGAGACGATCGTCCTGTTCGGGACTTCCGCGACCGGCGCGGCGGGATCCGCCTCCGACGTCGATCTGCTCATCGTCGACCGTGAGCCGTTCGGAGCCGGCCGCAGTCGTCGGCAACAGCTGCGCCGCATCCACGAGGTGCTCGCGGGCCTGGGAATCGCCAAGGACATCCTGCTCTTCAGCGTCGACGAGGTCGAACGCTGGCGGAATTCCCCGAACCACATCGTCGCGCGCGCGCTCCGGCATGGTCGGATCCTGTATGCAAGATCCTGATCACGCGCGGCTCCTGCTCGGAATGGCGCGGAAGCACCTGCGTGCGCTCAGCGCGATGCTCGACCCGAACTCCTTCGCCGAGGAAATCTTCGGATTCCACGCGCAGCAGGCGGCCGAGAGGTCGATCAAGGCCTGGCTCAGCCTGATCGGCAGATCCTATCCCCGGACCCACGATCTCGGCGCGCTGCTCGAGCTTCTGGAAGTGCCTTGGGAGAGCGTCCCGTCCGAGGCATGGGAGCTCGTCGAGCTGACCGACTTCGCCGTGCAGCTGCGGTACGAATCGTTCGAATACGACGACGAACGGCTGGATCGACTTGCGGTCGTCAGTCAGATCGCGGTACTCGTCGAGCGAGTGGAAGAGTTGGTCAACGAAGGGAACGTCTGAGCCTCGCTACTGCTGCCACACCCACGCGGCTGTCAGGACACCTGCAGCGCTGCGACCAGTTCCGCTGGAGAGAAGATCGGGAGGGGCACCCCTTCGAAGTCGGATGCGTTTCGCGTGACGATCGCTTCCGCCTCCGCTCCCCGACCGGCCTCATGGAGGACCGCGTCTTCGTAATCGGAGAGGTCGATCTCCAGGGCAGCCTCGAGGACTGCCCGGGTCACAGCTGCAACTTCGAAGATGCGAAGCAACGTCCGGATCGCCTGGCGCGCTTCCTCGCGGCCGATCGCGCGCGCGATCAAGTAGTCGAGGGTCGTCACCGACGTGGCGCAGAGAAGCCCCGCCAGCTCCTTTCGCTCGACGGCCGTGACGAGCCGTGCCGCGGCGGCGGCGTGCGGTTTTCGATCGAGAAGCAGATCAAGGACGACGTTCGTATCGAACAGGATCCTCAACGGTGCTTCTCTTCCAGATGTCTCCGATAGTCCCGCTCATCCAGGGAGGAACCGCGCAGGATGCCTTGCAGCGAACGGGTCAGGGGAGCGAGTTCCTGGTCTTCTTTATTGACCGTCTCCAGAGTCCGGAAGTAATCGGCCACCATCTTCGAGACGGACTTCCCCCTGCGTCGAGCGATCTTCTTCGCCCGTTCGATCAGCTCTCGTTCTAGCCTGAGGGTCAGTTTTGTCTGCATGGGCCCTTGTGACGTATACTCCTTAGAATATTATACGTCGCCTAGGCGCCGTTATCAACCTGCGTCGAGGGCGCCTTGGGTCGACAGGCCCACCCGCGCCGCACCCGAGACGATCGAGAAGCGGTCGTTCGCGCGTAGTCCCATATCTCGCGATCGGTTGCGCGTTGTAGTCCCACCAAGCGCACATGCACGGATCCGGGATACAGATCGGACAGGGAATCGGCGAGTCGATGCGAGATGTTCGCATCGAAGAGGAGCTTCACTCAAGCGGGGTCGACATGAGCTTCCGCTCCCGATCCGCAGCGAATTCGAGGCAGGCGCGAATGTCCTCGCGCTCCAGATCCGGGAACTCTCCCAGGATCTCATCCTCGGTCATTCCGGAAGCGAGGTATTCCAGGACATCCGAGACCGTGATCCGGAGACCGCGGATGCTGGGTTTTTCCTCCTCGCTTCGCTGGATCGATGGTGATCCGTTCCGCGTAGCTCATGAGGGTCACGGTATCCTGCCTCCGCACCCACGGTCAACTCTCTCGCCGATCAACGCCTCATTGTAGAGCAAATGGCGTCGTCGTCTCGATTCGACGGTATGCTGACATCCAAGCGGACTCATCGCTACCGCTGCCACACCGCGTACCCCGCGCTCCTCAGCTCGTCCGCCAGCCGCGCCTCCGTCTCCTGCGCTTCTTTATACGTCATCGGGTTGAGCCCCTTGTAGAGTTCCGACACCAGGCTGATCCCGTACTTCCGCACGTACGCGTTCCCCTTGTGCCCGGCCTTGTGATTGGCGAAGCGCTCCTCGGGCGTGAGGCCGCTCATGCCGACGTAGAGGCAGATCGTGTGCGGGGCGAGGTTGGGATTCTGGTCGACGAACCGCCGATGGCGCATGACGGCGGGGTCGAGGAGCACGACATAGACGTTGTAGCGGGCCTTCCCGGTGGCCACGCGCGCTCCTCCTCCCGCCGTCAATATTGCACCAACTACACCCAACTCATCCGCGACGGATCCCACACGCCCTGACTCCGACCCTGCAGAACAGGATCCAGCATGGATGCGACGAGTCGGTGTGCTGATTCGAGATCAGGCTTGATTACTGACGCTCCCACCATTCCGGAGGCTCGGCGAACCTGACTGGAGGCTCTTGGGTTCTCCGCCGTTCGAAGATCACAGCGATGGCCTGATTCAACCGGTCCGAATTCAAGGATTCGTTTCGAGCGATCAAGCACAGATCGATCAGGTCCTTGGTCCTGCTACTCCGGCGTGCATCCGAGTAGACTCGCGTGTACGCATGCAACTTCTCCGCGACCTGTTGCTCGGCCGCTTGGACTGGAATCTTCATCCTCGGAATTCCCGCGAATTCCAGCAGTCCTGGCGAACTGCTGGATTCTGGCGGCCATAGCTGTGGATCGGACAAGCCGACATCCACCCCGATCGTTTCGAACTCCCGGCCGGCGAGCTCGACGACGATTCGATAGCGGATGGCGTCCCACCCGGGTTCTCGGTCGATCCTGTCGACCCGCAGACTGAAGAAATCTTCCTGATCCTCTGATTGAGCCGAGAGCAGGACGGCCGTTACGTCGTCCGGCTTGTCCCAGCCCGCGAGATCGACGTCCCGTGTGGTTCTGGTCCGGGTGCCGATCCGGAATTCGAGAGCAAGCGCTCCTTTCAAGACCCACTGCTCCGGAGCGATGTGCAGGAGGCGCCGCAAGAGGACCTCGAAAGCAACCGTCTTTCGTAGTCGGGCAACCGAAAGACCGGATTCCCGGGCCAGGTTCTTGAGACGCTCTTCCAGAGCGGTCCGGAAAGCGTTGGGGGTTGCGTACTTCACGGTTCGGCGCGATCGACGGAGCTTTGAAGTAGCTGGGCCGTCGCCCTGCCTCGCGTTCTGGCTTCCCGGAGAATCTTGTCACGCGTCGTGGTGCCTCTGTGGAGCGCCTGTGCGACAGCGAGTTCCACCTGCTCCGGACCCATGCCGATTTCCGCCGCGTCGGCGATGGATCGTGCTGGAACCGTGACCCGAATACCCTCGATCGTGACCGTGTCTTCAGGGCCTGGAAACACCGAAGTGGTGTGAAGCGTGATTCCCGGATCCGCTCGGTATCCACGACGTCGACGCGGAACGGTAACATGGGTGGAGGAAGGGATGACATCGGAGAGATCCAGAAGCTCCAGGGCGCTCTGGTGCGAAACCACGGATTCCTCGGAGCCGATCGCCAGCCAAGCTGCCATTTCCTCCTCATGGCGGGATGATGGGAATTCTCGAAGGCGGTAAAGTCCCCGGCGCACTCGCGTGAAGTTGCCGCTGGCCACATGATGGGAAAGAAGGCTCCAGGCATAGCCGCACGAGCGCGCCTGGGCCGCAGTGAAATAGCCCTTCTGCCCGGAAGCGATCTCGACGAGCCGCTCTCTGTCTGGTTTCTGTGTCATACGTACCTTCAATATTACTGAAGGTATGTATGACATCAATGGTTCTGTGAACTATCGAATCCGACGGCACCGGCTGCTATCATAGACCACGTATCCAGAGATGCGCCGAGGGAACTGGCCCGACGACGCGCACGGCAACCTGGCAACTCGCCAAGGTGCCAACGCCAGCCCGACCCGGGGACGATGCACGGAGGTGGAGTATGAAGCGTCGAACGTTCTTGCAGGCTGTCGGAGTGGGCTCGCCGCTCTGGCTCTTTTCCCTTACCCGGACGATCCGTTCCGATCGATCACAAAGCGACCGGGATGTGGCCCCTCGCAGGGAACTGTCGAGGTGTGACGCCTGTGGAGAGTTGAAGGGAGTCGTCGTCGATCCAGACGGCTCGGCGAAGGTCGCGAGTTGTCGCTGTGAACCGAGCCGTTGCAGTCGGTGCGGCGAGGTCGTTCATCCACGGCGGATCTGCGGGCACTATTGGTGTGAGGAAAGGGAGACGCTCATCCACGTCCCTTGGTTCATCGGCATGATGCATGCCTGCCCGCGCTAGCCGTGCGGGTCGTCCTCCGGTGAGATGATCGTGAGACCCGGGAATCTCGCGAAGTCCCGATCCAGCGTGAGGAGTCGGGACGCGCCCCGCTCCCGACACACCGCGGCGATCTGCGCATCGAAGGCGAGGTTGCCCCGCGCGTGCGCCGCTTCAAGCGCCTCGCGGAACAGAGTCGGATAGCGCTCTCCCGGATAGAGCACCCATAGCGTCGGGCTCTCGAGGAGACCATCGATTGCACTCCACGCTTGCTCGAGCGACGAGGGCGGCTCCAGGATTCGCGGATGGGTCACGACTCGCACGAACTCGCCGAGACAGAAGACCGGCAGCCCCCACGGAGTCGGTCCCTCGGCCAGATATCGCAGCCAGAGGAGCGACCGCTCATGCAGTGGTGTCCCCGCCCGATGCGCTTCGACGAGAATGTTCGTGTCGACCGCGATCAGCGGCGACCGTCCATGAGGTCGATGAGGGAGTTACGGTCGGAGAGGTCGATGCCCGGACGAGCCCCGCCCGGCACCACGGTCCACTCAAGCCGGTAACCGGGAACCGGCTGCGACCCACGTTCGAGCATTGAGCGCAGCGCCTCTTCGACGAGGGACGTCAGGGTCCGTCCCGTCTCGGCCGCGCGGCGCTTGAGCGTCCGCATCACTTCGTCGTCGAGATCCAGCGTCGTTCTCATACATAAAAGCATATCTTGGACACCATATATCTGTCAATATCGGGTGTCAGCCCTTCACGAGCTTGGAACCCGGTTCGGTGAGCTTCTTGAACTTCCGGATCTGCTCCTGGTCGCGACCGGACTCAGCGGTCGGATTTCGAATCTCCCGATTCGCGGACGATCTGCGGGCCGGTCTGATAGATCGCGGGTCGGTAACGGGGGGGGGGGATCGGGATGTCAGCGGACTGGGCCGCCTCGATCCACGCCTTCTTGGCCTTCTCCACTTCGGCCAATGCCTCCTCCGGCGTGGCGCCAAATGCCGAACACGACTCCAGGTCGGGAATGTCGGCGATGTACCCGTCGTCTTCCTCGCTGAAGAAAATATTGATGTGGTAGTCTTTCACGGCTCTCCGATCTTCAGGTCGTATCGTTCCACCAGACGTAGAAACTGTCGAGATCATCTTGATCGATGATGTCTAGGTAGACGGCACCCCGGACTCCAAGTAGTAGATCATCCGCCAGATGCGGTCGGCTTCGCCGCGCTCGATCACCTCGAGTGGCTTGAGACCTTGGAAGGCGTCGTTCGGGGTCTTCAGCCAATCGGCGATGTACTCCGGCTTCATCACGTCCGCCAAAGCGTCCTTCAACCGCTTGACCTCATTCAGGCGCTGCAGGCCTTTCGAACTTGGCTCTTCGCCCCCCTCCCAAGAAGCGATCGAACGCTCGGAATAGCCGGTCATGCGGGCGAAGTCCTTCCGAGTCACGCCTAGTTCCCCGCGAAGTCTTGCCGGGTTGAGTTCCTTGATGGTTGCCATCGTAACCTCTCGAGTCTTTTCTTCAGCCTTGAATGAACGTCGCTACTGACTTGATTCTACTCCGAAAAAAGATCACCGTCAAGCAAATTTGCTTGCATTTGTGCATATACTACTCTAGAACGCCGAGCTCTTGCAACCCACTGTGCGGCAACAATTTCTCCGGGAATACTGCCAAGTTCTGGCCCCGATTGTCTTGGGCAGAGGGGACGATAAGCCCTTCGAATCCCGCTTCGAATGCGGCCCGTCCAATCGCCTGGGTCAAAGCCTCATTCCCGCTAGCGTTCATCCTCCTCCAGTCTTCTCCTGTCATTCGATCGAGCGAGATTCGAAGTCGCTGGCGAATCGTGCCGTCGGTCAGGTCAAGCACCGTTGACAAGTCCGCCCCGATCGCGGCGAAAACTCTCGGGAGTGCCGATTCCACTGGCAGTCCATAGTTACGCAACCACCCCTTGGCCTCCTTCAATGCTGTTTCCAAGGACAGGGCCATATACACGCTTCGGAACGATGCCGGAGGATTCCATCGACCTCCATGCTGCCCGGATTCTTTACCGTCGAGGAACTCCTCGGAGGCCCAGTGCTTGGGACGGACCGATCGGAAGACGGTCCCTTGCCACGGAACGGCGAGAGGTGTCAACTGTCTGATCCGGTGAGAGATGGAATCGAACTCAGGATTAGGCTTTACGATCATGAGTCGCTACGAGGCAATGTCTACCATTCCACGCTGTGCCTGGTCGAAGTGAGGAACAGGATGCGCTTCGCGACGGGTTGCTGGGTCAGCCGTCTCCCAACAGTCGGCATAGGTGTCAACCTGCCGACGGTCGAGGTCCCGACGGGCGGACAGGATCGCGTGGTCCTCAACCTCGTCCGTCTTCCAGTCCACGATCACCCAACCGTGTCCTCTTCGAATGCGCCGCCGGAGCAGGCGCTCGGGATTCACCGTCGACTCTTCATCGATTCTACGTGATCGAGGGTCGTTCAACCCGTGTGCCGCAAGAACCGGTGCAGCGGGCAGGGCCCGCGTGCCATAAACTGCTCGCCGTCCGAGATCAGGACATCGCGCCCCTCAGCACCTCGCCCGCAAAAACCCCATCACGTCCATCAGCACGCGGCAATCGATCTCGTTGTAGCGCACGATCTCGCGCATGAGGTCCAGATCCTCGACGGGCAGCCCTCCCCGGCCAGCCTCTTCGTAGCACCACCACGCGCCGGTCATCGCGCCGAGGCCGTCCAGCGAGCTGTCCTCCCAGAGCGTCTCGATGAATCCGTGCCCGTGGAGCGCCCTCGCGATCTCCTTGAGACCGAACCCGAACGCGCCTCGGACGACCACCGGCTCGGCGCGGAAGACGTGCTTCAGCAGGTCGAACCAGCGCGGCGAGGCCCACGCCCGCTCCGGATGGCGCTCGCAGGCCGAGTTGTAGGCGGTCTCGAACGTGCTCGTCTCCGCGTGCGACCAGTGGATGACGGCGGGAGAGCCGGCCGGATCGAGTCGCCCGCGCACAGCCTCCATGTGCTCGAGCCATCCGTCGATGACCCGCGCCTCCCCGTCTTCGGTGAGGGTCTCAGCGAGGAACCGCGCGAACCGCCACTCGCCCGCTTCCCTGTGCCCGCAACCGATCAGGAAGATGAGGGGCGGCACACCCTTGTCGGGGAAGCGCGAGAAATCGTCCGAGAGATCGTTCACGGTCTCGAAGTCGACATAGAACTCGAGCGCGGGCTCCGGACGCCACTCCTCCTCCGCGGCCCGCACCCGATCGGGCAGGAAGGGCGCGCCCTCGGACGAGCGGTTGATCGCGAGGATCTTCTCGAGCGTCGGCCGGTGGGCGTTCGCGATTCCGAGGAGATCCGGCGTGCAGGCCGGGTCCCGCCAGCTCGACACCCCGCGGCTCAGCGCGGCGTCCCGGTAGGAGACCCCCACCTGCCAGAGCAGCGTCGGGTCCTCGAGCTCCTGGGCGATCCGCCGCTTCGCCGCGTGCCAGGGACCGTCCTGCCGGTTGCCCATGTTCGGACGCAGCTCGGGCCGCGACGGCGCGGGGAGGACCGACCACTTCGCTCCCTCGCGACGAACCGCGCGGAGCCACGCACACGCCTGCTCGGCGACTGCCGCCGGCTCGCGCCCGTTCGAGAGTTTCCCGTCGACGGAGAACGGACCCAGACACTCGAGCGCGTTCGAGCCGCGCGCCTTCTTCCCGTCACGGGGCTGCTCCCACCCGCGCCCCAGCAGGTACGACGCCGGGCACTCGACGCCCTGGATGCGCGCGAGCGCGCGGGCGTAGAGGAAGAGCTGGATCTTGTAGGCGGGCGCCGAGCCGGGGTTTGCCAGATGCCCTCCGGCCAGGAGGTGGAGGGTCGTGAACTTCACGTCGATGATGCGGTAGTGCCACGGCCTGTCGAGACCCGGCGCGGGAGTCGCGAGATCGTCGCCATCGACGCAGCCGGGCAGGATCTCCCGCAGGAGGTCGCTCCGGACGAGCAGGTCCGGCGCCCCGTAGACCCGGTGCTCGGGGTCGCGCAGGACTCCCTGGTGGATGACCGGCACGCCCTCCCGCATCACCTCGAACGTCTCGACCGCCTTCGCGAGATCCAGAATGTCGTCGACACCGC
>DASQEN010000030.1:0-3154 GCA_035633635.1 Gemmatimonadota bacterium | reverse complement strand
ATCAGCGTCACAAGCCCGAAGGCCACCGTGCTGGCGTAGGGATCCGGGTTGCGCTCCGCGATCCGGACGCCCTCGAGGAGCAGCAGGCCGAACAGAACGAAGGCGATCAGCACCCCGAGGAAACCAAGCTCTTCTCCCAGCACGGAGAAAATGAAGTCGGTGTGCCGCTCGGGCAGGAACGCGAGGCGCTTCTGCGTCCCTTCGAGGAATCCCTTCCCAAGCCAGCCGCCGGAGCCGATCGCCACTTTGGACTGGATCACGTTCCAGCCCGCGCCTCTCGGATCGCTCTCGGGCTGGAGGAAGATCAGCAGGCGCTCCTTCTGGTATCCGGCCAACTGGTTCCAGAGCGGCAGCGCCACGATGCCCATCAGCAGGTTGGTCGCGCTCACATAGAGCCATGTCGAGCGCGGAGGCCGCAGGATGAAGAGGAGCCCGCCCAGCGCCACGACGTACAGCGACCACAAGGGCAGAGAGAATGTCAGCAGAATGCTGACGAGCGGTGAGAGGAGAAGGAAGACGATGGCCGGGGAAGTTCCGGCCCAGAAGCACAACCCGGCAAGAAGCAGCACGTACACGATCGACGTGCCCAGGTCCGGCTGGAGCAGAGTGAGCGCCGCCGGCATTCCGACCAGGAACGCCGGAACGATCAGCTCCGCCAGGCCCTGTGGGGGGGTCTTAAGCCTGGCTGCCCACTGCGCGACCACGAGGATCGTGGCGATCTTGGCGAATTCCGACGGCTGGAAGCCGATCGGCCCCAGACGAATCCACGAGCGCGCTCCCGAGATCGCCGGCAAGGCGAGCACGACCACGAGCATCGCCACCGACAGGAGATACGCGGGACGCGAGATCTTCTCGATCACGCGCATGGGCAAGAGGCCGATGATCGCGTAGGCGACCAGCGCGACGAACAGCCAGATCAGCTGAAACTGCCAGTACTCGGCGTTATCGCCGCTCGCGGTCTGGCTGGCGCTGTAGAGCAGCGCGATCCCGCCCACCGCCAGCGCCCCGGCCAGCGCGAGCAGGTACCAGTTCTGTTCGGTGGCCTCGCGCCGCACGTCGGGTCAGTCCGTGGAAGGCGTCGACTCGCTGAGCGCAATCGGAGGCGGCGGCGGGGACTCTCGTGGGACGATGCCGTTACGGCCGTCGAGGTAGGTCTGGATGAGGTCGATCGCGAGGGGGCTCTGGGCCGAGCCGCTGCCGCCTTCCTCGACGACGACCGCCACCACGATCTGCGGGTCCTCCATCGGACCCACAGCAACGAACCAGCCGTGCGGCTTGCCGGCGTTTTGCTCGGTCGTGCCGGATTTCCCCCCGATTGTGTATCGGAGCGGAGTGTAGTGCGCGCGCGTGAACGCGGTCCCGCGCCAGTCGTTCACGACGCCGCTGATCGAGGTCCGCAGGATCTGGAACTGGTCGCGGGAGAGCGGAAGGCTCGCCTGTGTCTGGGGCGGCACATCGGTCTGACGAAGGCGGGGCCGCAGCAGCTCCCCGCCGTTGACGATCGCGGCCACGAACTGCGCGATCTTGAGCGGCGTCATCGCGATCTCGCCCTGGCCGATGGCCAGGTTCAGCACGACGCCGGAGCCCCACTGCCCCTTGCCGTATTGCTCGTCGTACCACTCCGGTGAATCGGGGAACATGCTCTCCACCTCGTTGGGCAGGTCGATCCCCGTTTTCTCGTCGAACCTCCACGCGCGTCCGAAGCGAGTGATCTCCTCGAGGCCGAGCTTCAGACCGACCTGGTAGAAGTACGTGTCGCAAGACGTGATGATTGCGTCCTGGAGCGTCGCCCACCCGTGGACCGCGTGGCAGCCGAACCATCGGCTCCCGAACTGGTAGCCGCCGCGACACGGCACGTCCTCGTAGTCGTCGGGAACCACCACGCCGAGCGTCATCGCCATCGCCGCGGTGGCCAGCTTGAACACGGATCCCGGCGCGTAGCGAGCCTGGATCGAGCGGTCGAGCAGCGGCCGCGCCGGATCGTTGATGAGCCGCCGCCAGTCGTCGCTCGAAAGCTGTCCGCTGAACACGTTCGGGTCGTACGACGGGCTGGAGTACAGCAGCAGAACGTCCCCGTTGCGCGGGTCCAGGGCCACGACGGCGCCACGGCGGTCCGCGGGGAAGATCTCCGCGGCGCGACGTTGCAGGTCCAGATCGACGGTGAGGTGGAGATCGCGCCCGCGTTGCGGCGACTGGAACGGCTGGTCCGGCCAGGGCCTGATGCGGCGCCCGACCGCGTCGACTTCCATATATTCCGCCCCCTTCTCGCCCCGCAGCTCCGCCTCGTACATGCTTTCGATACCGGTCTTCCCGAGGATGTCGCCGGCCGAATACCCCTTGCCTTCCCGCTCCCGCAGCTCCTTCTCGCTGATCTGCGCCACGTATCCGGTGAGGTGGGCGGTCGCTCTACCGTGCGGATAGACACGCCGCGGCTTGGGCTGAAGCAGGAGTCCGGGAATCTCGCTGCGCGTCTCCTCGAGCAGGGAGAGCGTGCGGTAGTCCAGGTCGTCGTTGAGAAGGATGGGCTGCCCCGGGGCCAGCGCGTATTGCCGCTCCAGCTCCGCGACGGTCGCATCGTCCAGGCCCAGGATCGGCCGTATTCGCTGCATGTCGCGATGCAGGTCGCGGTCGGAGGACGGCAGCAGCGAGACCGAGTATGCGGGCAGATTCTCGGCGATGATGTCTCCGTCGCGATCGAACATGAACCCGCGCGGGGCGGCGAGAGGAATGCTGCGCACTTGGTTGCTGGTCGCCTGGGCCACGTGCTCGGCGTACTGCACGACCTGCAGCCGGAAGAATCCGGCGATCAAAATGACCAGCCCTGCGATGATGGTGAGACGGGCAAGGCGGGCGCGACGGTTTCTACTGGGGGGATCGAACGGAGAGAGCGCGCGTCGATCGATGGAAGGCGTCATACGCCCTGGCGATCCTCGAGTGGCAGAATGATCGAGAAAACTGTTCGGGGGATGACCAAGCTATCCAATGACATACTCTGCCGCAAGCACCCCCCTATTCTAGCGCCAGGCGATGAGGCGCGACAGGACCGCCCCCGCGGCGGTCGTGTACAGGACACTTCCCGGAGACTCCCAGAAGAAGCGCATCTCGAATGCCTGCCACGCCCCCCCGGCTGCCACGCCCAGCACCAGCACGTCGA
>DASQEN010000029.1:0-8237 GCA_035633635.1 Gemmatimonadota bacterium | reverse complement strand
CCCGGAAGTGAGGAGTATGTGATACGAGTATTTATGCGGGGGTCTGGCGTTGGCTCGGCCGCAAGAGATAGCCATGAGCGCGGAGAGGGATGGCAGTTAGAGACTGGTTCGTGTACCCGCCAGTGATTCAGAGTGCAGCCTTCTTTTCGTCGAGGTGCCCTCCAGCTCCGCGGTGAACGCCTCCGGCCCCAGCGAATCCAGATCGTCAATCAACGCCTGACGCAGCGCCCGCATCAAGTCGCCGTCGCTGGTTGCGACGATCAGGGGAGAAAACCTGCATGCAGGTCCGCGTAGAGCTTCGCTGTCTCCGCTTGTTGACGAAGCTGCGATCAGCGCCAGCCCGCAGCAACCTAAGACGGTACCTTTGGGAACCACCGTTGACACCACGAACCCGGACCTCGGTGGCGACGATCGGGACGGGGGGCTCGCGCGCGCGCGCGCCTGTAGGCCGCCAAAACACGCGCCCTCGATCGAGCCCAGGTTTTCGGGCCGGCCATCCGTCGCTTAATCGAGCGGATTTACAGGTCAGCTTTTTTAGAAGTGCGACATTCCGCGACACGGCCCCTTTTTTTGAGTGCGAAATACCGCGAAACGGCCGGGCGCTCAAGGGCGGTGTTGATCACCGCGCTCCCAGTCCATCAAGGGCAGTTCAGAGAAGTCAAACAAGGGCAGTTCAGAGAAGTCAAACAAGAGCGGTTCAAAGTCCGGGTAGTCTAGGATCGGGAGCGAAGAGAACCACCCCAGCTCGGCGACGATTCGATCGGCCAGCGCCTCAACCGGCCGGTCCAGGCCGAGGTTGAGCTGCGCGGTGACGGCTCCATCCTCGCGCACGTCGAGGGCGTAGCGATCACGGACCGCTCGGACAGCGGCGCTCGTCGGGTCGAGGCCGGCCCGCTGAAGTGCGGCGTCGAGCCGGGACTCCAGGTCGTACCGAAGCGCGGCGCGCTCGGCGGTGGTGAGGTTCGATGTCATCGTGTCCTCCTCGTGTAGATCAGCCCCCAGCTCGTCGAGCAGCGCGTCCATTGCGTACTCCAGGTCGTTGTTCGATGTCATCGTGTCCTCCTCGTGTAGATGTCGCGAACAGCAGTTCGGGGCGGCCCCTCAGCGCGCCGAAGGAAGCCACCCCGGCCAACAGCGCCGAGCCCGCAGGCGGGCCGCCCGTTTCATTCTCTCGGTGTCGGAAACGGCCTCCAGGGGCCCGAGTGTGCCGAGGTCGTCCCTTTCCCCGGGGTGGCCGCGATCGGGCCGTAGCGACGCTCCAGCGCGACCTCCCGGAGCCGGAACGCGTTCCGCGAGGCGATGTGGGCGGGCTCGTTGGGGTCGAGCGCGAGGTCAGGCCCCAGCTCGTCGAGCAGCGCGTCCATTGCGGAACGCGCCTCGGGGATCTGCGAGAGAGCGGACCACACCGCGCCCCACTCGGCCGGCGACATGCGCCGCGCCACCAGCTCGCGCGGCTCGGCGGAAAGCGAGGAAAGTGAGGAAAGCCCCTCGGCGTCGAGGATGGCGAGCACGGCGCGCTTGTGGTCGCGCAGGGAGTCAAAGAGCGCGGGCGGCGGCGGCCCGGGTCCGCGGACGACGACAGCCGGGGGGTCCGGTTCGAGCGTGTACCCGAGCGCGCGCAGCGGCAGGTGCTCTACACCGCTGAGCTATGCGCCCACGAAATCCAATCTAAGCGACGCGTGGCCGCGCCGCAGATCGACTTCCCGCGCTTTGCTACTTCTTGATGATCCCGATCGGCAGGAGGACGCAGTAGCCCAGGACGAGGAGGACCGGGGCGATCGTTTCGCTGCCCTGCGCGAGGAGGAAGAACCCGATCGCGATCGATACCGCGCCGGCTCCCAGCCAGATCGCGTTCGAGCGCGAGAACGATAGGGTCGGGCGACCGGCGGGCGTCGGCGCGGATTTGGACGACTTGGTGGCCATGAGAGGGCGAAATGTAGCGGCCGCCCCCAGCAACGTCAATGGCGGAACTGACGCATCCGCGTGAGCACCATGGGGATACGGGCACTCTCAGCGGCCGCGACGACTTCCTCGTCTCGGCGCGACCCACCCGGCTGGATGATCGCGCCGATCCCCGACCCCGCCGCCGCTTCGACCGCGTCGGGGAACGGGAAGAAGCCGTCCGAGGCGAGCGCGGCGCCGGCCGGGTCATGCCCGATCTCGCACGCGTACCGCAGCGCCAGCTCGACCGCCCCCACCCGGTTCGTCTGGCCGCCCCCGACGCCGATCGTTGCCCCTCCCTTCGCCAGCACGATCGCGTTCGACGCGACCTGGCGGCACACCGTCCACGCGAACAGGAGGTCGACCCACTGCTCCTCCGTGGGCCGAACACTGGTCACGACCTCGCACGCCCCGCGCGGATCGCCTCCAGCTAGCCATGCGAGGTTCGGCCGCTGTAGAAGGAGCCCGCCCCCCACGCGCCGGACCTCGAGCGCCGCGGGATCAGACTCCGGGAACGGGCCCGCGAGGAGCCGGAGGTTCTTCTTCCCCCTCAGCGTTTCCCGCGCCTCCTCGTCGAAGGCCGGCGCGTACACGACCTCGAGGAAATGCTCGGCGAGCCGGGCCGCAAGCTCGCCGTCCACCGGACGGTCGAGCGCCACGATCCCGCCGAAGGCCGACACCGGGTCCGCGGCGAGCGCCCGCTGGTACGCCTCGAGCGCGCTGTCCGCGCCGGCCGCTCCGCAGGGGATCGTGTGCTTGACGATCACGCAGTGGGGGCGTCCGGGCTCGAGCGCGTGGAGGTCCCGCGCGACGCGACGGGCCGCCTCCACGTCCAGGTAGTTGTTGTACGAGAGCTCCTTGCCCTGCAGGATTTCGACGGCGACGAGGTCGTCCGCGCGAGCCGGCCCTTCGCGATACAGGGCCGCCGCCTGGTGCGGGTTCTCGCCGTAGCGAAGCTCATTGGCGAGCTCTCCGCCCCACGTCCACCGCTCGGGCCAGCCGCGCTCGCCACGCGAGAGCCACGCCGCGATCCCAGCGTCGTACCACGCGGTCAAGCGGAACGCCTTCGCGGCCAGGCTCCGGCGAGTATCTCCGGAGAGCGAGCCCCCCGACTCCGCGAGCTCCTCAATCACGCGGTCGTAGTCGCCCGGCTCGCTGAGGACCACGACGTGCCGCCAATTCTTCGCGGCGGCGCGGAGGAGCGCCACGCCGCCGATGTCGATCAGCTCGGTCCGGCTGACCTCCTCGCCCGCTCCCAGCGCCTCCGCGTCCTGGAACGGATAGAGGTCCACGACGACCAGGTCGATTGGCTCGACGGACCGCGCCGACAAGTCCGCGAGGTCCTCCTCGCGATCCCGCCGCGCGAGGATCGCGCCGTGGATCACCGGGTGGAGGGTCTTGACCCGGCCTCCCAGAATCTCCGGCGCGCCCGTTACCGACTCGACCGTCTCGACCTCTAGCCCGGCATCAGCCAGCGCGGCGGCAGTCCCCCCGCTCGCCACGAGTGTGACCCCGTGCGCCGCGAGTGCTCCCCCAAGCTCCGCCAGCCCGCGCTTGTCCCAGACCGAAAGGAGCGCCCTTCGCGGCCTCACGGGCTCTCCTTTTCCTCGATCCACGCCCGTCCTCCCTCCACGCGGATGCGTCCTTCGGCAACCGCCACCACGACCGCCGGCAGCAGCCGATGCTCGACCTCGATCACACGCGCAGCGAGTGTCTCGGGCGTGTCTCCCGGTTCGACCGGGACCTCCTCCTGCGCGACGATCGGCCCCCGGTCGTACTCCTCGTCGACCAGATGCACGCTCGCTCCGGAAGTCTTCTCCCCCGCTTCGATCACGGCCCGGTGGACCCGCTCGCCGTACATACCCTTGCCGCCATGCGCGGGAAGGAGGGCGGGATGGATGTTGAGGATCCGGTTCCGGTAGCGGCAGACGACACCGGCCGGAAGGCGCTTGAGGTATCCCGCCAGCACAATCCAGTCGACACGAGCGCGCTCCAGGAGATCGAGCATCGCGGCCTCGTGGTCGGGCACGACAGTCGCGGTGTCCACGCCGCGCCCGCGTGCCCGCTCGAGCGCCTGCGATCCGGTGCGATCGCTCGCGACCAGCACGATCGCGGCGTCGGCGCGACCCGCGAGCGCCTCGAACAAGGCTTCCATGTTGGACCCCCACCCCGATGCGAAGACGGCGATGCGAATCATCGGAGCGCTCGCCCTTGTGCGCGCCGGAAGGGCCTGCTAATCCATTCCCTCACGGGGTTGTGCGCTCTCCACGATGGAGGTGATGTCACGGTCAACTACGGTGTCTTCATCAACACGATCGTCACGTTCCTAATCGTCACGTTCGCGGTCTTCCTGATGGTTAAGGTGATCAATCGCTGGCGGGCCGGCGAGGCTCCCGATCCGACCACGCGGGAATGCCCCAGTGCCTCTCGTCGATCCCGATCAAGGCCCGGCGGTGTGCGCACTGCACGATGGAGGTCGCGCTCGCGTAGCACGGCCAGGCGAGATCCTCGGCGGCGATTCTATGGCTCCCCGGCGAGAGGCGCCAACGACCGGTCGTAAACTCGCCGGCCTTGTCAGCGGCCCTCTCCACGAGCCACTTTAACTTATTCCGATCACCCAACCGCCCGCGTCCCCAGAGCCGGAGGAAGCGATGACCAAGGATCTGCCGACCGAGGTTGCCGACCTCCGCGCCGCCGGCGGGCGAGGCGGCGCGGGGCTGTCCCCCGCGGATCGACGCTGGTTCGGGCACCCGCGCGGGCTCGGGACCCTCTTTTTCACCGAGATGTGGGAGCGCTTCTCGTACTATGGGATGCGCGCGCTGCTCGTCCTCTTCATGGTCGATGCGGCGACCGGGGAGAATCCCGGGCTCGGCTTCAGCGATTCGCAGGCCGGAGCGATGTACGGCCTGTACACCGGCATGGTCTACGTCCTGGCCCTCCCCGGGGGCTGGATCGCGGACAAGCTGTGGGGCCAGCGAAAAGCCGTCTTCGTCGGTGGCTGCATCATCGCCGCCGGCCACTTCAGCATGGCGATCCCTACGATCCAGACCTTCTACCTCGGCCTCTGCCTCATCGTGATCGGGACCGGCCTCCTCAAGCCCAACATCAGCGCGATGGTCGGCGACCTCTACCCCGAAGGCGGCGCGCGGCGCGACGCGGGGTTCTCGATCTACTACATGGGGATCAACCTGGGAGGATTCCTGGGCCCGCTCCTCTGCGGGCTGTTCGGCGAGAGCTACAACTGGCACCTCGGCTTCTCGCTGGCAGGCATCGGAATGGTCGCGGGCCTCATCCAGTACAGGATGGGCGGGAAATTCCTGGGCTCGGCGGGCCATCTCTCGATCGACGACGACGCGGCGACTCTTGCCCGGCGCTCCGTCAACCTCTACAAGACGCTGGCCGTCGTCGGCGTGATCGTGATCGCGCTCGTCGCGCTCGCGGTCTCGGGAGTGATCGGCCTCGCACTCGAGTCCGTGGCCCAGGGCCTCGGGGTCGCGATCGTCGCGCTGGCGATCGTCTACTTCGCCTATCTGCTCCTGGCCGGCGGCCATACCACCCAGGACAAGAAGCGACTGCTCGTCATCTTCTGGCTGTTCATTCTCGCGGCCATCTTCTGGTCGGGGTTCGAGCAGGCGGGCTCGTCGATGAACCTCTTCGCCGAGCGGCTGACCGATCGGGTCATGCTCGGCTGGGAAGCGCCGGCGAGCTGGCTCCAGTCGATCAACTCGTTCTTCATCGTCCTGCTGGCTCCGGTCTTCGCCTACCTCTGGACCTGGCTCGCGCGACGGAACGCCAACCCTTCGATCCCGCTCAAGTTCGCGCTCGGACTGCTGGGGCTTTCGGTCGGCTTCTTCGTGCTCGCGTGGGGGGCCGCCAACGCGACACCCGAGAATCCCGTTTCCCCTTCCTGGTTGGTCGTCACGTACTTCCTGCACACGTGTGGGGAGCTGGCCCTCTCCCCGGTCGGCCTGTCGTCGATGACCAAGCTCGCTCCGCGTGGCCGTGTGGGTCAGATGATGGGCGTCTGGTTCATCGCCTCGGCGCTCGGCAACCTGATCGCGGGCCTCGTGGCGGGTTCTCTCGAGACCCTCGCTCCGTCGGCGCTGTTCTCGAACGTGGCGATGATCGTCGGCGGGGCCGGGGTGGTTGCCGTCCTGGCCAGCCCCTTCGTCAAGAGGCTGACCGGCGGGGTGCAGTAGCGGCGGCGCGACCTCCCGCGAGAACCTAGACTGTATGCGTTCCCCGCGTGCCGGCGGACGGGATCCGTCTGGCCCTTTGTTCCTGTAGAGGAGGATCTCCAGTGCCCGATACCGTCACGATCATCGATAACCGCACCGGGGAGCGGCACGAGCTTCCGATCCTGTACGGAACCTATCCCACCTACGGCGCCGCGATCCCTGCCGCGAGCCTCCGGGAGATCAAGCAGTCCGAGGACGACTTCGGGCTCATGACCTACGACCCTGGATACACGAACACCGCGTCGTGCAAGAGCTCGATCACGTTCATCGACGGTGAGCGCGGGATCCTCCGCTATTGTGGGTATCCGATCGAGGAGCTGGCCGGGAACCGCTCCTTCCTCGAGGTCGCCTACCTGCTGCTGGAAGGCGAGCTTCCCGACGCGGACGAGCTTACCGACTGGACCTGGCACGTGACCCACCACACGATCATCCACGAGAGTATCAAGCGCTTCATGGACGGCTTCCGCTACGACGCTCATCCGATGGGGATGCTGGTCAGCACTGTGGCGGCGCTGTCCACGTTCTATCCCGAGTCCCGCCAGATCCAGGACCCCGACAACCGTCACAAACAGATCGTCAGGCTGATCGCGAAGATGCCCACGATCGCGGCCTTCGCCCACCGCTACAGCGCCGGCATGCCGTACGCCTATCCCGACAACGACCTGAGCTATACCGGCAACTTCCTGAACATGATGTACCGGACCACCGAGACGCGATACAAGCCGGACCCGATTCTCGAGCGGGCGCTCGACGTCCTGTTCGTGCTCCATGCGGACCACGAGCAGAACTGCAGCACCAGCACGATGCGCGCCGTCGGTAGCTCGCACGCCGACCCGTACGTGGCGGTATCCGCTGCGTGCGCGGCGCTCTACGGACCTCTCCACGGAGGTGCCAACGAGCGCGTACTGCGGATGCTCGAGGAAATCGGAAACGTCGGAGAGGTGCCCAAGTACATCGAGCGCGTGAAAAAGGGCGAGTTCCGCCTGATGGGGTTCGGCCACCGGGTGTACAAGAACTACGACCCCCGCGCGAAGATCCTGCGCGAGCTGGCCGAGCAGGTCTTCGACGTGACGGGCAAGAACCCGCTCATCGATATCGCGGTGGAGCTGGAGAAGATCGCGCTGGAGGACGACTACTTCGTCGAGCGCAAGCTGTACCCCAACGTCGACTTCTACTCCGGGATCATCTACCAGGCGATGGGGTTCCCGACCGCGATGTTTCCCGTCCTGTTCGCGATCGCGCGCACCTCGGGCTGGCTCGCCCAGTGGCAGGAGATGCTAGAGGACGAGGATCAGCGGATCGCGCGCCCCCGGCAGGTCTACACGGGGGCTGACGAGCGACACCTGGGTTGACGTCCGGCGAGAGCCCTTCCCCCCACCTGGATCTGCGTGACCCCGGGTGGTCGCGACTCCAGGCCCAGATCTGGGATCCCGAGGTTGAGACCTGGCTCGACCAGATCGACGTGCAGGCGGGCTGGCAGTGTGTGGATCTGGGCTGCGGGGCGATGGGCATCCTGGAGCCGCTCAATCGCCGCAGCGCCCCGAGCGGCCGGGTCATCGGCATCGAGCCGCGGGCGCGCCTGTTCGAGGCCGCCCGCGAGTTCGTCACCCGGGGCAAGCTCGAGAACGTCCGTCTGCTCGACACCCCACCGGACCGGACCTCCCTGCCTGGAGAGTCGTTCCATCTGGTCCATGAGCGCTTCCTGCTGTCGGCGGGGTGGAACCAGCAGGAACTCCTCGGCGAAATGCTGCGGCTAGTGCGGCCGGGAGGGATCGTTGCCGTTCAGGAGCCGGACACTTCTTCGTGGCACTGCTACCCCGATCACCCCGCGTGGACCCGCCTCAAGGACGCGGTCCGCGGCGCCTTCTCGTCGGGCGGTGGCGATCTCGACGCCGGGTGCTCCACGTTCGCCTTGCTGCGAGATGCGGGACTGGAGGACGTCCGGATCCGGGCGGCGACGATCGCGCTCCAGGGGGTCCACCCCGTCAAGCGGCTGCTCGTCGATCTCGCGGAGTCACAGCGCGAGCACATCCTCGAGAGTGGACTCCTCGACCAGCG
>DASQEN010000028.1:0-26991 GCA_035633635.1 Gemmatimonadota bacterium | reverse complement strand
GCCCTCGGCATCCTCGTCGAGCACCACCGTCAGCCCGGCCAGCGCTTCGGCACGCTCCTCCCCCGTTGTCCCTTCCGCGGCGGCGAGCGCTTCGCGCGCTGCGGAGATCCGGTCCGCCGGCATGCCGTTCGAGCGCTCCAGCTGGTCGAGGTAGGCGCGCGCCAGCGCGAAGCTCGGCGGCCAGACGAACTGCGGCTGACCCTGGACGTTCAGGTAGTCGAGATGAACCGTCCGCGCCGCGTCGATCTCGTTCTGCGTGAGATATTCGCTCGGCGCGAGCTCCAGGATGTCCAGCCCGCGCGCGATCTCGGAGCTGACGATCGCGCCGTTGTACCAGTACACCGACCAGGACCCGGCACTCACCATCTTGGTGGAGTCCATCGGCCCGCGGTCGAAGAAGGCGATCTCCGTGGGATCCGACGGGTCGGTCCAGTCAAAGACCGAGATTCCACCCTGGTACCACCCCTGCACCATGACGTCGCGTCCCGGGATCGGGATCAGCGATCCGTTGTGGGCCACGCAGTTCTCCAGGGACGTCTGCGCCGCCGGCAGCTTGTAGTAGCTCTCGAAGGTCAGATCGTGCCCGGTCAGCGTGAAGATCGCGTCGGCCCCCCACTCCTTGGGGTCCGTGGCGCGGCACTTGGGCCCACCGCCGCCGCCCCACTCGTCGGAGAACAACAGCTTGGTGCCCTCGTTGTTGAAGGTCGCGGAGTGCCAGTAGGAGAAGTTCGAGTCGGCCACGGCGGCGACCCGCGTCGGGTGGGCCGGGTCACTTATGTCGAGCAAGAGGCCGTAGCCACCGCACGCCCCGCCGGCCAGGCCGATGGCCGGGTAGACGGTGATGTCGTGACACTGGGTGGGACCGGTCGGGGGACCATCGCCGAACATCTGCGCGGCCATGGCGGGAAGCTGCTCGCGGAGCGCGGCGCTGTCGGCAGCGGTCGGAGCGCCGGTTCCGTCTCGCGCCTGGACGATGCCGGCCAGCATCGGGGTGGTGTACTGCGATGGCACGACCTGCTCCTGACCCTGGACCGTCACGATGAAGCCGCCCGTGGCGCGCGCCGCCTCGCGCTCGGCGATGTCCGCCTCCGACTCGCCATGCTGGGAGACGGGCGCGAGGTCGTCGAAGATCCGCGGCGAGGAGACGATCGCCGCCTCTTCGGGATGGGCCAGCGGGACTTTGATGACCTCGATCCGGAAGAGGGCGCTGTTCGGGTCCTCGTCCGGCGTCGCATTCGAGCATCCCGCGAGCTCGTTCGGCGAGCGGACCTGGGACGAGCCCGAGATGTACACGTAGACGTTCGCCTCGTCGTTCGGATCGACCAGCACCGTATGCGTGTGGGAGCCCCGGCACGTCTGCACGTTCCCGACATTCACCGGGTTATCGATGTCGCTGATGTCGAAGATGCGGAGCCCGCGCAGCCGGTCGCTGCTGACCGTATCGGCCACGCCCTGGCCGCCGCAGTCGAGGCGCCCGCCCAGGCCCTCGCCCGACACGAAGAGCAGGTTCCGGTAGACCGAGACGTCGTTCTGCGACGCCGGGCAGAAGTACCCCTTGGTCAACGTGGGGTTGGCTGGGTCCGAGATATCCCAGAACTGGTAGCCGTTGTAATTGCCCTGGATCGCGTAGTCGCCCAGGAATGCGATGTCGGCGTTCGAGACGCCCACGAACGGCTCGGCCACCGGCGTGGCGGACAACAGCCGCAGGTTCCAGATCGCCTGCTCGGCGTCGGCCCCGCCCGGGGAAAGCCCGATACGGGGATCGGTCTGCGCGGCCGAAGAAGATGCGAAGGAGGGGAGCGTAACCAGGACGATCGCCAGCGCGACCGACCGGACCATCAGGGGAATCGTGCGCATGAGCCGTTCCTTTGAAGGGATGAGGGGCGATTCTCGGACGACAGGGTCAAGGTGAGCTTACGGGCTCGAACAACATCTCGCGCAGCATCGACTGCATGCGCGCGATCTCGCTGGACTGATCGGCGGCGATGTCAGAGGCGAGCTTGAAGATCGCGTCCCCCTGCGCGCCGCCGCTGCCGAACAATTCCTCCACCATCGTGATCGCGCCCTGGTGGTGCTGGATCATGTAGGTCAAGAAGATGCGGTCGAACTCGGGGCCGCGCGCCGCGCCCAGCTCTTCCAGCTGCTCGGCAGACAGCATCCCCGGCATGTGCATCGCGTGCTCCTCGCCGTGCGCGGCCATGTCGGGGCTCCCGGGCTCCGGCACCGGCTGGTTCTGCTCCTGAAGCCACCGCTGCATCAACGTGATCTCGTCGTTCTGACCGACGATGATCCGTTCGGCCATGATCTGGAGCGAACCGCTCGCGCCGTGCGTGGGAGCCATGCGCGCCATGACGAGCGCCTGGGCATGATGGTGGATCATGCCGGTCATGAATTCCACGTCGGCGGGCGTGTACGAGCTTCGGACGCTGTCGGCTCGCGCCGCCCGCTCGGCCGTGGAGTCGCGCGACGAAGGCATCGTGCCCGCCGACGCCCCGGTGGTCCCGCCGCAAGCAGCCGCGGCCGTGACGACGGCGACGCCGAAGAGCCTCAAGACTATATTCCGCATACGGTTTTCTCGTGGCTGTGGAGCGCAAGACACATGGCCTGGAACGGATTCTAGACGCCGCGGCCACCGCCGGCTACCCGGGACGCGCCGCTCGTACCCGTTCCGGTCTCCAGCCAGTTGATCTCGGGCAGCTCCGTCAGCGCCTCGATCACGTCCGAGCGAGCCGGCGGGCGTCCTGCTCGTCCTCCTGAGTGCGAAGGCAGGGCAGGTGATTCGGGTGGTGGCTCTCTCTCAAGATAGACAGCGGGACCGGCCGTCCGACGGGGCAAGCTGGCCATCACGAGGCGGTCCAGAACGAGACGATGCGTTGCACGGTCCAGAAGGCCGCCGTGACACCGACGCGTTCCGGACCCACGAGCGACGCCAGATCGGCGCAGCCGCTGCTCTTGAAATCCACCCAATAATGGTATAGTTTCTATACCGTGTTGTTCTCGTTCGAGTTTGACGAAGCCAAGAGTCAGGTCAATCTCACCAAGCACGGCATCAACTTCATTGATGCCCAACGGTTATGGAACGACCCAAGGCTATTGGAAATCCCGGCAATCACAGCAGATGAACCACGATATCTGGTGATAGGACTCATCAATGGGAAACATTGGTCAGCCATCACCACCTACCGCGGTACCCATGTTCGACTTATTTCTGTCCGTCGATCACGGACTGAGGAGGTAGCACTCTATGAAAGCTAAGAGTTTCGACAAACAATTTGACGAGGGCGCTGATATCACCGCTGCTCTGGACGTATCCAGGGCGCGGCGAGTTTTACAGGAACAAAAGCGCGTGAATGTCGATTTTCCTACGTGGATGAGTGAGTCACTGGATCGAGAGGCAGGAAAGATCGGCGTTACCCGGCAATCCATTATCAAAGTGTGGCTCGCTGAACGCCTTGAAGCATCCGCTGCTGACAAGGCCAGGTAGCGAACGCAATCAATTGCGCCACGCCTGGGGGCCGCCTTGGCTTGGTCCGCGGCGGCTCGTGCACGCGAAGAGCCGGGAAGCTCGCCTCCCGGCTCTTCTGGTGCCGTGACTGTCCGGCAAGCTCAATTGGCCGGCGTGTACCAGATCGGGCTCGTGTAAGCCCGCTCCTGGAGGGTAGGCGCCAGGTCGGCCGGTGCGGCCAGGCCGGTGCGGATCGACTCCCAGGTGCTCCAGCGGCAGGTCGGGTTCTCCAGCACGCGCACGTAATAGAACGCGCTCTGCGTGGCATCGAACGCGGGGTCGGTCCAGAAGGCGGCCAACTCGGCGTCGCCCTTGTCCTCCGTGAAGACGCAGGTCGTCGTGTCCACCGTTGCGCCGTTGTCGGGGCAGCGGTTGGTGCCGGCTGCCGGCTGGCCCCCGTCGGCGCAGTCCACATCGAACACCTGCTCGTGCGTCTGCCCCGACGCGTCGAGCCAGCCCTTCACGATCTGCATGCGCTGGAGCGGTGCGCTGTTGGGATCGCGCGCGGCCCACAGCATGAAGGTCGGCGCGCCGGACCCGGCGCGGGCCGGTAGGTCGCTACCCATGGCCACGCCGCCGGCGTAGCCGCGCTGGACCATGTCGGTCGCCGCGGCGTCGGCCGCCGAGTACGACCAGCCGCCGAAGCGCTCGGGGTTGGCCGTGAAGAACCGCTCCAGCTCCGCGCGCGTCGCCGGGCGCTCGGTGGCCGCGTCCTCGGTGAGGAAACCCATCTTCTGCACCATGCGGCGCTTGATGATGATGTCGTCGCGGTCCAGCCCCATCGCGAGCGCCTCGCGGTACAGCACCTCATCGCGCACGTAGTCGTCCACCAGGCCACGCAGCTCGGACTCGCTGGGCGGCCGGCGATATTGCTGGAGCCACGTCGTGGTGATCCACGCCAACTCGTCTGGGCCGACGTCGATCTGGGTGGTGCGCCGGGTCACGGCCCCCGGGTTCACCAGCGCCTGGAGCACGAACACCCCGGCGCCGAGAACCAGGAAATGCACCAGCGGCTCGCGAACTAGGCGACCCAGAAGGCCGCACTCGTGTTCCGTCACGTCAATCTCATTTCGCCGGAGGTCGGATTCTCAACGTTGCATTGTGGAGGGCGGGATCGAGGCGGGTCGTGACAGCTGCCCCGTAATTCAAGGAAATACTCGTTGAGGAACTGGGCAAGAGAAAGGTCCGTGTCCGCGCGGCGTTACGATGATAGCGGAGCGGCTGAGGAGAGGGGTCAATAGACAGGCATTTCAATCAGGCTCAACGGCGCGCCTCACGCCAAACCATGGCCGCAAGTGCGGCGGCGATCACGAACGCGATCCCGCTCGCCCAGACGGGAATGACAATTCCATTCACGGTCACTTCCCAACCCGAAACGAAGCGAAGCAATTGCAGCAAGGCGACTAGCGAGAACACGACAACGGCGATGGTGGTAAATGGCTTCACGGACGGTCTCCACTTGGTGCATTAAGGTAGGATTGCCGGGGGTTCACAGTAGCGAAGCCAGGTTCGATGCTTCTCAAGGGACCAACATATGCGAGCGGCCTCATCAGTCCAGTGGAGTCCGCAGGCCGCGAGGGCACGGTCATTCAAGGCGCTCAGGACGACGCTCATCTGGTGGTGTAAATACATACGTATTGACATTCCGAGTCCTCGATCGTATCCTCTCCCGCATGGCCACCAAGTCCCAGCAGCTCCAGGTCCGCGTGACGCCGGCTGAGAAGACGGATCTCAAGCGCCTCGCCCGGCGTGCCGGGCTGGACGTGTCGAGCTACGTGCTCTCGCGCGTGCTGCCACCGGCCCGGACCCGGTTCCGCAAGGTCGCTCGTGCGCTGCGCGACGGGGACGACCACCGCTTCGCGCTGGCCGAGCTCAACGACCTTCTGTCCAGCCTGGCGCCGACCCAGTTCGCGGACGCCGTCGCCGACGTCGATCTCGAGGGTGTGTCTCCCTTGCTGCAGAACTACGTCGCCGCCATGGTCGAGCAGGCTTCGTATCAGAAGGGCGAGGCCCCACCGCCGTGGGTTGGCGACGTGGAGCCGCTCACGGAGCCGTACTTCGCCGTGCCGTTCCGCCGCCTGCGCCCGCATCTGCTGCGGGCGGCTCCGGTCGCGTTCAAGCGCCGCAACATTTTTGTTGACTCGACGGTCGGTGATCGCGTTTGATCGGGTGAGCCCATTGACCGGACTGACGAGGGCCGACATCCGGCGCCTGCTCGAGCTGCTCGACGCGGAGCTCGCCGCGCAGGATGTCGAAGGCGAGCTCTATCTCGTGGGTGGAGCCGTGATGTGCATCGTCTTCGACGCTCGCGAGGCAACGAAAGACGTGGACGCTCTGTTCAAGCCCACGCGCCTCATCCGTGAGGCGGCTGTCCGCGTCGCAGCCAAAGCGAGCGTGCCCGACAACTGGCTGAACGATGCGGTCAAAGGCTACCTCAGTCCGCGCGGTGAATTCGATCGATTTCTGGAGTTCGGACACCTCAAAGTATTCATCGCACACCCACGCTATCTGCTGGCGATGAAATGCGCCTCGTTGCGCCTGGGAGAGGAGTTCCACGATCTGGACGACGTACGCTACCTGCTGCGCTACCTCAACGTTTCGACCACCGAGGAGGCGCTAGCGATCGTCACCGAGTATTTCGACGAGTCCCAACTTCTCCCCAAGACGCGCCTGGTCCTAGAAGAGCTGGTCGAGGAGCGCTGTCTTTGACCAGTATTGGTTCCGGATCCTCGATGAGGTCGTCGCCGGGGAAGTCGTGGTGATCGAGCGAAACGGCGCCCGCGTGATTCTCCATCGGGAAGAAGCGATCAGTCCGAATACGGGGACTGCTCCGGCGGATTACACCCACTTGCTCGGTTTGCCTCCAAGATCAACTGGACGGCCTCGGCGAGATTCGCCCGAGCCTCCTCAAGCGTTGCCCCTTGCGTGTTGGCCCCCGGGAGCTCCTGCACAAAGCCGATGTAGCCCTCGGGCACCTTCTGAAAGACCGCGGTGAGTTCAGGCATAAGTCTCCTGACGTTAACGATTCCGCGCCTTACGGGCGAGCGACTTTCTCACCAGAGACCTTCTTCAGCGGGCGGCGGCCAGGATCTTCTCTGCCATCGCGTCCGCCACCCGGTTCGGGGCCACGCCCTCTAGATCGGATAGCCGCAGGATCTCCTCGAGACGCGGGCCTATGCGCTCGACCCGCCGCCACGCTTCCGCGGGATCGTAATGCCCGAGGATCTCGCCGCTGCCGTTGATCACGCCTCCCGCGTTGATCACGTAGTCAGGGGCGTACAGGATCTGGCGTCGCCGCAGCTCGTCCCCGTGGCGGTTCTCGGCGAGCTGGTCGTTGGCCGCGCCCGCCACCACGCTCGCCCGGAGCCGGGGAATCGTCCGGTCGTCGAGAACCGCGCCGAGCGCGCATGGCGCGAAGACGTCGACCGGCGCCTCCCAGATCGCTTCGGGAGGAACCGTCTCAGCCCCCCACGACTCTGTTGCGTACCGCGCTCGTTGCGGATCGCGGTCCGCGACCACGAGCGTGGCACCCTCGGTGTGGAGCAGCCGGCACAGCTCCGCGCCCACAGACCCCACGCCCTGGACCGCGATTCGCAGGCCCTTCAGGTCCCGGCGCCCGAGCTGGTGATGGACGGCGATCCGCATGCCGACCAGCACTCCCCGGGCGGTGAACGGCGACGGATCCCCGCTGGCGTGCTCCCCCTGTCGGATTCCCGCCACGTGCCGGGTCGCGCGCGCCATCACCTCAACGTCCGCGCTGCCGATCCCCACGTCCTCGCCCACGCGGTAGATGCCGCCCAGCAGATCGACGAGCCGGCCGAAACGCTCGAGCAGCGAATCGCTCTTGTCCGCGCGAGGGTCCCCCAGGATGACGGACTTGCCGCCCCCGAACGGGAGCCCCGCCAGTGCGCACTTGTAGGTCATGGCGCGCGACAGGCGCAGCACGTCCCGCAGGGCGGCCTCGTCGGACTCGTAGGGCCACATGCGGCAACCGCCGACGGCCGGGCCCAGGCTCGTGTCGTGGATGGCAATGATGGCGCGGAGGCCCACCGCCGGATCGCTTCCGTGGAGCACCAGCTCATGGCCGGCGTACTCCGGTGCGCCGAAGACGGTCACGGGGCGGGCTTCCTCGTCGCCGGCAGTTCACCGGCCTCCAGTCCCGCGAGCAGATCAAGCAGTCCGACGGCCTCCCAGGATCGATTCCGTGACGACTCCGACAACGGCGCCAGCACGCCGACCCCCTGCAGTTCCCTCAGGGCCTGATAGATCGACGGCTTCGATCGCCCGGTCGCCGCAGCGGCCACGGGCGCGGTGATGATGGGATGAGCGGGCAGGACCTCGAGCACCGCCCACGCGGCCGCGTCGGCGCGCGGCGCGGTCGCGGAGGCGGCGAGGTGCGCGCGCCACCGCGCACCCAGCTCGCGAACAGCCCGGAGGTACGCCGTCGCCAGGTGGGCGGCACCCGCCGCCGCCGCAGCGAACTGCTCGATCCATTCGCCGACGCGATCCGCGCGAAACCCCATGAGGCCGGCGATGTAAGAGTCCCGCGCCGTTGCCAGACGCACGCTGATCGGTGGCACGTACGTAGGCGCGACATTGCGCCGCCGCAGGACCACGTGGATCAAGGCCCGGCCCGTGCGGCCGTTGCCGTCATCGAACGGGTGGATCGTCTCGAACTGGGCGTGGACAAGGGCCGCCTGAACGATCGGGGGGAGCAGGTCGTCGTTGACCGCGTCGCACAGGTCCGCCAGGAGCTCGGCGACGTACTCGGGCGGTGGCGGGACAAAGTCGGCGCCGCACGGGTTGTAGTCGTTCCCGCCGATCCAGTTCTGGCGAGTCCGGATCTGTCCCGCGATGCGCGCATTGGACGCTTTTTCCATCAGTCGTCGATGGATCGCGATGATCTCGTTCACGCTGAACCGCTCCATCCCCGCAGCCTCGTGCACCGCCAGCTCCATCGCGTCGATGTTCGCCAGCACCTCCACTGCGGTGCCGCCGGCCTTGCCGCCAACCTCGAGTCGGGCCTCGGCGCGCGCCAGCTCGCGGACGCCGAGCTGCATCCCCTCCACCTTGGAGGACGCGATGGACTCGGTTCGCAGCAGCAGGCGCGCGAGCGGCGCAAGTCCGGGCCGCGCCGTATCGTTGAGCCCCCGGATGGCGGCCTCGGCCTCCGATACCACCCCGGCAACCCTGGCCTCGAGGCTGAGTGGCAAGCCCATGAGGGGGGCGGGGATGAATGCCTCATATCTGCACGCCCGCCTGTGCTTGGCGGGCGCGTAGATGGTCGGGTCGTACTCCCAGGTCAGCGACACTCGGCGTCCGGGCATCTCATCCCCCTTCGCGTTCGTTTTCTGCGCCTCAGGCGATTCCTAACTACGGTGCCAGTGTAGTTAGATTTATCCCGTATTCCTAACTAAGCTGGGGCGAAGGTGAGAGAAAAGCAAGCTCCGATCCCGAGAGACTCTTGACCTCGATGTATGGCTGATACATACTCCCATATGAAGACGACCGTCGAGATTGCTGACACCCTCCTAACCGATGCCCGACGGGTCGCCCAGCGCGAGGGGACGACGCTCAGGGCCCTCGTCGAGGAAGGGCTGCGCAGAATTGTGGGCGAGCGCTCGGAGCGCAAGGAATTCGAGTTACGGAAGGTCACTTTCCCTGGCGAGGGAGTGGATCCGGACCTGGATGGCGGGTCGTGGGAGAAGATCCGCCGTCGGATCTACGAAGACCCTGGCGAGTGATCGCCGTCGAAACGAACCTCCTCGTCTACGCCCACCGCGAAGACTCCCCGTGGCACGAAGCCGCGTTCCGATGCCTCGGCGGGCTGGCTCGCGAACCGGCGCCGTGGGCCATCCCCTGGTCCTGCCTTCACGAGTTCCTCGCGATCGTGACCCATCCCCGGATCTACCGCCCGCCCACGCCACTCCCGATCGCATTGGAGCAGGTGGACGCCTGGCTCGAGGCGCCGAGCCTGACGCTGCTCTCCGAGTCCCACGGATACTGGGTGTCCCTACGCCAGGCCCTCGAGAGCGGATTTGTCGCAGGCGCCATGGTGCACGACGCCCGCGTCGCGGCGTTGTGCGAGCATCATGGGGTTCGGGAGCTGTGGTCGGCCGATCGGGACTTCACGCGATTCCCCAACGTGACGGTCCGGAATCCGCTGATCACCTGAGGCGGGTCGAAGGTGCTCCCTCGTCCATCTTGAGCGCCCTCGGGATGCGATCGCTCCTCACGTTTTTCGTCCTCCTCGCATTCCTGGACGCGCGAGTGGCGTCCGCCCAGGACGCGACGAGGTTGAGATCGGCGAGGCCGCACAGCGGCCTCGCGCCCCGCGCACACTAGCGCCCGATCAGGATCAGCGCTCCCGCGGCGATGGCAAGGACGGCGAGGAGCGTGACGAGCCCGGAGGAGGCCAGGTTCAGGAGCGGGATCAGACCGGTCAGGATGAGCCAAACGCCGAGCAACAGCATGCCGAGGTTCCGGGTCGGTTTCATCATGCGCAGGTCCTCCTTGCTGACGGTTTGCGGCGGGGAGCCGCGCCGCGCGATGATCAGCGCGCGCTCCGCAGCCGGTCGTAAAACTCGGCCACCCACGGATGCTCGCGCGGACCCTGCCGCGCCTCGCCTCCGTTCGCGACCGCCCAGCGCTCGATCCACGACGGCCCCCCGCGTCCGAGATAGGGGTCGTCCCGCTCGTAGGCCGGGTCGCCGAGCACCTCCTCGAGGCGGACGAAACGGTACCCTCGCGCGCGGATCCGGTCGAGTAGCGGCCCGATCTGGTCGGCGTTCAGCCGGTTGGCATGGAGGAGGAGCACCTGCGGGATCTCCCGGCCCAGGACCTCGCGGGAACGCACCTCGAAGTACGCGAACGCGCTATCGATGTGGTCGAGGTACGCGCTCGTCACCCGGCGGGCGAGCGCCGAGTCGCCGCGCTCCAGCGCCCGGTGGTAGACATAAGCGTACACCCATTCCTGGTTGTCGACCGTGACGGGCGCGACCCGCCAGCTGCTCTCTTCGAGGTATCGCGCGAGACCGGCCTTCTTGGCCGCGGTGTCACCGGCGTGCAGGAAAGGATGACGGAACCAGACGAGCCGCCGGCCGCGCGCGCAGAGGAGCGAGTCGACCGTTGCCGCCCCCTTCCCCACGTCCTCCAGATACGCGGCGAGCGGGATCCGGACGAGGTCCGGGTGCGACCAGGTGTGGTTCCCGAGGTCGTGCCCGCCATCGAGCCACGCTTCGAGGATCGGGTCGCGGAGATCGCCCGCGGGCGCTCCGCACGTCCGGCTCGCGTTCACGAAGCCGGTCGCGGGCGCCGCCTCGCGGGCGAGGACCTCGAGGATCTTCCGCGTGACCTCGCGCGCGACGTCCGCGTCGCACCCGCCGTCGACCGCGGTCACCGGCAGGTCGTCGAACGTGAGCGCGACCGTGCGGGCGGGGCGCGCCGCCGGGGCCTGGGCGGGCAGAACCCCTGTCGAGGTCCAGAAGATGGCGGCGGCGACTCCCGCTCCCGCCACAGAGCGGATCTGCGCGACGCTCTTCAGCTGCCCGTATTCGCGAGGACGATCTTGAACGGCGCCTTGCCGTGCAGCTGGAGCACGGTCTCGCCTGTCGCGCCCCCGTAGTGGGGCTGCTCCGGCGGGAAGTAGAGGAATGCGCCGGGCGAGTATTCCTCGAGCGCGTCGGGATTCACGTCGGTCCCCATCGCGATCAGGAGCGTCCCGCGGAGGACGGTCGCGTGCTCGGCCATCGGATGGAAATGGGCCGGGAAGCGGTAGCCGTCCGGGAGGATGAGCCGGACCGTGTAGTCGCCGGACTCGGCCATCGGGTCCCCGTGAATGACGGCGAGCTGGAGGCCGGAGTCGAAACCTGGCACCTCGAACGGCTCGAACGTGATGGCATCATTGAGGATGAAGGCGTGGGATCCCATCTCGCCCGTGGTCTCCACCGCAACGGCCGTGCTGTCCTGCCCGAGGACGGCGGCCGGAACCGCGATCGATGTCAGGAAGAAGACGAGTGTCGTTACGCGAATCATGGTGTCCTCCTTGAAAGCGGTGAATAACTCGACCCCCCTTGTGATACACGCCTCCGACCGGCCTGTCAAACGGGCTTCGCCGTTGAGGGGTTCTACTGGCGCCGCTCCCACAACACGTTCACGATCGTCCACCGGTCGTCCATCTTCGCCAGGTGCAGGTAGTCGATCCACCCCCCCGCGTCGATCTTGACGGTGGCGGCGTTGCCGAAGATGTCGAGGATCGTGACGTCGGTCCGGCGCTGGTCCTCCGGAGTCTGCTTGCCGTAGGCCGCGCGGGCCCCCTCGACGAGCTTGCCCGCGCCCATGGTGTCGATGAAGGGCTCGCCGGTGTCGGGGTTGATCACGACGATGCGCTTGACGAGCTCGGGGTGGACGGCGCGCGCCATCCGCTCGGCGTCGCCCGAGTACCAGCCCTCGATGTAGTCGAGCGCGGTGGCGCGGATGGCGGCCGAGTCGGCGGGCGCCTGGGCGCGCGCGGCGGGGGCCGAGAGCGCCGCGAGCGCGAAGGTCACGAGGGCTGCAGGAACCAGGATCGATCGCATGGGACCTCCAGAGTCGTCGGGGTTGGATGCGATGGGTCGCTTACGGGATGACGAAGGCCGTGCGCGAAACGTATCGCACGACCGTTTGGTCAGCGAACAAACGTCCAGGGCGACGGGGGAAGTTTACCTGGCGTGAGGACCTTCGCCATCCTGGGCATGCTATCGCTCTCGCTCGCCTGCGGCGGTGGAGGGGGCGGTCCCGCCGGTCCCGTCGAGAACCCGCAGATCACAGTGCCGGGAGACTATCAACTCCTGGTCGCGTCCTCCGGGGGGATCCGCGGCTACTCGCTCCACGTCCCGAGTGGCTGGAACGGAACGAGCGCTCTGCCCGTACTCCTTGTCTTTCACGGCGTCCCGCGCGGGAACATGCGCGCGCTGACCGGCTTCGACGCGATCGCCGACCAGCGCGGGTTCGCAGTCGCCTACCCCGAGAGCCGCGACCAGGACTGGGCCATCGGGTGCACGGCGTGCACGAACGCGGCGCGCGGCGGGATCGACGACGTGCGTTTCGTCGAGGACCTGTTGGATGACCTGGCAGGCTCGCTGCCGGTCGACTCGCGACGCGTGTGGGCGGCCGGGTTCTCCCAGGGCGCGTTGCTCGCCCATTTCCTCGCGTGCGAGATCCCGGACCGGATCGCCGCCTTCGCCAGCGTGGCCGCGACGATGATCGAGCAGGTCGCGATCGGCTGCGAGCCGACCCGCAAGGTGCCCTGGCTCTTCGTCCACGGCAGCGAGGACGAGGTTCTCCCGGCTGCGGGCGAGCAGGGCGCGTTCGCCAATACGATCTCGATCCAGACGACGACATCGATCTGGGCCGACTTCGACGGCTGCGCGGACGGTGCGGCTCTCTCCGAGCTCCCCGACGGCGGCGACGGCGACCTCACCAACGTCCGCCTCCACGACTGGTCGGCGTGCGAGGCCGGGGTCGACGTTCAGTGGTACGAAATCGTGGGCGGCGGCCACGTCTGGCCCGGTTCGCCAGTCGACTTCGATCCCGTGTTCGGCGCCGAGTCCCCCGACCTCGCAACCAGCCGGGCCATCGCCGACTTCGTGGCCTCGTTCTCACTCTGAGGCTGCGGACCTCGCGAGCCAAACCCCCAACGCCCGGGCACGGGTGGCTAGCCAACAGCGCCGAAGAGCCGGCCTACGAGGGTGGTCGCGGCCATCGCGACCGCTCCCCATAGGGTGACCCGGAAGGCGCCGGTCGCGAGCGGCGCGCCGCCCAATCGCGCCGCGGCGGCACCGAGGATCGCCAGAAGAAGGAGGGAGCTCCCCATGACGACCGGGCTGAGAGTGGCGGGAGGCCAGAGGGCGGCCAGCAGGAGCGGTGGAGCAGCCCCCAACGCAAAGGCCGCGGCGGAAGCGAAGGCGGCCTGAAGCGGCCGGGCGCGCGTCGCCGCGTGAATTCCCAGCTCGTCACGGGCATGCGCCCCGAGGGCGTCGTGGGCGGCCAGCTGCTGAGCCACCTGGGCCGCGAGCTCAGGGGCGAGACCGCGGGCGACGTAGATCCCGGTGAGCTCGGCGTGTTCGGCCTCCGGCATGGTCGCGAGCTCCTTGCGTTCCCGGGCGAGATCGGCGCGCTCGGTGTCGGACTGCGAGCTGACGGATACGTACTCGCCGGCGGCCATGGAGAGGGCCCCGGCCACGAGCCCTGCGAGGGCGGCGATGAAGACGGCCCCTGGAGCCGGGTCCGCGGCCGCGACGCCAACGACCAGGCTACCGGTGGAAATGAGGCCGTCGTTGGCCCCGAGCACCGCGGCGCGGAGCCAGCCGATGGTTTCGGTCCGGTGGATTTCGCGGTGTGATGCCCGCTCAGCGGAACGGGACGGTTCTGCCAAGGCGTCTCTTCCCTTCAGGAATGCCCGCGGGCTCACGGATGACGAAAGGATCGGCGAAAAGGTAATGAGGTGGCGCGCGGGTTGCAGGCCGTCGACGGCCCTCGACCACGAGCGCAGGCTCCCCATCGTGACCGGTGGCGCGCTCGGAAACGAGGCCGCGAACGAGGCCTTCTGCGCGAGCGTGAACCCGCCGAACCCGACCTTCGGCCCGCACCCGATTTTCGGCAACATCAACGTTCGACCCTAAGCCTCCTCAGAATCGCAGTGGCGGCCGGTCCCGTCGCGCGTCGAGCCCGCGCGCGGGACCCGGCTCGCCCGGCTGACGCGAAGCGCGGTGGCCGTCTCCGGCGAGCTCCATGCCTTCATGGCTGCCGTCCGACGACCTCCCGCAGATGCACGATCTCCACGTCCATTCCGCACGCCAGGTACGCATCCAGGAACGGCTTGTGCGAGGCACCGACGATGACCAACACTCGCTCACCACGAAGCGGGGCGGTCATCCGACGCACGTGAGCCGCCATGGCGAGGTTTCGCACTTCCCAGAGGGCAACGCGATAGCGATCGAGGCCGGACGGAAGTCGTGTTCGGAAGAAGAACTTCCACTGGAGGTCGACGTCCTTCTGGAGCGCGCCCGGGGCGTTGAGGGCCAGGTAGAACGGAAGGAGGTCGCCTGTCGCGTGGACCTCGCGTAGATCCTTTTCGGATTCCTCCAGCGCACCGCTCTCGACCAGCTCGCGGTAGGCTTCGCTCATTTCAAGCTCCGACGACAGATCGTCCGCGATCGCGAGAAAGAGGGCGGTCTCAAAATGGTCGTCGAGCGGATGAACGCGAGCGAGCCCGAGACGGCCGGCGAGCGCAAGCCCGATTGCGGCGGTCTCGTTGGAGGCCCGCAGCCGTTTCTCGAAGAACGACCGCAGCGTGTCGGGGAGGGCGGACCCCTCCGTGCCGGGCTCGGCAGCAATGTACGACCACTGTAGCGCCGCGTTGTCGAGGTCGTAGGCCGCGAGCAGGATCGGAACAAGCTCGCGCCGCAGGGTAGCCCGTTGCCCGGGGAGGAGAGCGTCCAGCTCGCCGTAGAGCGAGTCCGCGGCCCGCATGGCCTCCGGCCACGTGATTCCGAGATGATCGCGCGCAAGCCGTCCCCCGGCGAGCGCTTCAGCGGCGAACGCCTCCAGCGCCGGCTCGTAGACCGGGCGCGACTCCATGGCCGCGATCACGGCAGGGGAAAGTGCTTCGACGCCGATCGCCGCGGGCTCCCACGCCTCGAGCGCGTCGAGAAGCGAGTCGAGCGTGGCCCGGTCGAAGGACTCGATCCGGCGGAGGTGCTGGCTGCCTAGGACGAGGATCTGCGTCCGCTCAGACCGCGGAATCGGCGCCCCGAGGTCGATGGGTCCGCAGACCGGCGCCTGGCTCGAGGCCGAAGTCGGCGAGCCGAGAGCGAGGATCAGCGCGACGGCGAGGCCTCGCACGGGGAACCTCCCGGGATGAGTCGAGCGAGTCGTGAGCGGCCTGCCTCTGTTTACGGGGAGGAACACGAACAGGTTTCAAGACGGGCTTCCGCCGAAGGGCGCGGCCTCAGCTTCCGGCCAGGATCTCCTCGAACACGGCCAGCGCGCGGGGGTCGTCGGAGTCGGCGAGCCAGAAGAACGCCTTCTCGCGGAGGCGCGGGTCGCCGTCGCCGCGGGCGATCCGGACCAGCGCCTCGAAGCCCGCGTCGCTGTCGAGCTCGGAGAGCGCGAACACCGCCGCCTCGCGGACCTCGAGGTCGACTCGCTGGTCGGCGGTCAGGTCCTCCAGGTCCCCGGCGATCGCGTCGCCCGCCATCTGGCCCAGCCAGAAGGTCGCGTCCTGGCGGGTGTCGGTCGGAAGACGAGCGTCGCGCGCGACCTCGAGGAGCTCCGGCCACACGGTCACGCCGCGCGCCAGCGTCGCCGGGAAGATCGCGTCCTCCCCGGCCTCGCCGCGGTCGGTGCGCGCCAGGTCGAGAAGAAGCCGCGCGGCCGTGGCGGGCTCGATCGTCCCCAGGTCGAAAGCGTCCGGGCGCGCGGCCCAGCGCCCACCGACGAACGCCTCGAGGTCGACGATTCGGCCGCCCCGGACCTTGGCCGCTACGCGGACGGGGCCCGGCTCGCAGAAGTCGTCGCCGTGACTCGTTCGGATGTTGCCCCGCCCGTCCCCACAGACACCCTCGCGCGCGGCGTACGACAGGAGCAGCACCCCGTCGCCGATCTCGGCCGCGCGGTCGGCGAGCGACTGCGCGCGGGCGGGGTCCGCGCCGCAGCCTGCCGCGGCGGCCGCCAGGAGCGCGCCCGCTGCCAGCGAGAACGTCGACTTGAGTGGCCGCGCCATCACTGGTTGATCAGCTCCTCGAGGAACCCGGCCACGCGCGGGTCGTCGCTCTCCCCCAGCCAGAAGAGCGCCTTCTTCTGGAGCTCGGGGTCGCGCTCCGTCCTGGCGATCCGGAACAGCGCGTCGATCGCGGCCGGGGTGTCGAGCTCGGAGTACACGAACAGGAGTTGGTCCTTGAGCTCGGGCTCCGACACCTGGTCGTAGAGGCCGAGGAGCCGCGGCCCGACCATCTCGACGTCCGACTCGCCCGCCCAGAAGAGCGCCTTCTTGCGGAGCTCGATCGATTCTCCCTGGTCGCCCGCGATCTCGAACAGCCACTCGATCGCGCTGGGGTCGTCCGACTCGGACGCCGCGAACAGGATCTTCTCCTTGAGCGACTCGCTCTCGACCCGGCTGTAGAGCTCCCTCAGGAACGTGGCGTCGCCGCCACCCTCACGCTCGGCGAGCCAGAACAGCGCCTTCTCGCGGACCTCCTCGGATTGGCCCGAGTCGAGCGCGTAGCGGCGCAGGATCTCCCCCGCGCGCTCGCTGTCATTCTCCGAGAGCGCGAACAGCGCCTTCTCGCGGAGCTCGTTGTCGCTCGACTCCTGGAGGATCTGCTCGAGCGCATCGACCGCGCGCTCGTCGTCGACCTCCGAGAGCCAGAAAACAGCCTGGCCCCGGACCTCGGCGTCGGGGTCGGTGCGCGCGACCTCCAGCAGGATGTCGGTGGCCCGCGGCGACTCGCCGTCGGCGACGATGAAGACCGCCTTCCGTCGCAGCGTCGCCGAGCACTCGTCGCGGCGCGCAAGCACCTTCTCGAGGACCGGCAGCGCGCGCTCGGCATCCATCTCCATGAGGGCGTTCAGCGCCGCGATGCGGACGTCGGACTCCTCGTCCGGGCAGTCGCTCGTCGCGCCCGCGACTTCGTACACGCGCTGCGCCGCGTCGGCGTCGCCGCCCCGTGCCAGGACGCCGCGGATCCGGACCGCCAGCGCGTCCGCATCACCGCGGGTCGCTGCGTCGGGGTAGCGCTCGCGCTGGAGGTCGAGCGCGGAGAGCGCCTCGTCGAGCGCGTCGTCGCCTCCGACCCGATAGAGCGAGAACGCCTGCCAGTAGAGCGCGTCGGGCGCGTACTCGGAATCGGGCTCCTCCTCTACGATCCGGCGGAAGAGCCGCGCGGCCTGGCGGTTGTCACTGCGGGCAAGCGCCGCGCGAGCCTCTTGATAGAGGGTGTCCGCCGCGGCGGTCGGCTGCCCCGCGGGTCGCGGCCAGTGATCGGTGGCGGCCGAGAGGCCGCCGATGAGAGGCACGATCAGCAGGGCTCCCAGGGTCCAGCTCTTGATGGGGCTCATCGTTTCTCTCCTCGTGATGGATGTCGTTCAGATGGCGCCGACGCCTGCGGGGATCGCCCCGCGCAGGCGCGGCATGAGGTCACGGTCTTCGATCGTTCGGTCGATCATCTCGTCGTCCAGGAGATCGGCCTGACCGGTCCGCTGGACGATTTGCGCGAGCACGAGCTCCAGGTCCTCGAGCAGATCGTGCATGCCGGGATCGTCCGCCGCCGGCGAGTCGAGGAGCAACCGGGTCGACGTCAGCACGTCCCGCGCCCAGCGCCCGACCGCGGGATCGATCCGGTCGGCGGCCCGGTCCGCGCGGTACTGTTCGAGGAGCGCTTCCGCCTGCCCCAGCATCTGCTGGGACGCGAGTTGGTAGAGGTCGCGTGGCGTAGCGGCGGCGGGTCTCGGAGCCTGCGGCTCGGCGGCGGCCGCCGCGCGGACGATCTGCTGCGGCGCGACCCGCACCGGCTCGACCCGCCGTGCATCGGCTTGATCCCCAGTCGTCGGCACAGCCTCGACAGCCGCGGCTTCCGGACCGGCCGCCAGCTGCTCGGGCGCGGAGCTCTCCGCCCCAGGCTCGGCGATCGGCTCCTCCGCCGCGCCCGTCTCGGGTTCGCGTTCCGCCGGCACCTCGAGGGTTGCCACCGGCGGCCCCGCGGCTCCCTGCCGATCGGCCTCTTCGCGCATCGAGATCCGGCCGAGCGCGATGCCGAGCGCGAGGACCGCGGCGACCGCTAGCGTTCCCAGCCACCAGTTACGGCGCGCCAGCGGAATCACCGGCCAGTCGCGCTTCCCGCCGCCCTCGCCGCCCGCCGTCCCGCGCTCCGCCTCGATCCGCGCCCACAGGGACTCGCGCGGCGTCTCGGGGGGACCGTGGTAAACCCCCTCGTGACGGCGCAGCAGCTCGCCGATTTTCTGCTCGCTCGGTCCCTCTTCGTCAAGCGAGTGGCTTCGGGTCTCGTCGGTCATCGGATCATCCCGTCCATCCTCGGTTCATCCCATCCATTCCATCGCGTAGGGGGCCAGCTCCTCGCGCAGCATCGCCCGCGCCCGCGAAAGGCGCGCCTTGGACGATCCCTCGGCGATGCCGAGCGCCGACCCGATCTCGCCGTGCGTGTACCCCTCCAGGTCGTGCATGACGACCACGATCCGGTAGTGGTCATCGAGCCCGTCCAGGGCGGCGGTCAGCCGCTGCTTGAGATCGGGCTCGGGCGGCTCCGGAGCCGACTCGTGCCGGTCGGCCGCCTCGAGCGGCTCGGTGCGCTTCTCGTGGCGCCGGACCGACCGTAGACCGTTCAGCACCACCCGGGTCGCGATCGAGTGGAGCCACGTCGAGAGCGCCGCTTCGCCGCGGAAGTCGCGGAGCGCGGCGAAGGCCTTGACGAACGTCTCCTGGACGAAGTCCTCGGCCAGGTCGTCGCGGCCGCACATCCGGTACGCCAGCCGGAAGATCCGGTCGACGTGCGCGTCGTAGATCTGCCGCTCCGCGGCAGGGTCGCCGTTCCGCGCGCGCTCGATGAGTTCCCGCTCGCTCACCCGTCTCCCGGTTCCGTTCGCCGCTCGCCATTCTCGACCCGTTGGACACGGGCCGGCCCCCGACCGTTGCACGCCTTGACCAGAAAATGAGTCAAGATTTTGGCGCTGTTGATTAACGATCGCGCTTTCCGGGCAGGATCTCGACTCCGAGTCGGGGCGTGGCCCCTCGTGCCGTGGCGGGCTAAGGCTTCAGGTGCTCCACGAAATAGCGCCGGATGGCATCCAGCCAGTAGTCGTCGTGACTGCCAAAGGAGTCGTGGCCTTCCCCGGGGAGGAGCACGAGATCGTACGGCCGCCCCGCGCGGGCGAATTCCTCGATGATCCGCATCGTGTGGGAGAGAGGCACCGCGCTGTCGCAGGTACCGTGGATCAGCAGGAGCTTGCCCTGGAGGTTCTTCGCGAGGGGAATGTTGGAGGCGTATTCGTAGGCTTCCCGATGGGTCTCGATCGGGCCCATCCAGACCTCGTTGAACGGATGCTCCGCCAGGTCGGTGATGGGCGATGTCGCGACGCCGACCTTGTAGAAATCCGGTGCCTGCAGCATGGCGCGCACCGCGGTATACCCTCCGTAAGACCGGCCAAAGATTCCCACCCGGCCCAGATCCATGTAGGAGCGCTCTGCGGCCAGTTGCCTCAGCGCCGCCACGTGATCCGCGACTTCGTAGCGACCGATGTTGCCGTAGATCGGCTCTCGCGCAGTGCCAAAGCCGCGGAATCCCCGCCAATCCATCCTCACGGTGATGAAGCCTAGCTGAGCCAGTGCCCGGCCCTGATCGGATCCCCAGCCCGGGGAAAAACCGCGCGGAGCGTCATCTGTAAAGGGATGGGCATAGATGGTCTGGATCACCGGGTACTTCTTCTCCGGATCGAAGTCGTTCGGCTTGTAGAGGCCGCCAAAGATGTCCGTGGTGCCGTCGGCGGCCTTGACCACGAATGGTTCGGGAGGGCTCCACCCTAGCTCCACGAGATCCGTGATGTCGGCCGTCGAGAGAGTCTGGAGAAGCGTCCCCTCCACGCTTCTTAGTTCTGCCGAAGGGGGGCGGGCGGTCGAGTTATGGTTGTCGATGAAGAACCGCTTAGAGGGAGCGAGTTGGACGTTGTGATAACCCTCCCCTTCGGTCAGGCGCCTGAGCTCCATTCCGTCCAGGCTGACCCGGTAGAGGTGGGCATCGGCGCGCGGGTCACTCGTGCGTCCCCTCCAATAGAGCCAGCCGGTGGCTTCATCCACGCCAATGACGCTGACCGCGGGCAAAGTGTCCGGGGTCAGGACACGGATCAGCCCGCCGTCGATGTCATGGAGATAGAGTCGGGCGGTTCCGGTGTAGTCCGACTGACTTGGGTATGGAGACAGCCGAATGAACCGCTTTCCATCTGCGAGCAGCGTGAACTGAGGGTTGATGGGGAGTTCGCTCCGTTCTTCGTAAAGCAACTCAGTCTTGCCGGTAGTGGGATCCGCTGCCAGCAACTCGACCCTCGTCAACCACCGGTAAGTCCGTTGAAGGAAGATCTTGGAGCCGTCTGCCTGCCACCCCAGGATACTCACGTAATAGGGTTCCGGATCGTTCCCAGGATCGATCGAGACGGATCGGCCATCGGGAACGTCCAAGACGTGCAGCTCCGTGACGTGAACCGGCTGATCCACGGACCGGTAGCGTAGCCAGCGCACATCCTCACTACTGTCCGCAAGACACGAAATGAGGAGCTTGGGAGTCCTCCGCCAATCCACTTTCTTGACGACGATCCTCTCTCCGTCGGGTGACCAGCTGGCCCAAGTGGGGGGCCACCAGCCGAATCCCCCCCACTCGTAGCCCTCGTCCCCGTCCGAGGTTAATTGAACGGCGCGGCCACCGGAGATGGAACGGAGCCAGAGGTTCTCGTTCTGACTCACCAGCACCCAGCGACCATCGGGGGAAGGCAATTCCAATCTCGCGGGCCAGTCCGGAAACCTGGGAACGGCGGGCGGAATCGCGTCGATCTCGTCGACCGCCGGAGACGAGCCGACGTCGTATGTATCCAGCCGTAGGACGTACTCCTTCCCCTCGACCGTGAACTTGACGCTCTTCTCATCATCCAGGAACTCGAACGTCTCGAAGGGAAGCCCGCGGCCGGGCGACTCGTGCCCGAGCAGAGGGGTCAGCGCCCGGCGCAGTCCCTCGGGATCGATCAGGGGAACGCGGGTGTTGGCCTCCGGATCGACCTTGTAGATGATCGTGCTGTCCGGCGCACCATCCGCGTACCAGAAGCTGCTTCCGTCCTGCATCCAGTGGGCCTGAACCGACCCGCCCCGGACCAGCGAGGCGAAGTTCATGTACGCGTTGTACAGAGAGTCGGGGCTGGGCCTGGTCGGAGTTTGAGCGAGAACCGATGATGCCGGGACGGCGAGGAACAGTACGAAGGACAGCGACCCGAGCCGGCTCACCTTCGGCATCGACGTGCTAACAGCATGATCCCTTTGACGAAGACAACGCTCACCCGCTACTCCGCCGAAGTGAGTCTCTCGGCGAGGACCTCGAACGACTGCTTCGGGTTCACGAGGCGAATGGTCTTCTCCTCGCCGATCGCCTTTTCCTCGGCGCCCTCGATGATAGCCTTGCGAAGCTGGGATACAGTAAGATCCGGGTACACCGCCAGAAGCTTGGCCGCCAGGTTCACCACCTGGGGCGACGCCATGCTGGTGCCACTCAGGGCATGGATCTCGCCACCCGGCAGGTAGCTCTCGACCTCGTACCCGTTCGCATAGACTTCTACTTTGCCATAACTCGTGAAGGCTGCCTCGTCGCCAGCGCGGTCCACGGCCGCGGCGGTGACCAGGTTGGGCAGGTCGAACGACGACGGCATATCTTCGACGAATCGGTTATCCCCGTCCGTATTCCCAGCGGCGGTAACGAAGAGGATCTCCGGTGCCGAAATCATCGCCTCGTGCAGGCCCGATGATTCCACGTCGAAGAGCCGCCGGGCCAGTGCCCTTCTCTCTTCACCGGTCCCACCCGCGTTATTGGCCTCGAGCGCAGTCTCGTAGTACTCCGGGGTTGTCCCCCAGCTCATGTTGACGACCCGGACCCCATGATCGCGGAAATAGGCGACGGCCTCTCGATACGATCGCGCCAACGCCTCGGACAGCTCCATCGTTGGTAATTCCGGGACCAGGCGATGGTCGAATGTGATTCGACTCACCAGGACGCGCGCCGCGGGATTGTCCCTGGCCGCGATCCCGGCTACGTGAGTCCCGTGGGCATAGTTCGCGTACTGGAGGAAACCCTCGAAGAAGGGACGAAACTCCTCGGGCTCGATCTCGGCGGCGAGGCGGCGGAACTCGCTGGCGGCAGGTGTATCGATTCCCGCCTGGAGGTCCACGACCCCCTTTAAATAGCGGCGGAATTTCGCTTCGTCATCCTCACCGTAGGAGAGAGCGATGAGGGAACCCGTTGTTTTCCCTCCCCGCAGATCATAGGCAATCCCGTGCACGTCATCCGGAAACCCGTTCCTGTCGTCGTCCAGGCCGTTGTCCGGAATCTCCGCCGCGTTCACGAAGAGGCGATCCTGGAAGAGCAGCACGTCGACCCCGCTGTCCCAGATCCCGATCACGACGGGAGTGAGGTCGACCCGACCTTCGAGGGAGGCGTCGCGCGCAGCCCAGATGTCGGGCTTCTGGATCGTATGAGCGGCGATCGTCTCCCCGAGGACGGCAACTATCTCCTCTCGAAACGGCTCGAGGACCTCGATCGTAAGCCGTGCCTGCACGACCAGGTTTGCGAGTTCCCGGGAGATCTCACCGCTCTTCGCCGCTGGCTCGACCTGGCCTTGGATGAACCCCAGGGTGATACCGGGGGACATGATCTCGGTCATTCCTTTGAGGGTCTTGAGTTCGGCCTGGACCTGCTCGTAGGGCAAGCCTGAGATGACCTTCCGGTAGGCATCTTCGAACGCTTGCTCTTGATAGCTCACGGGAGCGGCGGCGGCCTCGGCGAGCGCCCGCTCGAGGGTGCCCGCCAGGATCCTCAAGGCGGGCTTGTCCTCGATTGAGCGGATCCTCTCCGCATAGATGATGGCGCTGGCGTAGTCGCCCTCGATCAGAGCGAGAGAGCCGAGTGTGCCGTAATACTCCTTGAGAGTGGAGCGGTCTGTGATCTCGTACTTCGCGAGATCGCTTCGAAGGTCCGCCTCCAGGGTCTCGGCAAAGATCCCGAATTGCGCATCATCCTCTACGAGCGCGGTCGCCGACTGGCGTACGGGATAGGTGTGCCGTGGCAGTTGGTCTGCGCGCTCGATCCGGACCTTCTCTTCCCCAACACTCTGCTGCGCCGCGACGGGCACGGCGAGGAAGAGAAGAACCGCAAGAGAAGCGCCCCAGCGACCTGATCGGCTGCACATCCGGCTCCTCCTCATTCCTTTCACGAGAGCCCCCGAACCTTTCGGGTCCGCCCGGTCAGGGCAGACCCACCGCCACCGGCACGTTGCTGTCCGTGTTCGTGCCACTGCCGAGCTGGCCTGATGCGTTGTATCCCCAGCAGTAGACTGAACCGGCCGTGTCAACGCCGCAGCTGTGCAATGAACCTGCGGCCACAGAGGCGAAGGTGTGGCTCCCAGAGACCTCCAGCGGCATTCCCTCGCCATTGGTATTCGTGCCGCGGCCTAGATCGCCGTAGGCGTTGTGTCCCCAGCAGTAGACCGCCCCAGCGGTGGTCACCCCGCAGCTGTGATGGCCACCGGTGTTCACAGAAGCGAACGTGTGCCCACCCACGACTTCCACGGGTACGCTGCTTCGGATATTCGTTCCATCGCCAAGCTGATTGTAGCCGTTGAAGCCCCAGCAGTAGATCGCCCCGCTACCTGTCAGCCCACAGCTGTGGCTGTGGCCGCTCGAGTTCACGGAGACAAAGCTCTGACTCCCGAAGACTGCCACCGGCACGTTGCTGTCCGTGATCGTACCGTCGCCTAATTGCCCATAGGCGTTGTTCCCCCAGCAGTAGAGCTCCCCGGTGGCCGTTTTACCGCAACTATGCCCGTCGCTCCCGCCCGCACTAATGAAATCGAACGCGAGGCTTCCCGAGACAGGGACAGGGACGTTGCTGTCGTTGTTCATCCCGGTGCCGAGCTGGCCATAGGAGTTGGCCCCCCAGCAATAGCCATCCCCAGTAGTCGCGACTCCGCAAGTGTGGAAATTACCTGTGGTCAGAGAGACCAGAGGAGGGCCCGTCACCACGGCGACCGGGCTGTTGCTGTCGAAGTTCGTGCCATCGCCTAGCTGACCCGCCTGGTTGCGGCCCCAGCAATAGGCGGTGCCGGAGGTGGTCAGTCCACAAGTATGACTTCCGCCCGCATTCACGGTGACGAACACGGAGTTTCCCACTACCTGAACGGGCCCATTGCTGTCCGTGTTCGTCCCGTCACCAAGCTGACCATGCGCGTTTAGTCCCCAGCAGAAGGCCGTGCCGGAAGGCGTTACGCCGCAACTGTGACTACCACCTGCGCTGATGGAAGAGAACTCGGCGATAGTCAAGGTTGCAGTCCCGCTGATGTTCTGGCTCAGGGCGGTGATCGTGGTCGTTCCCTCACTCTCGGCTGTCGCTAGGCCGTTACCGTCCACTGTCGCTATGCCGGTGTTGTCGCTGGCCCACGTAATCGGCGGGCCCGAGAGCGGATTTCCGTGCAGATCGGTAAGCGTGGCCGTGAACTGCTGCGTCTCCCCGGCCAGGATCGTGGCCGTGGACGGTGACACCGTCACCTGCCCCACAATCCCAGTCTCGATCCGGAACTTGATCTGTAACGACTTGTTGCGGACCAACCCGACGAACCCCGTGGGCACGCCCTTGAGCCCCTTGTTATCGAGTACGACGTCGACATCAGCGAAGCCGAGGAGCACGCTGTCCACGAAGACCTGAATCCGGTAATCCACACTGGTCAGAAGACCGAGCCCGCCGGTGTCCCATTTCACCTGATAGTTCTCCCCCACCGGATCGATGACGATGGGTGGCGTGCTGGTCATGCTGAACGTAGAGACGTCGGGACCGCTGCAGATCGACCCCGCGAGGGCACAGATCCTCACGGTCGGAGACAGGGCGGGGTCGAACGTGCCCGAGAACGTGGGATCCGGCTGTATCGGCGCCAGGAAGAAAAAGTGCGGGTTAGGGCCGCCATGAGCACCGTCGACGATTTGATAAATCGGTGGCTCTGGGGACAATGCCGGCCCGAGGGGAGAGTCAGTAGTATTGCAGGCAGCGGAACCAGTCAGCAGGGCCGCGATGAATCCCAGGTAACCACTTCGTAAGGAGCCCACAGGATACCTCTCAGTTTGACTTGTGAATCACGATGCTACCGCCATCTAGCTCGGTCGCGGCGCTGCCAGTGTCACTCTCGCCCCTCTTGTTGTCATAGAGAACATCCTCTGTCGCCTTGTCCCAAACCTTGATGCGGAATTTGTCTTGTCCCCCACCGCCGTTAACCTGCCCGTCGATTCCAGTGAGAAGGAATCCGTATCCGCTGCTTCCGTTGAGCCTGCACTCGGATCGTCGTCAGGTCCTGCGAAATCCTGTGAGCATCCCAAAATTGCCACAAAGAGAAGAATCAGCGCAGATGACGGTCGCACTAGATCGAGCACGGTCTTGATCGTCATGACTCTCTCCGAGACCGAGTTGGAAGGCTAAAGAGACCGTTTGTTAGTCACGGTGTGCAATGCCCGATAGGTCCGGACCGCTTCGTGACGATAGAAATGCCTGATCTGATTGAACGCTTGCTAGCGAGTCTTTTGCCGAGAGAGTCTAGGGAATGGGGATCATCTCCCCCTCGACCGGGAACCGCGCGGGGTCATCCAGCTCTCGATTCTCCGGGGGGCAGGAAAAAACCTTGGCAAAGAGACGAGCACTTCGCGGCAGGGTTGACGAGGAAAGGGAGTCCTCGTTACACTCCGAGCAGATCGAGCCGATCCCCGACCAACGCAAAGCCGGCGCAAACACGGTGGGCAAAGCTACGGGTCCTCGTGTCCTCCGCGACGCCGCTCTCCGCGCCACGGAGGGCCCACGATCGCCGAGCTGCTGCCGGGTGGCTCGGCGTTTCTAATGCCAGAGCCCTACATCCTGAAGCTTTTGGGTGGCCTCACGTTGGCGAGCCCCGACGGGCCGCTCGAGGGGCGGGTCGTCCAGCGCCGGCGGCTGGCACTGCTGGCGTTGCTGGCGGCGGCCCGAGGGCGTCCCGTGAGCCGCGACAAGCTGATCGCGACGCTCTGGCCGGAGAGCCCGACCGAGCGCGCCCGCCACTCGCTGTCCGACGCCCTTCACGTCTTTCACAAGGTGCTCGGTGAGCGGGCCATCGTGACCGCTGGCGATGAGCTCTGGCTCGACCCCGAGGTGGTGACGAGCGATGCGGCCGCCTTCGAGGCGGCGGTCGAGGGCGGCGCCTTGGAGCGCGCGGTCGAGCTCTACGGCGGCCCTTTCCTGGACGGGTTCTTCGTCTCCGGTGCGGTGGAGTTCGACGACTGGGCGGCGGGCGAGCGGGAGCGGCTGGCGCGGGTCTATGCGGGGGCGCTGGAGCGGCTGGCCGCGGAGGCCGCCGGGCGGGGCGATCCCGGCACCGCGGCCGGGTGGTGGTTGCAGCGCTCAGCGCAGGATCCATACGACGCGCGCGTCGCAGTCCGTTTCATGGAGGCCCTGGCGGCGGCTGGCGATCGAGCCGGCGCGATCCAGCACGCCGTGGCCCATGCCGCGCTGTTGCACCGCGAGCTCGACGCCGAGGCCGACCCCGTCGTCACCGACCTCGCCCGCCGCCTCCGGCAGGAACCCGTTGCGTGGACGCCCCCCGGAGCCGCCTCGCTGCCATCGGCGGCCGAGGGTCGGCCGGCTGGCCCTCCGCGTCGGACCACCCGTTGGGCGCCG
>DASQEN010000027.1:0-9727 GCA_035633635.1 Gemmatimonadota bacterium | reverse complement strand
CCTCCGGTTGAGGCCCTGCCGCCGCCGGGACCCGATCAGCCCCACTCCCTCACAGGATCGGGAGGTAGTACTCGACCTCGGCGCGGGTCACATGGGCGCGCGCCTGCGACCAGATCGCGCGCTTGTTCCTGAGGAACTGCTCGAAGACGTGTTCGCCGAGCGTCTCCCGCACCAACTCGCTGTCGCTCGCGAGCTGGATCGCATGGCCGAGGTCCTCGGGAAGCGACTCGATGCCGCGCGCATGCCGTTCCTCTTCGGTCAGGTGGTAGATGTTGACGTTCTCGACCGGCTCCACCGGATCGAGGCCCTCCTCCATCCCCTTGAGGCCGGCGGCGAGCATGACCGCGAACGCGAGGTACGGGTTGCATGCGGGATCCGGCATGCGCAGCTCGATCCGCGTCGACTTCTCCTTGCCCGGTTTGATGTTCGGCACGCGGACCATGGCGCTGCGATTGGCGTTGGCCCACGACACGTAGATCGGAGCTTCGTAGCCCGGGACCAGCCGCTTGTAGGAGTTGACCCACTGGTTCGTGATCGCGGCGAACTCGCGCGCGTACTTGAGGATCCCCGCGATGTACTGGTGCGCGGCCTGCGAGAGATGGTACTGCGCGTCCTTCTCGAAGAAGGCATTCCTGTCTCCCTCGAAGAGCGACTGATGGCAGTGCATGCCGCTGCCGTTCTGGCCGAAGATCGGCTTGGGCATGAACGTGGCGTACAGGCCGTGCTCGTAGGCCGTCCGTTTGACGACCGTCTTGTAGGTCTGCACGATGTCGGCCATCCGCAGGGCCTCGTCGTAGCGCAGGTCGATTTCGTGCTGGCTCGGCGCCACCTCGTGGTGCGAGTACTCCACGCGGACACCCATCGACTCGAGGTTGCCGATCGTTTCCTTGCGCAGGTCGTTCCCCTCGTCGAGCGGCAGCAGGTCGAAGTAACCGCCCTGGTCGAGCGGCGTCGGATCGTTGGGACTGGGGAAGTAGAAGTACTCGAGCTCCGGCCCCACGTAGAACGTGTAGCCCTGATCCGCGGCCTTCTCGAGCGCGCGGCGGAGCACGTAGCGGGGATCGCCGTCGTAGGGCTCGCCGTCGGGCGTCGTGATGTCGCAGATCATGCGCGCCACCGCGTCCCCGTTCACGCGCCACGGCATCATCGCGAACGTGTCGGGAACGGGCCGCGCGATCATGTCGCTCTCCTGGATCCGCGTGAAGCCCTCGATCGACGACCCGTCGAAGCCCATCCCCTCGTCCAGCGCGACTTCGAGCTCGTGGAGCGTGATCGCGAAGCTCTTCAGGAACCCGAGGATGTCGGTGAACCAGAGGTACACGTACTTCACGTCGTGCTTCTTGACGAGGTCCATCACCTTATCGCGATCCATTCGGCCTCCCGGCGATCGTGCGGTTTCGGTCGACTCCGGCATGCTTCCCGGCACAAAAAAAAAGACCACGGCGGAGATTAGGAACCCTCCACCCCGGTCTTTTACACCCCGTGGTGTAGCCCGGGCCGCGCCCGGGCCTGTAACGCTCGGATCCGTCGTCGGCGACCCGGATAACGGGGGGACGCGGCGGAAACCCTAGTTACACTCCCTAAGAGGACCATATTCTAGGGTCCGATCGTCGGCTGTCAAGCGCGAAAGAGGCATATCGATGAGATGGATGAGGATCGAGCGGGTGACCTGGGCCGAACGCGCCCTGTGGGCCGCCCTGGTGCTCGGCTCGATCGCCACGATGGCCCTCCAGCCGCCGCCCGAAGAGGTCGCGCGCGCCTATATCGCGGCGGTGGACCGCGGGGACGTCGACGACGCCCTGGATCTTACCGCCACGGACTTCGTCCTGCGGCCGGTCCTGGGAGGCTACTACTATCGGCGCGAGGACGCGGGGCGGGTGCTCGAGTGGCGCGCGGCACTGAACGAGCGGTGGCGGGTGGTCGGCTGGGAGTACGATCCCGTGGGTCAGGAGGTCCGCGCAGAAGTCGAGGTGATGAACGATGCCTGGTCGCTGGTGGGCTCGCGTCCCAAGGTGAACCTCTTCCTGTCCTTTCGGGATCACCGCCTGCTCATCGAGCAGGTCCGGGCGGAGCCGAAGGACCTGCAGCGCGCCCTCCAGCCCTTTCTCGAGTGGGCGTCCGCGGCGCAGCCCCGGGAGCTCACACTGGTCTGGCGGCGCGGCCAGCCGGTACGGACGGCGGATTCGGCCCTGCGACTGGTCGTGCTCCTGCGCGAGTGGCGGGCAGCGCGGGACGAGGTTGCGGCCGGATCGGCGCAGGGACAGGATTGACGGCCGTGGAGCCCGTCTACGACCTCCGCAGCGACACGGTGACCCGGCCCACGCCCGAGATGAAGCGGGCGATGATCGAAGCCCCGCTGGGTGACGACGTGCTGGGCGACGACCCGACCGTGAAGCGCCTCGAGGCGATGATCGCCGAGATCACCGGCAAGGAGCGGGGCCTGTTCTTCCCCAGCGGCACCCAGGCCAACGAGACCGCGATCCAGGTGCACGCGGGCCCCGGGCACGAGGTCCTGCTCGAGCGCCGGGCCCATATCTTCAACTACGAGGCCGGTGCGCCCGCCGCGCTGTCCGGGGTGCAGCTCCATCCTGTCGACACGATCGACGGAGCGTTGCGGCCAGCCGACCTCGAGGGACGGGTCCGCCCGCTCAACGAGCACTTCCCGCAGACGCGGCTGGTGTGCCTGGAGAACACCCACAACGGCCACGGCGGCCGGATCTATCCGATCGCCGACATGGAAGCACTTTCGCGCTGGGCGCGGGAACGCGGGCTGGCCGTGCACCTGGACGGGGCACGGCTGTTCAATGCCGTGGTGGCGAGCGGCGTCGCGGCCGAGCGCTGGGCGGCATGCGCGGACACGGTCTCGATCTGTCTGTCGAAGGGCCTCGGCGCACCGGTGGGGACGTGCCTGGTGGGGAACGCGGAGACGATCGAGCGCGCGCGCTGGGTGCGGCAGCGCTTGGGTGGAGGCATGCGTCAGGCGGGGATCCTCGCAGCGGCGGGCATTCACGCCCTCGATCACCACGTGGACCGGCTCGCGGACGACCACGCCGTGGCGAAGGAGATCGCGATCGGGCTGTCCGCGCTCGAGGGGATCGAGGTCGACGTCGAGAAAGTCGAGACCAACATCGTGCTGATCCAGGTCGCCCGGCCGGGCCTCACGGCGCCCGACCTGGTCCGCGCCGCCGAGGAGCGCGGCGTGCGATCGTTCGACAACTCGCCCACCGTGATCCGCCTCGTGACCCATCTGGACGTCCCCAGCGACGCAGGCCGAGAGGTGCCCCGTCGCTTCGCGGAGGCGCTGCGTTCCGCGAGCCGCTCGACGCGCTGAGCCCGTGCAACGGTGAGATCCGGCGGGGTGTCCCACCGAAGGTCAGACCCGAACCGCTGAAACCGCGGGTTGACATCCTGGCAGGAAGTGCTAGAATTTCAGCAGATGCTGAAAAACTAGCACATACCGTACCCTGCACCGATGACACATGGAGGGGCAATATGAAGGGAACCCTGCTGATCGCGATGGCCCTGAGCCTCGTTACGGGCGGGACGGCGGCGCTCGAAGCCCAGACCCCCGACCACGGTGCCGCACCGGAGCTGGGTTGGAGCGCGCAGGACCGCCCCGTCCTCGACGTGAGTCGGGCTCCAGGCGCGATCGAGATCGACGGCGCGCTCGACGATCCGGGCTGGGAGGGGGCGGCCCGCGCAACGGGGTTCGCGGAGAACTACCCGGATTCCCGCGCGCGGCCGCCGGTCGAGAGCGAGGTGCTGGTCACCTACGACGCGGAGAACCTCTACCTCGGGTTCGTCGCCTGCGACGATCCGGCCGAGATCCGGACCCGGATCAGCGACCGGGACCAGATGTGGCAGGACGACTACTTCGGGATCCTCCTCGACACCTACGGCGATGCGTCGTGGGCCTATTTCCTGTTCGCGAACCCGTCGGGTGTGCAGGGCGACTCGCGGTTCGCGGAGGCAGCGGGCGAGGACGACGGGTTCGACATCGTCTACGAGTCCGAAGGCCGGATCACAGACGATGGCTACGTGGTCGAGATGGCGGTCCCGTTCGAGAGTTTGCGCTTTCCGGACCGGCCAGAGCAAGCCTGGCGGGTGACGTTCTGGCGCACGCGTCCGCGCGACAGCCGCGACACCTACACCTGGGCCGCGACGACCCGCGGAGAGCAGTGTTTCCTGTGCCAGTTCGGCACGCTGACCGGGATCGAAGGCGTCCGCTCGGGCGGGGCGCTGGAGCTGTTTCCCGCGGTGACCGCGTCCACCATCGGCGAGCTCGTGGACGAGGACGACCCGGACAGCGAGTTCGGGGAGTACGACACCGACGGTGAGGTCTCGCTGGGCCTGCGGTATGCGTTCCCGGTCGGGCTGACCGCCGAGGCCACGCTCAACCCCGACTTCAGCCAGGTCGAGTCCGACGTCGCGCAGGTCGACGCGAACACCACGTTCGCGCTCTTCTTCCCCGAGCGCCGCCCCTTCTTCCAGGAGGGGAGCGACCTGTTCGAGACGTACTTCAGCACCGTCTACACGCGCCAGATCAACGATCCCACGGTGGCCGGAAAGCTGATTGGCCGGATGGGGCGGACGAGCCTCGCGTACCTGGCGGCGCGGGACGAGAATTCGCCCATCCTTCTGCCGTTCGAGGAGCGGAGCTTCGTCGGTCAGGGGGAACAGAGCGTGTCGAACATCCTGCGCGCGCGGCGCACGTACGGGGAGAGCTCGTACGTCGGCGGCCTGTTCACCGACCGCCGATTCGAGGAGAGCGATGGCGCGGGGACGGCCTGGGGCGTCGACGGTGTCCAGCGCTTCCTCGGCGACTGGCGGCTCGAGTACCAGCTCCTGGGAAGCCGGACGGTCGAGCCCGACGAAGCGGGGCCTACCGCTGAGCTGGGTGACGCGACGTTCGACGACGGCGACCACACCTCAGTCTTCGACGGCGAGGAATTCGGCGGCTTCGCGCAGTACACGAGCCTCGAGCATAGCGGCCGGCGATGGAACTCCGACATCGACTACTGGGCGTCCAGTCCCACATTCCGCGCCGACAACGGCTTCGAAACGCGCAACGACTTCAAGACCCTGATCGTGTTCGAGGAGCTGAACTTCTACCCCGAGCTCTCGTGGCTCGACCAGTTCACCGTCGACGTGCGGGCCGAGCGCAACTGGACGTGGGACGCCGGCGATCGCAAGGGCGACTACATCAATCCGAGCGTCGAGCTCAGCCTCAAAGGACAGACGTTCGTCGAGGCGGGATACTCGTGGGGTCGGGATCAGTTCGAGGATATCGATTTCGGCGGGCTGAGGACGTGGTCGCTGTTCGCCCGCTCGAACGCGAGCGACCTCGTCCAGGGCGGATTCTACGCCGAGGGCGGGCGCCAGATCTCGCGCAACTCCGACCCTCCGGTGATCGGCGACGCGAGCTACCTGGAGCTGTTCGGGACCGTGAAGCCGTTCTCGCGCATGACCGTAGAGCCGTCGCTGATCTTCTCGAGCCTCGATCGTGCGGACGATGGGGAGGAGATCTTCAGCGGCTGGATCCTTCGGACCAAGAGCACGCTCAGCTTCTCACGGCAGCTGTTCCTCAGGCTGGTCCTCCAGTACGACGACTTCGACGAGCAGTTCAACGTCGAGCCGCTAGTGACGTACAAGCTGAACCCGTTCACGCTGTTCTACGTGGGATCGACGCAGGTCTTTCACGAATTCCCGGCGCCGCGCGATGAGCTCACGGCCGTCGAGCGGCAATATTTCGCGAAGTTCCAGTACCTGTTCCGGCTCTGAGCGAGGCTAGGTGATCGTCCCGCCGCCGAGCAACCGGTCGCCTTCGTAGAAGACCACGGACTGGCCGGGGGCGATCGCGCGCTGTGGGTCGTCGAAGCGGACGTGGGCCGTGTGCAACTCGCCGGGGGTCAGCTCGGCCCCCGCGGCGGGCGAGCGGTAGCGGATCTGGGCGGACACCTGGATCGGCTCTGAGGGTGGGGGAGCGAGCCAGTTCACGTCCTCGGCCTCGAGCTCGGCCGCGTAGAGCTCGTCCTCGCTTCCCGCCACGATCGTGTTCCCGGGGGCGACCCGGGTCACGTACAGCGGCCGCTCCGCGGTGACGCCGAGCCCCCGCCGCTGGCCCACGGTGAAGAACGCGCTCCCGGGATGGGTCCCCAGCCGCTCGCCGGCGGGCGAGAGCACGGGGCCGGGCGCGAACCGCTCCGCCGCCAGCTCGGGACGTTCGGCCCGATGGCGCTCCAGGAAGCCGCGCAGGTCGCCGTCGGGGATGAAGCAGATGTCCTGGCTCTCCGGCTTCTCCGAGATCGCGAGGCCGAAGTCACGGGCGCGAGTCCGCACCTCGTCCTTGGCCAGCTCGCCGAGCGGAAACAGCGCCCGCTCGAGCAGCGGTCGCCCGAGGCCCCACAGGTAGAAGGTCTGATCCTTGGCGCGGTCGACGGGACGGAGCACCCGCACCTCGCCACCATTCCGGACCGCGCGCGCGTAATGGCCGGTGGCGACGAAGTCGGCGCCCAACAGGCGCGCCTTCTGCCACAGGCGCGGGAAGCGCACGAAACGGTTGCAGCGGACGCAGGGGTTCGGGGTCCGCCCCGCGGCGTACTCCTCGACGAACGGGTCGATCACCGCCTCGCGGAAGGGGCCCTCGAAGTCGAGCACGTGGTGGCGGATGCCGAGCGCGCGGGCCACGCCGCGCGCGTCCTCGATGGCTTCCAGCGAGCAGCACGCTGCCGCGGACAGCTCCTCGGGGACTTCGGCGTAGCAGAAGTTCTTCATCGTAATCCCGATTACGTCGCAGCCGCGCTCGGCGAGGAGCGCCGCCGCCACGCTCGAATCCACGCCTCCGCTCATGGCCACGACCACGCGCGTTCCGGGAACGACGTCCTGCCAGGTGTCTCGAATCATGCTGGGGAAGATATCGACCCTAATGCCGGACGGGTGATCTCGTCGCGTTCGATCTTGCCGTCGAGGAGCATGACCTCCCGGCGGGCGTGGGCGGCGATCTCGGCCTCGTGGGTGACGACGATGATCGTGTTGCCCGACGCCTGGAGCTGATCGAAGACGTTCATGATCTCGGCGCTCGTCTTCGAGTCGAGGTTTCCGGTCGGCTCGTCGGCGAGGATGATCGAGGGATCGGTCACGAGCGCGCGCGCGATCGCGACCCGCTGGCGCTGGCCGCCGGACAGCTCGTTGGGCTTGTGGGTCGCCCGGTCCTCGAGGTCGACCGCCCGCAGGGCGGCATGCGCGCGTTCCAGGCGCTCCGCAGAGGAGGCGCCCGCGTACACGAGGGGGAGCTCTACGTTGTGGAGCGCGGTGGCCCGGGGTAGCAGGTTGAACGTCTGGAAGACGAAGCCGATCTCGCGGTTCCGGACGTGCGCCAGCTCGTCGTCGTCGAGGCGGCTGACCTGCCGGTCGTTCAGCCAGTAGTCACCAGACGTGGGCGAGTCGAGGCACCCGATCAGGTTCATGAGCGTGGACTTGCCCGAGCCCGAGGGGCCCATGATCGCCACGTACTCGCCGCGTGCGATATCGAGGTCTACCCCGTCCAGCGCGTGGATCTCCTCAGATCCCATGCTGTAGATCTTGGTGAGGCCGCGAACCTGGATCAGCGGGCGCCCGTTCGAGCCCTCCGGCTTCACGATCCCTCGCTCGATGCCGTCTCTTCGACCTTGACCGGCGCCCCGTCGGTGAGGTCGCGCAGCGCCTCGTAGCTGCCGCTCACCACGCGGTCGCCCTTCTCGAGCCCGCTCACGACCTCGAAGTACCGGTCGCCGCTGATCCCCACGCGGACGGGAACGAAGTGCGCTTCCCCGTCGCGGACGACGAAAACGCCCTCCTTCTCGACCACCCCGCCGCTTGACGCGGAGTCGTCGGCCACCGGTCGCACGACGAGCGACTGGATCGGGATCGCCAGCGCGTTCTCGCGGCGGGCCGTTACGACCTCGGCGGAGGCCGAGAGCCCGGACCGGGCGGTGGGGAGCTGGTCGGCGAGCGTGATCTTCACCTCGTAGTCGGTCGCCCCCGGCGCAGGACCGGCGGCCGTCGGCACGATGATCGGGCTGGTGGCCACTTCGGTCACCTCGCCGCCGAACGTCGTGTCGGGGAAGGCGTCGACCGTCACCCGCGCCTCCTGCCCGGTCTCGATGTCGACGACGTCGGTCTCGTCGACCTCCACGGTGGCCTCCATGACGCTGAGGTCGGAGATGACGACCAGCACGGTTCCCGGCTGGTTCATGGTGCCGATCATCGCCACCTCGCCCTCCTCCACGTTCACGCGCGTGACCACCCCGTCGATGGGGCTCGTGTACGTCACCCTGCCGAGCTCGTGGCGGGCGCTGCTGAACGAAGCCTGGATCTGGCCGACGCGGGATCGCGCTGAGGCCACGCCCGCCTCCCGTGATCGAAGCTCGGCGCGCGATTGGTCCATCTCGGCGCGGGGAATGAGGTCTGCCTCGGCGAGCTTGAGCTGACGCTCGTAGGTCTCCTGGGCGAGATCGAGCTGCGCCTCGGCGGCGCGCAGGTCGGCGCGGGCGCCATCCACGGCGGCCGCCTGGCCGCGGGCGCCGGCCTCGGCGATCACGGGATCGAGCTGGAGCAGGAAGTCGCCCTTCTTGACGCGCTCCCCCTCGCGGACGCCGATGCGCACGACCTCACCGGGGGTCGTGGCGCTGATCGACACCGACTGCTTCGCTTCCAGCGTGCCGCTCGCGCTGACCACGGCGGTGAGGTCGCGCACCTCTGCCTCCTCCACCTCGACCACGGTCCCGGTCTCGCGGCTGTTGAGCACGCTGAAGACGATCAGCAGCACGGCGAGCAGGGCGCCTCCGAGGATCATCCACTTCTTCTGGGGGCGCTTCATGGCTGGTTGACCTCGTCGGGAAGGAGGTTGAGACCCGTCGCCAGCTCGAGCTGGACGAGGGCGAGGTAGAAATCGTAGGTCGTAGTTATGAGCTCGACGTCCGCCACCGCGGAGCGCGTGCGCGCGTCCACGAGGTCGACGAACGAGCCGGTGCCGGTCCGATAGCGCGCCTCGCCGAGGCGCAGGTCCTCGGCCGCGAGCTCGACGGACAGACCCGCCGCCTGGTGGCTCGCGTACGCGGTGAGAAGCCGCGAGTGCGCGGTGCGGACGTCCTGCTCGACTTGGAGCGCCAGGCTCACTTCCTCCGCGCGCGCAGACTGGAGCGCGGCGTTGGCCTGGCTGGTCTGATTGTATCGCTCGAATCCGCCGAAGACCTGCCAGTTGAGCCCCAGCGAGACGAAGGCCTGCTCGGAGAAGTCTGAGAACGCGAAGTCGATCGTGTCCGCGGCGGTGCGCTGCAGGCTGTACTGGAGCTGGAGGCTCGGCAGGTAGGCCGTTCGCGCGATCCAGAGCTGTGCCGCGTCGGCCTCCTGCCTGGCCCGCGACTCCCTGAGGCCGGGGTGGTCGCGGAGCGCGCGCGCGAGCAGCTGTTCCACGTCGAAGGCCGGCTGGAAGACCTGGAACGACGTCGTGAGCTCGAGCGGGCGGTCGGGCAGGCCTCCGCCCAGCAGCCGTCGCAGTCCAAGACGGGCTTCCTCCAGCTGCTGGACGGCCTGCAGGACGGCCACTTCGGCCCGGTTGAGGTCCAGCTGTGCGAGCAGCAGGTCCGACTTCGTCACCTGCCCCACGTCGTAGCGCCCCTGCGCCAGCGCGAGCTGCTGCCGACGCCCCTCGATCTCCTGCCGGGTCCTCTGCACCAGCGCCTGCCGG
>DASQEN010000026.1:0-4252 GCA_035633635.1 Gemmatimonadota bacterium | reverse complement strand
CCCGCCCGCTCCGATCGGACGGGATCCGCCGCATCGCTTCGCGAAGGGCCTCCAGCCGATCGTCGGGGTCCGGGTGAGTCTTCACGAGCAGCGAGAGCGACTCGTCGTCGGAGTGCTCGTCGAGGCGGGAGACGAAGCGCTCGATCCCGGTTCGGTCGTACCCGGTATCCGAAGCCATCCGCATGCCGATCGTATCGGCCTCGATCTCGTCCTCTCTTCCGAGCCCCATGAACAGCGCGTTCGTTCCCACGCCGATCGCCTTCTCGAGGTACTCCTCGCCCGTGACGTCGATGCGTTCGGCGGCCTCGCGGATGCCGAGCTCGGTCCGGGCCCGGTCCTGGATCTCCTCGATGATGTCTTTCTGGTTCACATGGGCGACCTCGTGGGCGAGGACACCCGCCAGCATCGCCTCGTCGTCCATCAGGGCCAGCGCGCCCTTGGTCACGAACACGTATCCTCCCGGCGCGGCGAACGCGTTCACCTCGTCGCTGTCGAGGACGCCGAACCGGTAAACGACGTCGGGACGCGGATCGGCGGCGGCGACGGCGTTCCCGACGAGGCTGACATAGCGGGTCAGCGTTGAATCATGGGACAGGGTGTAGTGACCGGCTACGGTCGCGGCGATCCCGCGGCCGATCTCGACCTCCTGCTCGGTGGAGATCGGGACCACCGCCGTGCCCACCTTCTCGGCCGTGTCCAGCACCTGCTCGGCTTGTTCCTTCAGGCGGTCGAAGATCTGCGCGCGCCCCGGCGCGGCGCACGCGAGCAGCAGGAGTGCGGCCGCGCCCACGCGGAGAAGCGTGACTCTGCGGACAAGCGCCCGCCCGCTCACGAGCCCGACTCCTCGGGCAGGGCATCGTAGGGAGCGAGTCGGGCTTCCATCCGAAAGCGCTCGAGCGCCCCTGGCGAGACCCGCTGCGCCTCCATCCAGCGCACGGCCTCGGGGTCGGGGGTGACCGAGACTGTCCCGTTGGCGGTCTGGACCTGATCGACCCCGCGCGCCCCGGCCGCCGCCGTGACGCCCGGATTCGCGGCCGGGCTGAAGGCGGACAGTCCCGTGCGTACGAGCCCGCTCCCGCCCTGCGGGAGCTTGAGCGCGAACGCCGCCGATTCATCGAAATCGGAGGGCTCTGGCGCCCGCACGACGACCGCGGCCACGCCGCCGCCCGCGGCGGCCACCTCGCGATGGGGAGGCGCGTCCCCCGGCGGCCCCGAGAGGACGAGCGCGAGCCAGGGGTCGGACGCCTTGGCGCTCTCGCTGAGCGGAGTCGCACCTACCCGCGTGACGAGCCAGTACGCCTCGCCGTCCGAGACGACGACCACCGGATCCTCGAGCTCGTCTCCGCGCGCGGCGCGCAGCTCGAGCCGCTCGCGGTCGCCGTCCTGATAGGCGGTGACGCGCCCTCCGAATTTCGTGACCTGCCCGGCCTCGGGCGCCGAGGGACCCGATTCGGGCACGAGCCACGTCTCCTGCCAGGCGCGCTTGCCGCGAGGCATCGACTGGCTCCGCGCCTCCAGCGTCTGCTCGAGCGTCTGCGCGGGCGAAGGCGCGGGGAGTGCGGTGGTTGTCGCCAGCGCCGCGGCCGCGAGAAGGAGCGCCCTCACTGCCGGGCTCCGGCGCGGAAGCCGAAGAACTCCCAGATCCGTGACAGGATCTGGCCCTTCTCTACGCCCTGCCCGCGGCTTGCGGCCTCGTGCAGGGCCGCCAGCGTGGCGTCCCGCTGCTCCTGGCGCGTGGCCAGCATCTCGGAGATCTGCTCGGCGATGTGCGGGTTCTGGAGCAGCGTCTTCCGGAACGCGTCCCTGTCGATGACCACGAACTGGGTGGGCGTTGACGCGGTCACGGTGGCCGTCCTCTCTGCTCCGGTCATGAGCGCCATCTCCCCGATGATAGCAGACGGCCCCAGCTCGGCCAGCTTCTCGCTCCGGCCGTCGTGGCTCACCACGACCCCCACGCTCCCTTCGTCGATGATGTACAGGGAATCTCCGGCCTGGCCCTGGTGCATGACGACCTCCGCGGTGAAGTAGTGCTCCACGCGGGCGCGCGAAGCGAGCGAGCGGGTCTCTTGATCCGTCAACGGATCGAACAGCGGTACCTCGCGGAGCTGCTCGAAGATCCGGTCCTCCGCCTCGAGTGCGGCCGCTTTTTCGGTCTCCTCAGTGATCGTCCGCATGTAGACGTTCCGGATCGGGAACGGGATCTCGATCCCGTGCCGGCTGAAGGAGTACCAGATGCGGGTCATGAACGCGTTCTGGATGTCTTCGAGGTCGGCGTAGTCCTTGATCCAGTACTTGACCCGGTAGGTGATCGCAAAGTCGCCGTAATGGAAAGTGCGCACGTCGACCACGGGCAGCTTGAGGATCGCGGACGTCTGGTCCGAGGCCTCCACGATGGCCCGGATCACGGCGGCCGGCGGATGCCGGTAATGGACGCCGATATCGCCCAGGATCGCGTGCACCCGCGTGGGCGCGCTGTAGTTGACCACCACGTCCTTGGAGATCAGCGAGTTCGGGATGATGACCAGATCGTTTTGGCGCGTGCGCAGGATCGTCGCGCGCCACGAGATGTCGGTGACCACGCCCTCCATCTCGCCGAACCGGACCCAGTCACCGACGTGGAACGAGCGCTCGGTCTGGAGCGCCAACCCGCTGAACACATTCCCGAGCGTGTCCTGGAGGGCGAGACCGATGATGACCGAGAGCACCGCCGAGGTCGTGAAAAGGCCGGCTACGTCCAGGTCGGTCTGGTAGATCAGGATCATCATCACGCCCACGAAGAACAGCGCCATGATCGTGACGTCGCGCAGGATATTGGCGATCTCGAACTTGAGCCGCCGGACGAGAAGGAAGTCGACCAGGATCATCGATACGATGAGGAGCACCGCCAGCAGCCCCACGATCAGCATCGTGATGCTGACGATCTGGAAGCCAGGATTAGGGACCAGGCCCTGGACCGTCTCGCCGGTCGGCGTGAGGATCGATCGAGAGCTGTGAGGAGGGAGCTCGGCCAGCGCTACCCGCAGGATCACGAAGATCAGCAGGAGGCCGACGACGAGCATCGCCCGCCGGCGAACGATCGGGTCCTTGCTGATCCCGCGGACGATCAGTCCGAGGAGCGTGAGGAACCCGACCGTCACGTAGACAAGGCCGGACCCGGTGAAGAACTGATCGAGCGGAAGATTGCTCATCGGCGGTTGCAATCTTAGTCCTGAGTGGATGCCTTTTCCAGCGTATGCACCTCGACGGACTGGCCCCGGCCCTTGACCTGCACGACCCCGCGCGGGGTCGTCCTGAGCTCGGGTGGTAGCCGCGCGGCCGTGGCGGCGGAGATGAGGATGCGGGTGCCGAGCTCCTTGTTCATGCCCTCCAGCCGGCTGGCGAGATTGACCGAGTCGCCGATCGCAGTGTAGTCCATGCGCCGCTCCTCATCGCCGATGAACCCCACCACAGCATCCCCTGTATGGATACCGATACCGATCTTTAGGGAGGGACGGCCACGTTCCCGCCATTCGGCGTTGAGCTCCTCCAGCCGCTCCAGCATTGCGAGCCCGGCGCGAACCGCGTGCTCGGGGTGCTCGGGATCCGCGAGGGGCGCTCCGAAGAACGCCATCAGCCCGTCGCCGATGTACTTGTCGAGGGTGCCGTGATGCCGAAAGACGATCTCGACCATGGCCGACAGGTACTCGTTCAGGGTCTCGACCACGAGCTCGGGCGCGAGCCCCTCCGACAGGGTGGTGAAGCCGCGCACGTCGCTGAACAGGATCGTGAGCTCGCGGCGGTCCACCCGGCGGTGGAGCCCGACCCCTTCCTCCGCGATCGTCTCGACGACGTCGGGAGGGATGAACTTCCCGAACGCCTGCTTGATCTCCCGGTTCCGGCGGCCCTCGGTCAGCGAGCGTCCAGCCATCGCCCCCGCGTAGGCCAGGACCGCGCCCGTGATCGGCGCGGCCCAGGGGACGATCCAACCCGCGGCCAGGAAGGCGGCCAGGGCGACCGCGGAAAGCGCCACGGCGAGACCCGCGAGCGCGGCGGCGCCGTGCCCGACGGAGCGCATGTGCGCGAAGAGGAGGCCGGCCAGGAGGGGAACGAGCAGGACGACCGCCCACGCCGGCAGCGCCGGCAAGCTGCGGACGAAGTCTCGCGACCGGATCGTGTCGAGCATCGTGGCGTGGAGGAACACGCCGGGCTCGGTGGCGCTGAACGGCCCCGCCACGAGGTCGCCGACGCCGGTCGCACTGGAGCCGATCAGCAC
>DASQEN010000025.1:0-3657 GCA_035633635.1 Gemmatimonadota bacterium | reverse complement strand
TCGGTCGGCTCTCGCGGGACTCCGAGTGGATGCGCGAGATCGGGATCCTCGACGAGAATCGAGCCGACGAGCTGCGCGGTCCCGCGACCCGGCAGCAGCGGGGTCAGATGCTCGTGTTCTCGCGCTGGGCGATGGTCATGCGCGGCTTCGAGCAGGAGCTCTATCGCGACCCGGACCAGGACCTGAACGCGCTGTGGTGGTCGCTGGTCGAGCGCTATCAGGGACTGCGCGCGCCCGAGCGACCCGCCGGGGCAGCCGACTTCGCCGCCAAGATCCATGTCGTCAGCGCGCCGGTCTACTATCACAACTATCTACTCGGCGAGTGCTTCGCGTCCCAGATCGACGAGCGGCTGCGGGCGGAGGTCCTGGACGGGCGTGCGACCTACTGCGGAGAGTCCGCGGTGGGATCCTGGCTCGTGAACCGGATCTTCCAGCCCGGCGCGCTCATGCACTACGACGAGCTGGCCGAGGCTGCCACAGGCTCCCGCGTGGGGCCGGAGGCCTTCGCCACCCAGTTTCTGAGCGCGGTGGCAGGCACCTAGCCGCGGCCTGCGCTCGCGCGCTCGCGCAGCTCCTCGAACCGCGCCACGAGGTCTCCGCGCCCGACCCGCTCCAGGGCGGGGAAAAGCACCTGGATGGGCAACGTCACCCGCTTGGCGTCTCCGCCGGGAGGCTCGGGGTTGAAGAGCACGAGCCCCACGACCAGTCGTCCCTCCTCGCCCAGGGTATCGAGGTCCCCCGCGCGCAGCTCCGCGGTCGAAAGCGCCGCCAGCACCCACGCCTTCTCGGTAGCCAGCCAGACTCTGCCGTCGGCATGGAACACGGGGTCGCGATCCGCGGGAATGACGGCCTCGAGCGCCTCGGCCACCACCTCCGCGTACGACCCCGCGTCCGGATCGTCGGTGCCGGGTCGCCGTCGGGCAGGATCGAACCACTGCTCGCCGGTCACGCGGTCCACTTCCTCCCCGGTCAACACCCGCACGGCTTCGCGGCGGTTCGCGTCATACGCTCGGCTCGCGCTGTACCGGGGTCCCTCTCCCTTGCGTAGAAGGACGAGCACGACGACCATCCCCGCCATGAGCGCCGCGGAGACGACCAGGGCCGCGATCGAGAGGATCCCTGACATGGACGCGAGGTTACCGGCGCTCAGAGCCCTTGCCAAGCGCCCAGGGTAGGCTTAGGGTAGCCATCCATGCGCGAACAAACCCTTGCCCGTCTGATCCCGATCCGACCCTGGATCGCCCTGTCGAGCTTCCTGCTGGGGGCCGCGATCACGGTTCCCGCCTTCTACATGCACGATCTGCTGCTGGCCGTGATCGGCCTGGCAATCCTCGGCGGCGCGCTCTTCGTCCTGCTCATTCCGCTGCCCTACCCCCGCTAGCCGCGCTCGGAGATTCCGCGCCGTCAGACTGCGAACTGCTCCGGCCCTCGAGTTGGGCTATGCTGATCACCATGAAATGGCCCGCGATCTCTCTCGCGGCACTCGCGGCCGTCTTCGTCCTTGCGTGCGCTGACGACACGACCGGCCCGGACGGAATCGTTCGCTTCGAGACCTCCTTCGAGACCGGACTCGACGGCTTCACGGCCGACGGGACCGACCTGGACGACCCTCCGATCGAATGGTCGATCGAGCGGACGAACGAGGAGGCGGACGACGGCGCGTGGTCGGTCCGGCTGGACCTCGCGAACCTGAACGACGCCGGGAAGATCTGGATCGAGCGCTCGTTCGATCTCGAGGCCGGTCGCGCCTACGACGTCGAGCTCTCCTATGCTTTCGGGTCCTCGGACTTCGGAGACATCAACCTCTGGACGATCATCGCCGGCGTCAGCCCGGGGGACCCGGAGGTCACGGACGACCTGACGTTCCAGGGAAGCACCGCGAACGGCGAGGACCAGGACGTGGGCCTCGTCTGGCTCGAGAAGAGCCACGACTTCACGGCGACCGCGGGGGCGGGCGGCGAGCTGTGGGTGGCCCTTGGCGTCTGGGGCACATCTGAATTCCCCCGCACGTACTACCTGGACGACGTCGAGATCACGTTCACGCCGCGCTAGTCCCGCGCTGCTGTTGCGGCTCTGAGATGCAGAAGGTCGGGTAAGCTCCCGACCCCGGCTGGGGCGCCGGGAAGGCGCTCGCACCCGCCATCTCTGCGACCTGATCAGGGTGAGAGAACCTAGGCGGTGAACCGAGCGCCGCGCGCCAGCCAAGCCCCCAACAGGACGAGCGCCCCCACGAGGCCCCAAGCGAGCGTCGACTCCGCCGCCGACCGACGACGATCGAGGGACATTTTCTCGGACGTCGCCGCTCCCGCTCCGTGAACGGCGGCCGGATGACCCTCCATCCGCATCCCCGCCACGGAAGCCGTGACGAGGAGATCGGCAGTAGCGCGATCTTCCCCGGCCTCCGCGACGATCCGGTAGGCGCCGGCCGGCGCCTCGACGGGGATCGAGACCGTCGTCTCGAAGCGTCCTTCCCCATCGGCCCGCAGGTTGGCCAGCACCGTCCTGCCCGCGGCCCCCTCCAGCACGAGCGTGATTTCCGCCCGCACGCCGAATTCCTCGCCCGTGACGGCCAGGGAGTCGCCGGCCGAGACACTCGGCGCACCGAGACGGATCACCTCGCCATGCCCGCCCGCGGCGGGCACGCCCACGATACCTCCGAGGCCAACCACCGCGGCGGCGATCAGGATCGTCCTCTGGATCAACGCCATGAAACCTCCTTCCTTCACATCCCAAGGTGTTGCTGCTGAGGCGCCAGCCACGCAGCGACCGTGAGCGCCGTTAGAATCGTCCAGCCGACCGCGATCAAGGCCAACCGCACCCGTCGTCCCCGGCGAGAGTCGGCCCGCCTCCGGTCTGCGAGCGGGACCAGGAGCAGCGCCACGAAGGCGAGCGGAACGAGGATCGCGAGCGCTCCGATCCCCAGGCGGTTCTCGATCGCGACGATCCACAGGAAGGGAAGCGGCGGCTTCGTCACCTCCACCCCGGTGACAGCGGGATGGCCGAGACCGCGCGGGAACGCGAGGGCGAGCGCGACGAGTCCGGCCGCCAGCCAGGCGGCGTAGGCCCCGATTCGCTGGAGGTGATGGCGGAACGTCGTGCCTTGCCGGGGCTCTCCGGGGTACGTGTGGATTCCCAGGTACCGGATGAGATAGAGGTGAAGAGCGAGGAGCGCCGTGAGGACGAGGGGCAAGGCGGACACGTGCAGCGCGTAGAACCGCGAGAGGAGTGGAGCGCTCGGCGTGAACTCGTCGGTCAACAGCACTCCCAACGCGCCCCAGTGCTCCGCCGCCGCGACCTGGTGGGCGAGCGCCTCGTATCCCTCCTGGTCGTTGGGGAGAGTGGTCCCCGTGAAGAAGAGAAGGAACAGGCATCCCAGCATCCCGACCCCCGCCCACCACGTCAGCTCGCGCGGGGCGCGGTAGGCACCCCGGTAGAAGACCCAGCTCAGGTGGAAGAGCACCGAAAAGACCGCCGCGTTGGCCGCCCACCAGTGCAAATTCCGCGCGAGATCGCCCATCGGCGCCCGCTCGACGATGTGGACTACACTGCCGTGCGCGCCGATCGGAGACGGCTGGTAGAGCTGCGAGAGGTAGATGCCAGTCCCCGTGGCGAGCACGATCGAAGTCAGCGTCAGGGCGCCGAGGAAGTACGGCAGCC
>DASQEN010000024.1:0-3034 GCA_035633635.1 Gemmatimonadota bacterium | reverse complement strand
GGCGGAGTAAGGGAGACTCTCCGCAAGCAGCTCACGGAGGAGGACATGGACGACAGTCGGCTGTATCACAAGGGCTCTCGGGAGCTTCAGGACCGATTCGATACCCGCCGGATCGCCGACAGGCTCGAGCGCGTCGACCTGCACCAGGCGTTCACGGACGCAGAGCGCGAGATGATCGAGTCAGCGCCGATGTTCTTCCTGGCGACAATCGATCCCGACGGCTTCCCCGACGTCTCGTACAAGGGCGGGATGCCGGGATTCGTTCGGGTCGTCGGCGATTCGGCCCTCGCCTTCCCCAACTACGACGGCAACGGGATGTACAAGAGCCTCGGCAACGTGCGCGCGAATCCGCACGTCGGCCTTGTGTTCATTCGCTGGACCGAAAGTCCGAAAAAGCTGAGAGTCCAAGGCCGCGCGTCGCTGCACTTCGACGACCCACTCCTCGCCGAGATACCCGGTGCACAGCTGATCGTGAGAGTCGAGGCGGAGCGTGTCTTCGACAACTGCCCTCGCTACCTGCACCGTATGGAACTTCAGGAGTACTCGGTCTACGCGCCGCGGGCAGAGCACGAGCCGCCGATCCCGGATTGGAAGCGCAAGCCCGCGTACCGCGATGCGCTTCCGGAGCGTGACCTTGCGGCACTGGGGGACGAATAGGCTGCCGCGCTGGCAGCTGCGGGCGGAGTAGCCGAACCTCCGCCCGCAGCCAGCCAAGCGAGTTCCCCTAGGTCGCGGGCGCCGCTGCCGGAGCCGCCCGGGCGGCTTCCTCCGGAGTGGCGGGGACCTCCTCCCGCAGCTTGAGCGGGATCTTGTCCTCCACCACGTGGCGCCAGATGTACATGAGCAGCGCCGCCAGGAGCACGAGCAGGCCGGTGCGCGTCTTGTCCCAGCCGTAGCCGTAGCCCTCGATGCCGAGGAAGCCGCCCGACCAGATGAAGCCTCCGGCGATCAGGAACGTCAGGTTGATCAGGAACAGCACGCCGGCGATGGGCACCCAGTAGTCGGGCAACCGGATGGGCCGAGGCCAGTTGGGCCGGTCCCTCCGCAGCAGGATGAACGCGCTCAGCGCCGTGCATGTGGCGAAGACGTAGCCCACGTTGCTCACCGCGAGGATCTCGAGCACGCCCGCGAAGGCCGTGATCAGGAAGATGTTCAGGATCGCGTCGACCGTCATGGCGCGACCGGGCACGAGGTGCCTGTTCAGCCCCCCGAGCCATCTGATCGTCATCCCGTCCTTCGAGATTCCGTACAGAGCCCTCGAGCCGTCCATCGTCGCGGTGTTCATCGACAGGATCAGGGCGGCGACGATGCAGAAGATCATCACGTTGCCGAGGCCCGAGCCGATGATCGCGTCGAACGCGTCCTTGTAGAACGCGATGAACGTTCCGTCCTCCGCCACCGCCGCGGTGCCGAGCGTGCCGCCCACGCCGAGCGGAAGCAGCACGTAGACCAGCGCGGAGAAGAGCGCGGCGGCGCGCAGCGCCCTCGCAGTGTCCCGCTCCGTGTCGTGGTACTCGGGAGTGAAGGTGGCCACCACCTCGATCCCGTAGGAGGACCAGCACATGAAGTACAGCCAGACGAGCGCCAGTGCCAGGCCGCCGTTGGCGCCGATCAGCCACTCCATGTTCCCGCTCGACCACTCACCCGTGACGTAGGGCAGGAACATCAGCACGAACGCCGGGATGATCAGCAGCGCGCCGGTCACGTAGCCGAACCAGACGGCCGGCCGGACGCCGTAGACGTTCAAGAGCCAGACGAGGATGATCCGGCCGATGCCGATCACGATCGGCAGCGAGAGGTCGAAGGTGCCCACGTTCTCGGTCCAGGTGCTGTCGGAGAACCACTCCGCCTGGATCAGGATGCCCGCCACGAGCCCGTTGATCGAGAGCACGACCGACCAGCCGATCCAGTAGCCGAAGGTCGCGAGCGGCCCGATGAGGGTCAGGTACTTCCGCCACGCCTCATGCGCGTAGAGCGCGATGCCGCCGGACTTGCTCGGGAACATTCCCGCCAGCTCGGAGTGGACGTTGTTCTGGAGCGCGCCGAGGGTGATCGAGATCGACCACAGCACGAATGCTCCGGTCGTTCCGAGGGCGCCGATCGAGGCGCCGAGCGCAGCGATCAGGAATCCGGGATTGGCGAGGGCGACTACGAAGCCGTCCCACCATGTCATCGCCTTGAGGAGTTGCCTCTCCTCAACCTCGGCAGTCGCCATCGACCTTCCTCTCCTCGTGGTGGCCCCAAATGGGCACAGGTCGTACCAATTGGTACAGGCGAGCCCAGGCGGTTCTACCACGCGGTTCGGACATCCGTCAACGCCGCGTACGATGTCTGCAAGCGAAATGCCGAAGCTGCGGGATCGCCACGAGGCCGTTACCGGAGTTCCCGCCGGGCCCACGAGAGCTCGGCCGGTGCTGCTCGCCACGCTGCAGGTGCGGGTGGACCCGAGCGCCGAGCGCATGGCGATCGACAGCGCGCTCGAGGCGGGGGTGCCGCTGGTACTTGTCAACCTGATCCGGCTGCCGCCGTACGCGACCACGATGATCCTGGTCGGGCCCGAGCACACGACGCTGCCGCACGAGGAGGACCTCGAGGCTGTGCGGGCCACGGCGCGGCGCGCCGCCGAGCTCGGCGTGAAGACCGAGCTGCTGCGCGTGAGGACCACCCGCCCGGTGAAGGCGCTGCTCGAGGTGGCGAGCGAGCGCGACGCCGGTTTGATCGTGTTCGGACCGGACCTCGGCCGCGTCGGACGGCGGCGCTTCCGCGCCGCGGCGCGGCGCGTGCGCCGGGAGGCGGGCTGCCTCGTGTGGGTCGCGCCGGACGGCTAGTGGCTTGTGTGGATCGCCCCCATGCGGTAGAAGATCCATGTACATATTTGTACGAACGGCGCTTCGACCCGGGAGAGACGATCGTGGAGAAGACGTGGGGAGGCGAGCCCTTCTGGGGCCTCGGCTACGAGTGGGACCCTGACTGGTTCCTGACCGAGCGCCAGAAGGAGCTGCGCGCGAAGCTGATCGAGCTCTGCGAGAGCGAG
>DASQEN010000023.1:0-13602 GCA_035633635.1 Gemmatimonadota bacterium | reverse complement strand
TGTCCGACGAGCCCGCTGGATTCTGCGCGATCAAAGGCGACGAACTCTACCAGCTCTTCGTTTCGGCCAAGGCGCGTGGCTCGGGCGTCGCAGCCGTCCTCCTTGCGGACGGCGAGACCCGCCTCGCCGAAAGTGGTGTCGAGGTCGCCTGGCTCGCCTGCGCCATCGGGAACGAGCGAGCCGCGAGGTTCTACGAGAAGTGGGGGTGGCACCGTGTCGGGATTATGGTCGACGAGCTTGAAACGCCGAGTGGAATCTTTCCACTCGAAGTCTGGCGCTATGAAAAACGTCTGCTTCAAGGAAGCAAATGAAGGCGATCCGATACACGGAATACGGACCTCTGGACGTCCTCCAGCTCACGGAGGTGGCAACCCCTGTCCCAAAGGACGACGAGATTCTGATCCGAATTCGCGCGGCATCCGTGAACCCGATCGACTGGCGCTTGATGAGAGGCACGCCGTACCCGATTCGCATGATGACCGGGCTGCGTAGGCCCAAGGAGACACGAGTGGGCCACGATCTGGCCGGGCAGGTGGAAGCGGTCGGGGGGAAGGTGACGCAGTTCCGGCCAGGGGATGCGGTGTTCGGCGCCTCCGACGGGGCCTTTGCCGAGTACGTGTGCACTTCCGAGTCCGATGTCGTCCCGATGCCGGCCAACGTGACGTTCGAGCAGGCTGCGGCCGTGGCCGTGGCGGGACTCACCGCCCTCCAGGGGCTTCGCGACCGGGGGCGCGTCCAGCCGGGACAGAAGGTCCTGATCAACGGCGCGGCGGGCGGCGTGGGGACGTTCGCCGTGCAGATCGCCAGGTCGTTCGGGGCGGACGTGACTGGCGTGTGCAGCACGCGGAACGTCGACCTTGTCCAGTCGCTCGGCGCGGACCATGTGGTCGACTATACCCGGGAGGATTTCACCCGGACCGGGCAACGGCATGACCTGATCCTCGACATGATCGGGAACCGTTCGCTGTCCGACTGCAGGCGCGCGCTGACGCCGAAGGGAACGCTCGTGTGGGTCGGGGGACCTCTCAGGGGAATGCCCAAAGCCGTCGTCGTTTCGCCGTTCGTGAGTCAGAACCTGGTTGTGCTGGTCGCGAAGATCAGGAAAGAGGACCTGATCACCCTGCGGGAGCTCCTCGGAGCTGGAACCGTGACGCCGGTGATCGACCGGAGCTATCCGCTGGAGAAGGTCCCGGAGGCGATCCGGTATCTGGAAGAAGGACACGCCAGAGGAAAAGTCGTGATCACGATGGACGGCTCGGCGGATGCATGATGGAACGCTGACTCCGTTCGCCGAAGGCGTCTGGTTGGACAGCGCGCCGGTGCGCTTCCTCGGCATGCGGCTCACCGCCACGGTGACCGTGCTCGACTCGAAGAGAGCGTGCTCTTCTATCGACCGGCCCGCACTCTGCTGGTCGCGGAGCTCGTTCACAATCTCGGCCGACCGCGGCATTCCTGGACGAAGCTCTACACCCGGACCATGGGGTTCTACGACCGCGTCGCCCTGAGCCGGATGATCCGCTGGACCGCGTTCCCCGATCGGAGCGCGGCGCGCCGGAGCATCGACGCGCTGTTGGCGCTTCCCTTCGACCGCCTCGTCGTGGGACACGGGGCGCCCCTCGCCGCGGGCGGGAAGGAAGCCCTCGCCGCGGCCTACGCCTGGCTTCCGCCGGCGAGGGGCTGAGAGAACGATCTGCGAGAGGTGTTCGGCGAGCGAGGACCAACCCTTGCAGATCGGGGTCGACGGTGTTCCGTTCACGTGATATCATTGTGATATCAGGAGGTCTCTTGGCTCAGGTCCTCATCCGTGACCTCGATCCCGACGTGGTCGAGACGATCCGTGAGAGCGCGCGGCGCCACAGCCGGTCGCTGGAGGCCGAGCTGCGCCTCATCCTCGAGTCGGCAGCCCGGCACCGCTCGACCGACTTCTGGCGGACGGCCGAGCGGCTCCGGAAGCGGACCACGAATCGTCAACGGACCGACAGCGCCGAGCTGATCCGGGCGGACCGCGAACGGTGACGACCCTAGTCGTCGACGCGAGCGTCGCGGCGAAGTGGCTGATCGACGAGGACGGGAGCGAGGCGGCCCTCCGGCTCCGCGCGCCGGAGTACGACCTCGTCTGCCCGGACCTCCTGTTTCTCGAGGTCGGGAACGTCGTGTGGCGGAAGGTCCGCGCGAGCGAGATCGAAGAGTCCGACGGCCGAGCCATGGTGGCCGCGATCCTCGAGGCCCCCGTCCACATCGAGCCCGCGGCGGCGCTCCTTCCCGCGGCGTGGGAGATCGCGGTGCGGCACGACCGGAGCGTGTACGACGGGGTCTACCTGGCGCTGGCGGTCGCGCTCGACGCGCCGCTCGTCACCGCCGACTGCCGCTTGGCGCGGGCGCTCCGGGGGACCGATCTGGCGGAACGGGTCGTGCAAGCAGAGAACCTGCCGCGACCATAGCGTCGCCGGCGGAACTCATCTTCGAGCGCGAAAGGACGGTCCACCATGCGTGGCTCTCTGATTCGGCTCGGGCTCCTCCTGGGGGAAAGAAACCCCACGCGGCGACGGTCCGTAGAAGGCGCATGGACACCGCGACCTTCCTGACGTGGCAGCGTCTGCCCGCCAGCGACATCCGGATCATTCATCCCACGCGCGAGGCCCGGATCGCGCTCGCGTTCGCGCTCGCCTACATCGCGGCCGCGTTCGTCACCGGGTGGGTCCAGCGCGCGTGGCCCGTTCCGCTCTGGGGCGCGACCTCCCTGACATCCGACGCGACGTACAAGCTGGGCTTCAAGATCGGGCTCCTCCTGGTCGTGCCCGCGCTGTGGATCCGGCGCGCGGGCTACGGGATGGACGACCTGCTGCTCGGCTGGCGGCCGACGACGCGATCCGTGGCGACGCTCGTGGCGGCATTCGCGGCGGGATTCTTCCTGAACGCGTCGAAGCTCGGGCCGATCCGGGACGCGGTCGACGCTCTGCCGCCGGTCGAGGCCGCGCTCCGGGTGGGGGTCGGCTGCATCCTCGTCCTCTTCAGCGCCGGACTGCCGGAGGAGATCGTCTACCGCTGGGGACTCCAGACGCGGCTCGAGCGCACGGGGGGTCGGCTCGCCGCGATCCTAGTGACGGCCGTCCTGTTCACGGCCTGGCATCTTCCGCCCCGCTACTTCAACGCGACCGGCGCCGAGGGGACGGCAGGCGACCTTGGGTCCGTGCTCCTCGGAACCGGGCTTCCGGTGCTCGTCGTCGCGCTCGTCTTCGGCTGGGCGTGGGACCGCTGGCGGAACCTGCCCGCGCTCGTCATGATCCACTGGGGCGTCGACACGCTTCCGTCGGTCGCGTCGTTCCTGCAGCTCCCGTTCGGGAGCCACTGATCCCAGGATTTCTAGAGGGTCTTGAGTGAGGCTGTGGTGCAGGGGCGATCAGTAATTCCAGTCGCCTTCTCCACTCGAAGTCGATTCCATGTCCGGGGGCGGATCCGTATAAACCGGGCCGGTAGGCCCGTAATCCCGCTCGTCGTCGTAGCCGCCGCAGGCGGCCAGCAAGACGATGAGAAGCATCGCTCCGGCGGTATAGGGAACGCGCATCTTCCGAAACCGAGCGTATCACGGGTGAGGAGGGTGTCAAGGAACGACCTGCTAGAGTCGCGCCCCTTCATCGCGCCCAGGGCCGCAGCACCGTGTACTCCGGCACCGCGGTGATGCTCTCGCGCGTCACGCGCAAGAGCTTCCGGTTTTCCAGATGGCCGATCGCGTCCTGCACGCCCCGCTTCGACAGCCCGGTCCCCTCCGCGATCCGCCGGAGGGTGATCCGCGTCTCACCGTCCCGTGTCCGGCGCCACAGAAAGAGATAGACGAGAAAGGCGGAGGGGGAGCGGTCGTGGCCGACCAGGTCCCGCATCAGGACGTCGAGGACGTAGGTGTCGATCTCGATCGTGGGCTTGCCGGCGCTCTTCATCGGCCGAGGATCGAGTCCAGCTCGGCGCGCCGCAGCAGCTGGCCGCGGAGCACGACGGCCTCGATCCGGCGGGTGTTCCCGATGTCCGCGAGAGGGTCGGCGCGGAGAAGGAGCAGGTCGGCCACGCGCGCCGGCCGGATCGTGCCGATCTCGTCGTCCAGGTCGAGCGCGCGAGCGGCGTCCCGGGTCGCGGCGAGCAGCGCGTCGGTCACCGGGAGCCCCGCCTCGACGAGGAGGCCGAGCTCGTCGTGCAGACTCCAGCCGGGGAGGCTCCACGGCACGCCCGCGTCCGTGCCGGCGAGGATCGGGATGCCGGCTGCGTGCAGCCGGGGGATGATCCACGCTTCGGGCGGCAGCTCCGGCCGAAAGAGATCGCCCGTGGACGTCGCGGAATCGCAGTCCGCCGGACCGCCGGCCCCGTCGAACCAGTACTCGAGCACGGCGCGGGGCAGTCCCCGAAGCCGCGGGTCGCCGCACAGGTCGGCGGCCTCCGACTGACCCTGGAGGACCAGCGTGGGGACCTGGAAGGTGCCGTGCTCGCGAAACGCGGCCAGGACCGCGTCGCACTCCTCCGATCGATCCAGTTCGCAGAAGCCCCCGAGCTCGCTCATCAGATGATCGATCGTTCGCATGCCGGCCGCAGCGGCGGCCACGGCGCCCACCTCGGCCGGGGCATGACCGGACACCGGCAGGCCGCGGCGACCGGCCGCGGCCATGACGGCGTCGAAGGCGGCGGCGGGCAGCAGCGTGTAGACCTTGACGAAATCGGCGCCCGCGGCGGCCACGGAATCCACCGCCGCGACGGCCTCCTCGGGCGTGCCGACGGCGATCGAGACCTCGGGGTGGACGGGCTCCGGTCCGTCGAGGATCGCGCCCGGCGCGATCACGCGTGGGCCGAGCAGGGAGCCGTCCGCGAGCGCCGCCCGCGTCACCGGCAACAGGTCCAGGATCCCGCCCATGTCCCGTACGGTCGTCACGCCGTTGGCGACGAAGAGCGGCAAGAAGGCGGAGGGCACGCTGGGGTCCCAGAGCGCGTGGACGTGCATGTCGACGAGACCCGGCATCAGGAAGCGGCCCGTTCCGTCGACCAGTGTGGACCCCGCCGGGATCGCGACTTCACCGTAGGGACCGATCTCCACGATCCGGTCTCCGCGGACGATCACCGTCCGGTGAGGCGACGGAGGCGCGCCCGTCCCGTCCCACAGGGTCACGTCGCGAATCGCGAGGAACGTGGTCTGCGGCGAGGCTCCTCCGGAGACGCAGGCGAGCGCGAGGCAGAGGACCCACGAGATCCGGGGGCGCACGGCGTTCATCCTGGCGAATATAGCACTCGCTGCCATAGCGGAAGATGCGCGCCTTGAATCGGGGTCGGCGGTCGCTATGCTGGGGGCGTCCGCGGCCGACCGGCCACCGATCGCCATCGACAAGGAGGAGCGATGATCCGACGCGTGAAGTTCGTCAGCATCCCCGTGACCGACGAGGACCGGGCGCTCGAGTTCTATACGAAGGGTCTCGGGTTCGAGGTGCTGACCGACCAGTCCTACGGGGAGGGACAGCGGTGGATCGAGCTCGGGATCCCGGGCGCCGAGACGAAAGTCGTCCTCTACCGGCCCGAGGACGGCGAAGGGATCGGCACGTTCCAGCGCCTCTCGTTCCAGGCCGACGACGTCGAGGCCACGTGGCGCGAGCTGAAGAAGCGCGGGGTCGAGTTCACGCAGGAGCCGAAGACGGAATCGTGGGGAACGGCGGCGGGCTTCAAGGACCCGGACGGGAACACGTTTGTGCTGTCGTCGAAGTAGGCCGCGGCCGCGGCACTCCTACCGGCCCCGGCCGCCGCCGACTAACCTCCGGCATCTCTGCAGGGTCGACGCGGATTCGAACCGGGAGCGCCCACAAGCGATGAGCTACGCAGCCTGGAAGCTCCTCCACGTGGCATCGGTGATCCTCTTCCTGGGGAATATCACGACAGGGTTGTTCTGGGCGGCCCACGCGCACAAGTCACGCGACTTTCGCCTGATCGCCTCGACCTTCGGGGGCATCGCACGCAGTGACCGGTGGTTCACCATCCCAGGTGTGATCGGCATCGTCGTGGGTGGTGTCGCGGCGGCTGTGAGAGGGAACCTGCCGATCCTGGCCACGGGATGGATCCTCTGGCCGATCATTCTGTTCTCGATCTCCGGGATCGTCTTCGGGGTGTGGGTGGTCCCGCTGCAACGGAGGATCGCCGACGTCGCGCGTGCTGCGGATTCCTCCGCCCAAGCCTGGGATTCCTATCAGGCGCTCTACAAGAGATGGGAGATGTGGGGGCTTTTGGCCCTGATCACCCCCGCCATCGCCATGGTGATCATGGTGTTGAAGCCCTCGCTTCCGGGTCTGTGATGCGCGACGCGCGGAGAGCCCTCGCTCGCTCTCGCGGCCTGGGGCGGTGTCCCCTTCGGTCGGGCGGAAGATGTAGACTAGTCTCTCCGATGAGCCTCGCGAGGGGTATGATACCCCGCTGAACCGGGGCGTCAGGCGCTTTTCGAAGACCGTCGAGGTAGCCGAATGAACACCTCGTTTCAACTGATCGCGTTGCCCTCTGAGCGGTTTGCAGCACTGTTCAGTCAAAGCGACGCAGAGTTGGAGGCAATTGGCGCTCGTCGGATGGTTGTCGATGAGAAGCCGGGTTACCCATGTCGGGTCAGTCTCGCCGACGCTGAAGTTGGTGAGACCGTCTTGCTTGTGCCGTTCACACATCACGATGTGACCTCTCCGTACCGCGCATCTGGACCGATCTTCGTCCGCAACGGTGCAACGACGGCGAGCCCGCGAGTAGACGAGATCCCGACTATGTTCGGACATCGCCTTTTATCCATCCGCGGGTACGACGCGGGGGCCATGATGGTTTCCGCGGAGGTTGTGAATGGCAGCGACCTCGAGGAGAACATCCGGCGTCTATTTGCCGATGAAAACGTGAGCTATCTGCACGCCGCCAGCTTGCTCTGCCTGGCGGGCCGTAGAACGAACATCGCGTAGAAGGGACTTGAGATGAAACCCGATCCATCAGGGCCCAAGGACATAGACGAGTACATCTCAGGATTCCCGAGCGATGTTCAAGAGATTCTAAAAAAGATGAGGATGACGATCCGAACGGCTGCGCCGGCTGCGGAAGAGGCGATCAAGTATCAGATACCGACCTTTACATTGAAGGGGAATCTGGTTCATTTCGCCGCGTACAAAGAGCACATCGGGTTTTACCCGGCGCCGACGGGCATCGAGAGATTCAAGAAGGAGCTATCCATCTATGGAAGTGGGAAGGGTACGTTGAAATTTCCATTGGCAAAGCCGATCCCGTTCGACCTGATTACCAAAATCGTGAAGTTCAGGGTAAAGGAAAATTTGGAAAGAGCGGAAGCGAAGGCGAAGAAAAGGAAGAAATAGACAAGCTCGCGGCATTCGTCGAGGCGGGCCGGAACGAGTAAGGCCAGGGAGCTGCTCATGGGTTGGATCGGTTCGTTTGTAGTCGCGTTGCGGGTCTCGGCCGGCGGATCATCGCGTCAGAGCCATTCGGCCACGGAAAGCCTGGCTCTCGTCGGCGTCAGCGTCGTGGACGTGGAGAGCGGGCAAGTGCTCCCGGATCAGACGGTGCTGATCGTCGGCAGCGAGATCCGCGCCGTGGCATCCGACGGGAGGGTCGATCTCCCGACAGAAGCGACGGATGCCTGGGCGATGTACGATTTCCCGGGATCCGACCTTCACAGCGAGCTCTGGCACATGGTGGAGGCGGGGCTGACGCCGCTCGAGGCGCTGCGGACCGCGACCCTGACGCCCGCGCAATACATGCATGTCGCGGATTCACTCGGCTCGATCAGGCCCGGCAAGCTGGCCGATCTGGTCCTGCTGGATGGCAATCCGCTCGCCGACATTCGGAACACGGAGCACATCTCGGGAGTCGTGGCGAACGGGCGGTACCTCGATCGCCCCGCGCTGGATCTCCTCCTGGCCGAGGCCCGTCACGCGGCAAGCACCTCGAGTCCGTGATGCCATTGCCATGTTTCAGGAACACTACCCGCCTCTCGTTGCCGCCTACCTGGTCGGATTGGGCGGATGGCTGCTGGCCAGTCGTCTGCTGCCGGGGGTGTGGCCGCGCGAGCCCGGACCAGGCTTAGAGCGCCCCTGGAGGGAATTCGGGTTCGCGATGGTGGGAGTCGTGGGCATCCTCCTGATGGGTCAACTGTGGAGCCGTGGCATCCGCCTTCCGGAGCGTGGTGCGCTCGGCCCTTTGGTCGGCTCGATCAATCAGGTCTTGATCTTTGCCCCGATCCTCCTCGTCCTGGTGATTCGTCGACAGCCGTGGACTACGGCCTGGCTTCCCAGACAGAGGATCGCCACGCGACTTCTCGTGGGCGTCGTGCTGGCGTCTCTCGCTGTCACCGCCTACTCACTCCTGCGGGACGGCGCGGGTGCCCCCTGGGTCGTTCTTGGCAGGATCTTGCGCTACGAGCACGTCGACGAGATGGTGCAGGTGTTTCTCGAGGATCTCACGATCGCCATTCTCTTTGTTCGCTTGGCGGGCGCCATCGGGAATCGCTGGGCGACGGCCGTGGTTGCATGTCTGTTCGCCGCCGGCCATATCCCAGCGATGGTATCGGGGGGCGCGACCTTGTTCGAGCTGGCCGGGTTGCTCCGAGACGCCGGACTCGGCGCCGCGGTGATCCTCGTCTTGCAGCGGTCGCGCGATATCCTGTGGTTCTGGTGCATCCATCTTTGCCTTGACCTGACTCAATTCGCCAGGGTCAGTGGGGTCAGCGGAACGGACGGAAACTGATGGTGAGGGCTGTCCGGACGACAAGTTCGATTCGCCTGAAAGGAGCTGGGCCCATGATCGATCCCGCCAGGTTCACGGTCGGTACGCTCTTCGCGCTCCTCGTCTTGGCAGGGAGCCTCCAGGCTCAGGAGCCCGCCGCGAACCGGCCGACCATCTACCGCGACGGGTACGGGATCCCCCACGTCTTCGGTCCGACCGACGCGAGCGTGGCATTCGGGGCCGCGTGGGTGCAGGCGGAGGAGGATTGGCCGATGGTGGAACGGAACTTCGTCCGCGCGTCGGGGCGCGGCGCGGAGCTCCTGGGGGAAGGGGCGCTCTCCGACGACTACATCGCCCGAGCGTTGGAGATCCCGCGTCTTTCGCAGGAGGAGTACGAGCGCTCGTCGCCGCGGATGCGGGGACTTCTCGACGCGTACGCGGACGGGTTCAACGCGTACCTGGACATGCACCCGGAGGCGCGCGGCTTCCTGGATCGCGTGGAGCCCTGGCACACGCTGGCGCTGATCCGCTTCAAGTATCACCAGCTCGAGTTCCTGGCGTACGCGGGGTTCGAGGAGGAGTACCTCGAGCGGCTGCTTCGGGATGGCTGGCCGAGCGGGGGCGAGGCGGGCGCGGCGGTGACCCCGACCTCGGCGACCGGCGACCTCCACTCGGGCTCGATCATGCGTTTCGCCTCGACCCTCCACGGGCCGATGGGTGACATCCCGCTGGGGTCGAACGAGTGGGCGCTCGGTCCCTCGCGGACCGCGGAGGGGACGACGATGCTCCTCGTCAACCCGCACCAGTCGTTCTTCGGCGTCGAGCGGTACGTCGAGATCCACCTCCACAGCGACGAGGGGCTCGTCTTCAGCGGGCTCACGCGCTTCGGGTTCCTGCTCCCCTACATGGGGAACAACGCGCGCCTCGGCTGGACGTACACGGACAACTCCGCGGACATCAGCGACCTGTACGTCGAGCGATTCGACGACCCGGCACAACCGCTCGCCTACCGCTACGGCGACGGCACGCGAACGGCCGAGGCGTGGACAGAAACGGTGGGGGTCCAGGTCGAGGATGGGATGGAAGAGAGGACGCTGCGGTTCTGGAAGACCCACCACGGGCCGGTCGTGGGGCTGGACGGCGAGGGCCGCCCGCTGACCGCGAAGATCGCGAGGCTCGATGACGGAGGCTGGTTCGTGCAGCTCGACGCGATGATCCGCGCGCAGTCGCTGGAGGAGTTCCAGGCGGCGGCCGGCCGGCTCTCGATCGCCTACATGAACCTGATGTACGCGGACGCCGAAGGGAACATCTGGTACCTGTACGGCTCGGCGGTGCCGCGGCGCGACCCGTCCTTCGCGTGGCGGGAGCCGGTCGACGGAAGCGATCCGCGGACCGAGTGGGGTGACTACCACCCCCTCGCGGACCTGCCCCAGATCCTGAACCCGTCGTCGGGCTGGCTCCTCAACACGAACTCCTCGCCCTTCGTCGCGACCGACAGCGTGCCGTTCGCGCGCGAAGACTTCCCGCCCTACATGATCGGGGACGAGGAGAACAACGCGCGGGCGGTGAGCTCGCGCCGCGTGCTCGAGGAATTGGACGCGGTGACGTTCGATGACTTCGCGCGCGCGGTGTGGGACACGCGGCTGTCGCTGGCCGACAGCCTGATTCCGGTGCTCGCGCGCGAGTGGGAAGTGCTTGAGGGCGCGGAGGGAGAGGTCCCGGCCGCGCTGGAGGCGGGATCTCAAGGCCGAGCGGGCGTTGGTCAGGTCATCGAGCGGCTTCAGGCCTGGGACCGCCGCGCGGAGATCGAATCGGTCGAGACGACCTGGTTCGTGCTCTCGACCGAGCGCTGGTTCATGGACCGGGCTACGCAGTCGCGGCCTTTCGCCCATCTCGAGGCGCTGGCGGCGACGCTGGAGGACCTGGAGGAAGGCTGGGGGCGGACGGCGGTCGCGTGGGGCGAGATCAATCGCCTCCAGCGGCCGCCTTCCCAGGACCCGGACGACTTTTCCGCCGACCTGCCCAGCCTCCCGGTCGCCGGCGCGCCAAGCGCGGCGGGATCGGTCTTCGTGTTCCACACCGAGCCCGGCTCGACCGGCGTCCGCTACGGCCAGCACGGCAACTCGTTCATGAAGGTGATCGAGTTCGGTCCCACGGTGCGCGGCCGCTCGCTCCTCGTCTTCGGCCAGAGCGGTGATCCAGACTCGCCCCACTTCTTCGACCAGGCGCAGCTCTACTCCGACCGCGACTTCAAGCCCGCCTGGTTCACGCGCGAGGAGGTCGAGGCGAACGCGGTGGAGTCGTACACGCCGGGAGAATCGGCCGCTCCCTGAGTCAACCCCGTGCGCGATACAAGTCGTGCATGAATCGATCCAGGAGCTACTCGGGCACCGCGATTCGCAGTATATCAGGATGAACGGACCGCCCTTGGCAGGAGATCCCGGGCGACAGCCCGGCCCGCTGCAAGAATCAACACGAAAGGGGGGAATGAATGAGCCTCACCGCCCAATCCGTCGCCATTCCGTTCTTGGCATTGATCGTCCTCGGAGCTTCTGCCTGTTCGAAGCAGGAGCCCGCGGAGAATGTGGAGACCGCCCCCGAGGCGCCGGTGACGGCGGGATACGAGTCCGCGATCGCGGCGCACGCCATGAAGCCGATCTTCAGGCCGAACGGAACCGCTCCGGCGGTCTGGGGACCGGGGGATCTCTACAACCTTCTGGCCACGGGCGAGGAGACGAACAACGCCTTCTTCCAGTTCGAAGCCATCGTGCCGACGGGCGGAGGCCCTCCGCCGCACATTCACAGCCGCGAGGACGAGTCGTTCTATGTTGTGAGCGGCGACCTGGAGATCCTCCTCGGCGATTCGACCTATCAGGCCAGGGCCAGTGACTTCGTCTTCATTCCACGCGGGACCGTTCACAGATTCAAGAACCTGAGCGGCAGCACGGCCGTTCAGTTGGTGACGTTTGTGCCGGCGGGAATGGAGCGGTACTTCCGGGAGGTCTTTCCGCCCGTGACGGACCGGAAGGCGGCTCCGCCGCCGATTACGGATGAGTTGATCCAGAAGATGAACGAAGTGGCGCCGAAGTATGGCTTGGAGTTTCCGGTGGCTCCGGAGTGATCGGTCTCGATCCGGTTGCCGCGATGTCTTGATGACGGTGACCTATGCCCATGTTTTGAATGAAGGCGGTCGATGGGTTCCGCGTATGACGTAGTGGTCGTCGTCACGAACAGCGTCATCCCTCTGGCAATTCCCCGGCGCCGTTCTACCGAGCCAACCAGAACCTTGTCGGGGGCTGGAGGGGTGATTTCGCCCTTGGTGATGAGCTGATCTACACGGGCGGTGCGCAGGTCATCACCATCGACTTCCCGAGGCCCATCGCCACTGCCGTGATGCAAGTTCAGCCGGGCACTCTCATTGCTTCCTTCACCACGCGGATTGAAGCCTTGAACGCGGGCGGCGCGGTGCTGGCGTTCTTCGACGTGACGGGAGTGTCATCCAATGCCGAGGACAACAGCGCGCCCTTTGTCGGCATCCGAGCCACGGGCGGGGTTGCCTTCGACAAGATCCGGATCACCAACCTGACGGTGATGTCGTTCCAAGGCACTGCCATCAATCAAGTCGACTTCGCCCCTGTAGCGCCCGCCGTCGTGCCATAGCTGAGGCCGGCGCCGTGCTGCCTAACCCGCGCTTGTTGCTGACGGGAGCCCCAGCGCCTCAGCTGCCGCCGGTTGCATTTGAGCTGGTTGGCGGCGGGCTTCGGCGGGCCCCGCAGCAGAAGCGCAGGCCGTTATGCGGCTGCACGGAGTCCGCCCACGTCACGCTGCCGCCCTCGCCGAGCGGCGGCCGTCTGTTAAGATCGCGCGCGATGACCCTGCGGTTTGGAGCAGAGATGGCTAACACTGACTCGAATTTTGTCGGGTCTATCCCCCAGAATTACGACCGCTATCTCGGGCCATTTCTGTTTGAGCCATTCGCCCTGGATCTTGTCAAGCGGCTGCAGGTGCCGCCTGCAGCGCGGGTACTGGAGATTGCTTGCGGTACGGGAATCGCCACTCGCCAACTCCGAGCCCACCTTCCGAGCGACACGACCCTGATCGCCACGGACCTCAATGAGCCAATGCTCGACTATGCGAAGCAGTCGCTGGGCCTCGGTACCCACGTAGACTGGCGACCGGCGGATGCTCAAGCGCTTCCATTTCCGGACGCGCACTTTGATGCCGTCGTCTGTCAGTTCGGTCTCATGTTCGTGCCCGATAAGGGGCTCGCGATTCGCGAGGCCCGTCGGGTGCTTCGAACGGGAGGCTGTTTCGCGTTTAATGTCTGGGCCAATCTGGCGGAGAACCCGGTCGGTCGCACTGCCGATCAGGTCATCAGCAGCTTCTTTCCGGCGGATCCGCCATCCTTTTACCGCGTCCCGTTCGGTCTCGATGATCAGCCGCTGCTGATCGACCTGCTCTCCAACGCTGGCTTTGAGGTGCAGCAGTCCGAGCGCGTTACGCTGGAAGGTCGTAGCCCGTGCGCCCACGACGCTGCGCGCGGCCTGGTCCTCGGGAATCCTGTGCTGTTCGCCATTCAGGATCGCGGCTCGGCCGATCCTGAAGACATCATTGCGGCACTCGGTCGTGCCTTGGTTAGCGCTGGTGGGGAGCAGCCGTTGCGACTACCGATACGTGCCGTCGTTTTCATTGCGCGCGCGGTCTAACCCGCGCTTTGCGTAGCGCCCTCGCAGCTCAAGCGCAGGTCGGTATGCGGCTGCACGCTCCCGGTCACCTCCTCACAACGGACAGGCGCCCTCGCGTGACTTGGCAGGGCGCCCTATGCCTGGTTGCTCTCTCGGCCCTACTCGTCCACGGCGAGCCGGCCGCCGCGCAACTTTC
>DASQEN010000022.1:0-2907 GCA_035633635.1 Gemmatimonadota bacterium | reverse complement strand
CGGCGTTCCGGGAGGCCGAAGGGTGGACGAAGGGGGAGTCGCCCTCGGCGGACGCGCTGCGAGCGCTCTTGGAAGGGCGCTACGGCTGCGTGGTGGACGAAGAGAGCCTCGCGAAGCATCCCCAGCTGCACGGGTTCCGCTCGGTGTTTCTTCCTGGCGATCCACCCCGGCTCCTGGTCAACGAGAAGCTCTTGCCCTCGCAGAAGGCGTTCATTTTCGGACGCGAGATCGCGTATCGGGAGCTCGGCATGAGGGAGCGCGCCGTGACGGGATCCTGGCTCAACGTCGATTCCTTCGGCCAGGTCCTCAACAACTTCAAGGCGTCGTACTTCTCGGGTGCGCTGCTGATCGACGAGGCGGCGCTGGTCGAGGAGCTCGCCGCGCTCTTCGATCGCGATCGGTGGGACGGCGAGGCCTTCCTCGACTGCATGGGTCGGTTCGATGCCACGCCCGAGATGTTCTTCTACCGCCTGTCCCAGATCGTGCCGGAGCGGTTCGGCTTGGAGGAGGTCTTCTTCCTGCGGTTTCATCACGCCACGGGGAGCGACGACTTCCGGCTCACCAAGGTGCTGAACCTGTCCCACGTACCGGTGCCCCACGGGATCGGGCTCGACGAGCACTATTGCCGTAGGTGGCCGGCGCTCAGGCTGCTCCAGGACCTCGACCGGCGGCAGTGGAGTGGGCAAACCGGCTCGCCACTGGTTGCTGTACAGCGCTCCCGTTTCCTCAACGAAGACGCCACCTTTTTCGTGATCGCGGTCGCGAGGCCGATGGCGCTGGCGGAAGGAATCAAGTCCTGCGTGTCGTTCGGATTCCTGCTGAACGACGTGTTCCGCGAGCGGGTCCGGTTCTGGGCCGACCCGACCGTTCCGGAGGTCGAGGTCAACCTGACGTGCGAGCGATGTGGGCTCACGCCCGAGGAGTGCCAGGACCGCGTCGCTCCGCCCACGATCTACCGGCAGGAAGAGGAGCGGGAAGCGCAGGCGCGGGCGCTGGCCGAGCTTCTCGAGGCCGCGCGCCGGTGAGCGAGCGCCGTTTGGTCTACTTGGAGGCGGAGCGCCGCGGGCGCTGCTTCGCCGATACGGACTTGATGATCAGGCGTCCCCGGCCACTTGCCGGCAGCGGCGTCTTCGCCTGCGCGATGGCCGCGCGAATGAGTGCCTCCACCTCGGGCCTGGCCAGCGTCGCCGCGCTCTCGAGGCGGATGAACCGGGTCTGGTTCCCACTGCCCTGCAGGATCTTCTCGGGGTCGGGTAGCTTCGCCCCATAGATGAAGCACAGGGCGACGCCTCTCGGGGTCACGGGCAGCGAGACGATGCAGTCCGACGCCCGCTCGGTCGCGCAGAAGCCGATCGCGAGCGCATTGTAGTTGTCGTAGACCAGCTCGATCGCGGTCGGCAGCCGCTTCCGCAGTGCCGAGCGACAGGAACGGGCGAGAGCCGCCACTGTAGGGTCGAACTTGGCGATGAAGCCCGCGAGCTGCTTCGCGGGTGATTCCGCCGATGGAGTCGTTGCGCTTCGCTTCACAAAGTTCCCCGCTCGTGACGGTAGCTTCGCTGGAAACCTCCTGCCAGTTGGAAAGGCGAAGCCGTATCAGATTCGACAGCTTACACTTCTCGTGTACTACTACGACCTGAGAATCGGGGAGCGATGAAGGACTATCACATCAACATCTTCTTCAGTGAAGAGGATGGTGGGTATATCGCGGACATCCCAGATCTGAAGTTCTGCTCAGCCTTCGGTTCCACCCCGGAGGAAGCGCTAGCCGAGGCGGGAAGGGCAAAGAAGGCATGGATAGAAGTTGCTCGATCGGCCAATCGACCAGTCCCGCCGCCGCGATACCACCCACACATCTAACCGCCGGTCCTTCGTCGGTTCCGAACAGATTCAATCCTGAATCCCGGGCTAAGCCCGTGTGGTGGATCCCGCCGGACCAGCGGTAGCGTTTGGAGTTGACATCAAGATGCACGTATCATACACTTAGATGAATGCCCCGCACGACACTGAAACTGGACGAGGATCTTCTCAGGCGACTCAAGGAGATGGCCGCCCGCGAGGGCCGTACCCTTCAATCGGTGGCGAACGACCTCCTGCGCCAGGGCCTCGCCGCTCCCGCGGTGTCGATTTATCGGCTGCAGCTTCTCACTTGGAAGGGCGAGCTTCAGCCAGGAGTGGACCTCTTCGATCGGGATACGCTCTTCGACCTTATGGAAGGTCGATGAGTTGCGCGCGGTCGACACGAACGTCCTCGTCGCCGGGCACGTCGAGACGGTTCCCGAGCACGAAACCGCGCACGACCTTCTGATCCTCCTCGCCCAGGACGATCTGCCATGGGCGATCCCCTGGCCATGCGTCTACGAGTTCCTGCGTGTCACCACCCATCCGCGGATTTTCCACCCCACGCTCCCTCTTGATCATGCGCTCCGTTCGATCCGCGCCCTGCTCGAGAGCCCCACCCTGCTGCTCCTCTCCGAGACCCCCCGCCACGCGGAAGTCATGGAGCGAGTCGTAGCCGGAGCGAGGGCTACCGGCAATCTCGTTCACGACGCGCACATCGCTGCGCTCTGCCTGGAGCACGGAGTACGGGAGATCCTGACGGGCGACCGCGACTTTTCGCGATTCGAAGGACTGACCGTGACCAACCCGTTCTCGTAGCAGCCGCCGGGGCGGCGGCGCGGCTGGTGGGATCACCGGTCGCGGTTTGCATTCCGAAATGCAATGCGGTACCATCGTGAAACCAGTATGATACCAATCACGGATACCGCATCGGCCACGAAGGACGCGCAGATCAGCGTCCGCGTCCCCGCCTTCGTCGACGAATGGCTCGAGCAGCGAGCGGGTAAAACGGGGTCGAAGGCCGACGTGGTGCGACGGCTGATCGAGGAGGAGATGGCTCGCGAGGAGGCC
>DASQEN010000021.1:0-3442 GCA_035633635.1 Gemmatimonadota bacterium | reverse complement strand
ATTTACATTTCGCTTCAACCGCCGTCGCTCACGGGCTCGTGGCCTCCTGTTTCATCGCCTCGCCCAACAGGCTGTCGCCGTCGGGCCGGCGCCCTACCACGTCATTACTTCCGGCCCGCAGCCGCAACTTGGATGATGGGGATACCCATTCTTCGGCCGAATGCTCAGGCACATGTGCGTGTGCGACGTGGGTATGCTGCGGACCGTGTAGTGGGCGCCGATTTCGCGGGATGCGATTCGGACCGCAATACTTTTGGCCGATGTTGGCTGGTTTGATAGGGTGGAGGCCGCTATGGGGTGGAGTCGAGCGTTTCTAGGTTGTGTTCTTGCCGGCGGTGTTTGCGTGGTCAGCGTGGGCTCCGATGCAGGCGGCAACATACCTCTGGGCGGTAGCGGCGGAATGGCCGGCGCGGGTGGCATGGGCAGCGCGGCCGGCGCTGCTCCGTGAAAGCGAGCAACCGGACGGGTGGACTCCAGCTCAACGCCTTCACTTACCGTTCAAGAGATACGGTTCCGGCGACCGCTGTAGAGATACGGCTGCATCGGGCCGAATCCGGCCAAGTGCGGGCATTGACGGTGGTGCAAGACGGCCCTTCCGAGCGGCAGGTTCAGACTCCATGGCAGTCATTAGCCGCGGTGTGGCGCCGAGATGCGCATCATCGCCTTCATCACGGAAGCGCCGACTGTGCGCCAAATGCTCGCGCACCTGGGCGAAACGACTTCACCGCCGCGCTTCGCGCCGGCTCGCGGCCCACCATTATGGAGATGCCGTATGCCGGGCAGGGCGGCTTCGACCCCCAGGCCCAGCCAGCACCGGATTACGAATTCGATCAGCGCATCGCGTGGTAAGGACAGCTTGACGAGGATCCGATCTCGCTCGACGGGGACCGCTCGTGCCATGGGTCACCGGAGCCGCCTCGTTGGCCACCCGGTGGGCCATGGGCAGTACTTGCGATGTAATTCTCGCGCAGGTTTCACGCGTCGGCGGCATGCAGTTCCCGAGTCACGACTGCTCACGCTGCTGTCAGGGTGCGGAATACTTGCGGCAAGGCAGGACCGTGTCACCCATCACCTGGCCTTCAGGGCCAAGCCAATCCTTTGACTGACCTGGCCCTGAGGGCGCGCCATCCTCCTGCCCCCGGCAGAAGAGACCCGCCATAGGTAACGACCCCTCGCGTCGCGCACGGGACAGTCATCTATAATAGATATTCCAGCGGACGGTGCGCCGCCCCATCCCTACCCGCCACACGGATCCACGGGCAACTCGTGAGCATCCTCGCATTCAGGAACCCGCTCGGCATCCACGCGCGTGGGGGGGCACCGTCGCGGGACGCCCCACCCGCCTCCGCGCCCGGACACCATCCAGTCGCCGGGCCATGCGCGCCGCGTCTCTTCGAATCCTTGACCTTGCAAGGATTCGTCGTCGGCGGTATTCCGTTGGCAAGGATTCATTTCAGCCAAGCAGGGAGCATCGCTTGACCCTATCCCGCCGCGCCCTCCTGAAGATCGCAGCCTCGGCCATTCTGGCCGCCATGCCGGGGGTTGCCTCGACGGACGCGGCGGAACACGGGCTGGAGTACGGTCCGTCCGAGGCGTTCTCGTTCGACCGGCTGACCGACATGGCCCGCGAGCTGTCCCTCGCTCCCCACCGCGCCGCTGCCGGTCCGGCACCTTCCGTCCTCGACCGGATAGGCTATTCCGAGCACGTGGAGGTCTACCAGCGGGCCGACAGCGGCCTGTACCCGGACCCGTCCGGCAATGGCGCGATCACGTTCTTCCACCTCGGCAACTTCTTCCGCAGGCCCGTCCGCGTCTTCCGCATCGACGGCGACACCGCCCGCGAGGTCCTTTACCGGAAGCGCTACTTCACCATCCCCGAGGGCAATCCGGCCCGCGAGATGCCGGAGGACGCCGGCTTCGCGGGGTTCAGGATTCACGGGAAGAACGCGAGCATTTCCCCCGATGGCAGGTCCCGGGATTGGGCCGCCTTCCTCGGGGCGTCCTATTTCCGGTCCTCGGGCGACCTCGACCAGTACGGAATCTCGGCCCGAGGCATCGCCATCGACACGGCCGCGCACGACCGTCCCGAGGAGTTTCCCGACTTCCGGGCGTTCTGGGTCCAGCCGCTGCGATTGGGCTACCGGGTGTACGCCCTCCTCGACGGACCCAGCCTCACCGGGGCCTACAGGTTCGACATCTTCCGGGAACCCAGCGTGGTCATGGAGGTTGAGGCCAAGCTCTTCATGCGCAAGGACGTGCGCACGCTCGGCATGGCGCCGCTGACCTCCATGTACTGGTACTCCGAGACCGAACGATGGGACGGCAAGGATTGGCGCCCCGAGGTCCACGATTCCGACGGACTGCTCATGCATACCGGAACGGGCCAGTGGATCTGGCGTCCCCTGAGCAACCCCAGGCGCGTCTCCGAGAGTTCGTTCATGGACAACAACCCGCGCGGCTTCGGCCTGATGCAGCGGGACCGCCACCATGGCAACTACATCGATCCCGTCAGGTTCGAGCGGCGCCCCAGCCTCTGGGTGGAGCCGATCGGGAGCTGGGGCAAGGGTTGCATCCGCCTCGTGGAGCTGCCGACGGTCAAGGAAAGCGAGGACAACATCGTCGCCTTCTTCGTGCCGGAGAAGCTGCCGAAACAGGGCACCCCGCTGTCGTTCAAGTATCGCCTTCACTGGACGGGTGATGACCCTCTCCCGGATTTCATCGTCGCCACGCACGCGATCCGCATGACCAAGCCCTGGGACTCAGCCCTCGGTGTGACCACGCGCAAGGTGTTCGTCGAGTTCAGGTCCGAGTCCTTCAAAAACGTACCGACGGAGGACCTGAAGGGTCTCGCCTCGGCGAGCAGGGGCACCATTGACGGCGTGGACGTCGTCCGCGATCCCGATGGGGATCCCACGCACATCAGGCTGTTCTTCAACCTCAACTCGACCGATGAGGAGGCCTCCGACGTCACGGCAACGGTCTCATTGAACGGGCGGCAGGTGACCGAGACCGTCATCTGCCAGGTATGGCCGAGGGAACGCGCCTCGCGCGCTAATTCTCGGTTTGCGTTGCTGGGCAAATGGAGAACCTGTCCAGCCGCGATTGTGGGCGACCGCAATGCATCATAAAGCCGCCCTCGCCACTTCGGAGCGGCGAACGACAGGTAAGGGTCGGACTGCGACGATCGGATCAGGCGGTTCGCGGCCAAAACCGGCCAGGTGCAGACATTGACGATGGTGCAAGACGGTGCTTCCGACCGTCTGGTTCGGGCGCGGCAGCGGTCATCGGCGGAGTGTGGCGCCGAGACGAGCATCCCCGTCCGCACCGGAGCTCGTGAAGGCCCTCGACGAGCCATTGCGAAGCACGGTCTCCGCAGATAATTTTTTCGAAATTGATAATTGTCATTCACTCTTGTCTAAAACAGGATATGACGTTGGGCCGT
>DASQEN010000020.1:0-12867 GCA_035633635.1 Gemmatimonadota bacterium | reverse complement strand
GGCGCTCTCCGCGACGGTGCCCGGACCGTAGTCCTGCCATTCGCCGGGGGCGTTGGAATGGCCCGACGAGGCCCACAGAAGCACATCAGGTGGGATGCGCGGTACGGCGAATGCAGTCGAAGTGGCGAATGCAGTCGAACTTCTGTATCTACGAAAATGTCGGGCCGCTCATCAGGAAACTGGAGGCATAGATGAAACTCTGGGGACAGTACAAGCCATGGAGCGCGGCGGCCTTCGTGGTGGCCTTCGGGGCGTGCACGGGTTCAGGTCCGATGGGATCGACCTCGGACGGGTCCGGAGACGACCTGGGGCCGGTCTCGAGCTCGGGGGTGGAATTCGAAGGCGTGGTCGTGTCGGTCGATCCCACCAACGGGACGTTCACGCTCGATGACGGGACGGTCGTGCTTGTGTCGGACGGCAGCGTCGTCGATGGAGAGGGCGACCTCGACACCCTCGAAGAGCTCGCCGAGGCGGTGCTCGCCGGCGCGACCGTTCGGGTGGAGGGTCGGGCCAGCGACGACGGCTTGTTCGAAGCCACGGAAGTGGAGTTCGAGGTGGATGACGAGGACGACGAGGCCGAGGACGACGAGGCCGAGGACAATGACGAGGCCGAGGATGACGAGGACAACGGCGAGGTCGACGACGAAGACGACGAGGCCGAGGACGACGAAGACGATGGCGAGGTCGACGACGAGGACGAGGATGACGACGACGAGGCCGAGGACGAGGATGAGGACGAAGACGACGAGGCCGGGGACGACGATGAGGCCGAGGATGACGACGATGAGGAAGACAACGAGGACGAGGACGACGACGAAGACGAGGAAGGCGACTAGGGCGAGTAGCGCGGCGAGAGAGGGCTGATCCCGGCCCTTCTAGAGCCCCGCGTCTTCCGCTATGCCGACACGGACGCGCGCCAGGTCGCGGGTTTCTTGACGGAGTGCAGCGCGCTGGACTCGACCATCGAGACCCTCTCGGTCGACCGCTGGCGCGCGTTCACGCGGATGTCCTTTAACCGCGAAGCCAGGGATTTCGCTGTCGTTCGTCAGCGAGCCCGGATTGTGGCGATCCTCACGTCGACCCTGCTCGCGACGACCGATCGACCCGTTCGACACTTCCGCATAATCGTCCATCCGGACGAGAGGCGTCGCGGGATCGGGACGCTCCTGCTCGAGCTTGTCGGGCGACAGGACTGCGGACGCGACGTCGAGGTGCAGTGCAACTGCCTCGCCAGCTGGGGAGCCGGTCGGGAGTTCCTGCGACAGTCCTCCTTCCGTGTCGCTCGGCGCTACCTGGACATGGTCCTCCGGGACACCCCAAACCTTTCGTCCGCGCTGCCGGCTCGATGCGTGATCCGACCCTATCAAGGCACGGATCTCGACGTCGCCAATTGGCTGCGCCTCGACCACGAAGGGTACTCGGACGATCCGGATGCCCAGCGGCCGACCGCAGTCGATCTCGAAGTCCGGCGGTCGCAGCGTGGTTTCCGAATGTGGTTGATGGAGTGCGATGGAGCGACGGTCGGCTTCCTGCATGCGACGGAGGGAGCGCGGACCCGCATCCACAGCCTGGTCGTTGCGTCCGGCTGGCGGGGACGGGGGTTCGCTCGCGCTCTCATGATCCACGCGATCCACGCGCTTCGTCGGGACGGCGCGATCGCCTTCACGCTGGGCGTGCGAGCGGAGAACGCGACGGCTTTGCGCCTTTACCAAGGACTCGGGTTCGAGGTTGTCGAGGAGACTGAGACCTGGCAGAGAGCCGCACCCGGCGCTTGACGAAATCCGCCGCGCGGGGCACTCTCCCGCGCGTCTTCCCGATGAAATCCACCCTGACCCTCCTCCTCGCGGCGCTCGTCGTCGCCCCGCTCGGGCTCGCGGCCACGAGCTGCGGCGAACCGCCCGCCGGCGATGCGGAAACGCCGGAGTCGCGCCTGGATGCTCGGGGCTCCGAAGGGTTCGACTCCGCGGCCTTCGACTCGCTCCCATGGGCACCGGGGATCCTCGATCGCGAGACCGGCACCTACCGGTTATCGGTCCCCCGGCAGGACCTCGTCGTCACGATCGACGGGATCCGCCTCGCCTCCCGCACGGCCCTCGAGGGGTGGGCGGCGTTCAAGCCGGTGTCGGGCGGGGCCGTTCTCACCGTGGAGCTGCCGCTGCTGGTCGACGAGGTCAATCCCGTGATCTCCGCCGCGCTCCTCCACGACCTCCGCGTGACCTCGCTGCACTCGCACTTCTCCCGCGAGGAGCCGAGGCTGTGGTACCTCCATCTGGCCGGGATCGACGAGACCGACAGTTTGGCTGCCGCCCTCGGCGCGGTCCTTCAGACCCTCGAGGACGTGAAGGGGCAGCCGCGCGAGCCTCCGCCGCAGGTCGATCCGACGGCCATGACGTTTGACCCCGCCCCCGTGGACAGCGTGCTGGGCATCCGCGGTCGGATGCGGCAGGGCGCCTACGAGCTCACGCTCCCGCGCTCGACCCGACTCGAGGGATTCGATCTCGACGGATCGTCGGGGATCGCCACGCGGGTGACGTTCGCGGGCGGCCCCGCGCGCGCGGTCGTAAGCGGAAGCTTCGCCCTGCTGGAGGGCGAGCTGCAGCCGGTGCTCAAGGCCCTGCGCGCCGGCGGGATCGAGATTGCCTCGATCGACGACGCCCTCGTGGGCGAGGTGCCGCGCCTCGTCTTCGTCCACTTCTGGGGGCGCGGTCGCGCGACCGAGCTGGCACGAGTGATCCGTGACGCGCTGGACGCCACGGCGCGGGCCGAGGACTGAGCGTGCTGGTCGCGCTGACCCGCGAGCCGTCGTCCTCGCTCGATGCGGGCGAGCGCACCTTTCGCGCGCGCGAGCCGATCGACCTCGAGGTGGTGCGCTTCCAGCATCGCGCGTACCGGCGCGCGCTGTCGGAGTGCGGCGCCCACGTTGTGACGCTGCCCGCGCTCGACGATCTCCCGGACGCCGTCTTCGTCGAGGACGTGGCGATCGTGCTCGACGAGGTGGCGCTCCTCCTCCCGATGGGGGTGGAGAGCCGACGCAAGGAACCGCGGCAGGTCGCGAGAGAGATCGCCCGTTGGCGCGAAGTCGCCCGCCTGCCGGAAGGCTCCCGCGTCGAGGGTGGGGACGTGGTACGGTTGGGACGCACGCTGTACGTGGGGCGCACGGGGCGCACCGACGAGTCCGGGATCGAGGGGCTCGTTGCTGCTGTAGCCCCGCTTGGGTATCGCGTGATCCCGGTCGACGTCGCGGGCTGCCTGCACCTCAAGTCGGCCTGCACGGCGCTCGACGACGGGACGATTCTCGTCAACACCGCGTGGGTTGACGCCTCGGCCTTCGAGGCGGAGCGCGCGATCCAGGTGCCGGCGGACGAGCCCGGGGCCGCGAACGCGGTGCGGGTAGGAGGCGTCGTCCTTCTCCAGGCCGGGTGTCCGCGTACGGTCGCGCAGGTGGCAGAGGCCGGTTTCGAGACGCGCACGGTCGACGTCGGCGAGCTCGCAAAGGCCGAGGGCAGCCTGACGTGCCTCAGCCTGGTGTTCGAGAGCTAGCGGGGAAGCACCTCTCCCGGCGTACCGAGGCGGTACGCCGCGTCAGTCGGGCGCACGGGACGCGAGAACCAGAGCGGTCGGCGGAGCCCGCCAAGCGTCGCCGGGCGCGTCTTCGCGAGCCACTCGCGATAGATCGCGTGGCTCTTCGCCGTGTCGACGACCACGTCGCCGTACCGATCGCCCTCGCGCGCGGGCTCGAGCCGCACTTTCTGGTGCCAGCAGTGCATCCCCGAGACGGGATCGGGCTGAACGGGAAACGCCAGGTTCTGGTGGACGCCCGCGTCGCTCCACCAGACGCGCGCGGAGTCGGGGTCGTCGGACTCGAAGGGAATGACCTCGCGCTCGTGGCGGATCCGCCACAGAGCTCCGCCTTCGCGACCCTCCTCGACGAGCGACACGGGCGCCGCGGTCCACCCGCCAACTCCCGGATCGTTTCCCAGCCGCCAGCGCCCCATGTGGTGCGAGCACGCGACGATCCCCGGACGCAGCCCCTCGGTCACCCACGCGCGCACGACGAACCACCCGATCGCGGTGTTCACGCGGACGAGGTCGTCGTTGCCGATCCCGATCCTGCGCGCGTCGGCGGGATGGACCCAGAGCGGGTTCCGGTGCGAGATCTCGACCAGCCACTTGGCGTTGGCCGAGCGGGTGTGGATCAGGGTCGGGAGCCGGAACGTCGGCAACAGCACCGCTTCGCCGGCCGCGCGGTCGAGCTCCGACCAGTGGACGTGGGAACGGATGTACCCGGGAATCGCGTGCTCGGGCCAGCCGAACTCGCCCATCGTCGGGGAGAAGAACTCGAGCTTCCGGGATGGGGTGTCGAACCCGGCGACCCGGCGGCCGTCCACGATGACACCCTTCTCCTCGGCGGCGGCGGGCTTCTCGTAGAACCGGTAGTCGTCCGACTTCACGCGGAACGCCCCGTAGCGCCGCATGTACTGAAGCGGCGTGAGCCCCTCGGCCGTGGCGGCCTCCGGCAGCCCCGGGACCGAGTTCTCGAAGATCCAGCCGTAGTAGTCGTCGACCGTCAGCTTCTCGCCCTCGCGGTAGGGCGACTCGAACCAGCGGCGGATCCCCATCGACCCGTCGGGGTCGATCCGCCACGAGAGGTCGATCCAGAACTCGTCCTCCTCCCAGACGTCGCCGGGGTTGGCGTCCCGCGAGTCGCGGATCGCCTCGCCGGCGGCCTCACGAAAGGCGCGCAGAACCGGCTGGCGAAAGCCGATCCACGCGCCCGCGCTCGTCTCCTGGCTCATCAGGTCGTGCCGTTCGGGCCCGTGGCCGGTCGGAAGCACGTAGTCGGCCCAGTACGCGCTCTCGTTCCACGTCGGCGTCAGCGCGACGTGGCAGCCGACCTTGTCGGGATCGCGCAGCGCCTCGATCCACGAGAGGCCGTCGGGGTTCGTCCACACCGGATTGTAGACCCGGGTGAAGTACACCTCGACGCGCCCGCGCCCCTCCTTGAGGAAGTGGGGCAAGAGGAACGAGAGCTCGTGGTGGGAGAGTGGGTACTCGGGCGGGAACGTCAGCTCATTCCAGCGCTCGAAGGGAGGAGGCGTGAGCGGCATCCGGGCCACGAACTTGTCCCGCGCCGCGGGTGTCGTTCCGCCCGGCGTCGCGACGCTTCCGGTCAGGACGACCAGCCACTCGAGGCAGCGCGAAACCTGCCAGCCGCCCAGGTTCCCCGACGCCGCGCCGCGCCACACGTGGGTAGCGAGCGCGCCGCGCGCGCGGCCGATCTCGCGCGCGACCTCGACGATCGTCTCGGCGGGGATTCCGCTCTCGCGGGCTGCGAACTCGGGCGTGAACTCGGCGTAGGTCTCGCGCGCCGTGGCGACGAACTCGTCGACGCCGTCGGAACCGGAGGCCGAGCCGCCCTTCTCGCTGGCGCGTCGCGCCGCTTCCGGATACTCAGCCTCGAGCCAAGCCTCCCAGTTGACCCAGCGGCGCAGGAACTCGCGGTCGTGGAGGCCCTCGTCGATCAGAACGTTTGCCATCGCGAGCAGCACCGCGGCCTCTGTCCCCGGCCACGTGGGGAGCCAGAAGTCCGCCATCGAGGCGGTGTTCGAGAGCCGCGGGTCGAGCACGGCGATCTTCGCGCCGCCGGCCTTCCCCTCGATGATCCGCTGCGCGTGCGGGTTGAAGTAGTGACCGGCCTCGAGGTGCGCGGAGAGCAGCAGGATGAACTTCGCGCGCGCGTGGTCGGGAGACGGGCGGTCGCTCTGGTGCCAGAGCGCGTAGCCCAGCCGGGCGGCGGAGCTACAGATGTTCGTGTGGGAGTTGTGGCCATCGATGCCCCAGGCCTTCATGACCCGGTCCATCGAGCCGTCGTATCCGGGACGGCCGACGTGGTACATGACCTCCTCGCCGCGGCCCTCGGCGATCGCCTTCCGGATCCTCCCGCCGATGTCCTCCAGCGCCTCGTCCCAAGACACCCGCTCCCACTTGCCCGCGCCGCGCTCCCCGGCGCGCTTCAAGGGATAAAGGATCCGCTCGGGGTCCTTGATCTGGTTGATCGTGGCCGGGCCCTTGGCGCAGACCCTGCCCCGGCTCCCCGGATGGACGGGGTTCCCCTCGAAGCGGCGGATCTCGCCGCTCTGCTTGTCGACGTAGGCAAGGAGGCCGCACGCGGACTCGCAGTTGAAGCAGATCGTCGGGATGAGCTTGTAGTGGCGCTCGACCTTCTTCGGCCACGCGGTCGGGTCGTACTCGAGCCAGTCGTCCCATTGCTCGGGGCCTGGCGCGCTGGAGAGGATCCACTCCCCGCCGCCCGGATAGCGGCCGGACCGCTCGGGCATCAGCTGAGCGGGACGCTCTGGCCGGCGCGGAGCCAGCCATGCTCCCAGGTCCAGAGGGCGGCGAGGGCCGAGAGTGCGCCGAGGACGAGCGCGGCGGGTCCCAGCCACGACGAGGCGAGTGGCAGGATCGCTCCCGCCGCGCCGGTCACGAGCGCGGCGACGAGCCAGTGCCGGAGCGAGCCCCTGGTCAGCGCACGCGCCGCGAGCTGGGCGTCCTGGGTCGGGTGGGTGATCCCCACCTCGCCGAAGACGACCAGCGCGAGGTGGAGAAGGATCGCTGCGGAAAGCCCGGCCGCCACCGGGCCGATACCCGCCCCCAGGCCGGCACCCGCCTCCGTGCCGCCGCCGATCCCCAGGGCCACGAGCAGGAGCGTCGCGACCGCGAGGCCCGCGACCGCGGCCTGCGCGACGAAGTGGAGTGGAAGGAGCGGGCTCTGCCAGAAGTCCCGGCCCTTTGCCTGGGCGAACAGGTACCCGCTGTAGCCGGCGCCCGCGACGGCCGCGGCGACGAGCGGCCAGCGGAGCCAGGCGAGCCAGGCGCTCGCGGGAGACGCCCACGCGGCGAGCAGCCAAGCCGTTCCGAGCCCGCCGAAGGCGACCAGGACGAACGCGCCGCGTGCGAGCCACGAGCTCCAGTTCGGCCGCCAGAGGATCGACAGGAACCGCTCGGGGCGCTTGAGATCCCCGACCAGGAGAGCGGTCGTGAGCCCGAGGAACAGAAGCCCTAGGAGCGGCAGGCCGAGCCGTAGCGCCGGATCGGCGGGAAGCCCGAGCCAGGGCGCCAGCGCGGCTGCCAGGAACGCCCCGGCCGCGATCGATTTGGTCCACAGGTACCCCGACACCTTCCACCCCCATGGGCGCGCGTGCGCGACGTCGTAGGTCGTGCGCGCGGGGGCGAGACCGGCCCACACGCCGCGATAGAACTCGGTGTCCGGGCCGTCGTCGGCGGCCATCGCCTGAGCGAAGGCAGGCGGGGGCATGTCGGTCCCCAGCCACGCCGCGGGTGGCTCGGGCACGCGCGCCCCGACGGGCCGTGGGCCGGCGAGGTCCAGCGGCCTGCCGACGTCCAGCGTCCCGCCGCCATTCGCCCGCGGCGGCACCTCTTCGGTGGCCTCGCTGACGCCCGGTCCCCGATCCGCCCACATATATCCACCGGCCGGCGACGAGGCGCCGGCCACGAGCGCGCGCGGTTCGCTGTCGAGGTAGAACACCTTCGGCATCGTCCCCTTCTCGGGCTTCCGCACGTCGACCTTCTGGGTGGCGACGATCTGCGCGACCCGGGTCGTCGGGTCGTCCAGATCGCCGACCAGGATCGCCTCGGTGGGGCAGACGGTCGCGCACGGCGGCTCGAGCCCGACCTCGATCCGGTGCGAGCAGAAGTTGCACTTCTCGGCGGTGCCGCGGTCGGGATGGATGTAGAGCGCGTCGTAGGGGCAGGCCTGCATGCACGCCTTGCAGCCGATGCAGGCATCCTTGTCGAAGTCGATGATCCCGTCGTCCCGGCGGTAGAGTGCCGTGGTCGGGCAGATCTCGACGCAGGGCGCGGCCTCGCAATGGTTGCAGCGGAGCACGGTGAAGAACCGCCGCACGTCGGGGAACGCGCCCTTCTCGACGTACTTGACCCACGTCCGGTAGTCGCCGAGCGGGACGTCGTGCTCGGCCTTGCACGCCACCGAGCACGCGTGGCAGCCGATGCAGCGTCCCTGGTCGATGACGAACGCGTACCGCAAGAGGTCGGGTGGCCTACGAGTTGGCGGTGAAGCGGATCTCGATGTCGATCTTCCCCATCCTGCTAGTAGCGGAGTCGTATGAGTCCACCCCGGTGCAGGTGTAGTGGCCAGATACCGCGGCCGCGGTCACCTCGACCTTACCCGAACAATTGGCGCCTTCGGCCGTGGCGGTACCTTTCCCCCTGCCAACGTTGATCCCAACCTCTCCATCCCCGTAGGTGATCAGGGCGTTGGGTACCTCCGATCCGGAATCCCCGAACTGGATCCAGGTCCACTCGCCGTCCCCGAAGCTGGCAGCCGTGTTGATCGCCACCTCCTCGTCGATCTGGAAGGACCCACTCACGGTCACTTTGGCCGCGCCGCTTACGAATTGGCGGGAACTGATGGTCGGGACCCTGCCAGGCACCTGACCGGCGGCGGGTGATGCGAGCACCGCCAGGACCATACCGGCCGCGGCGACACTCGAGAGGAACTGGGTGCGGCGCATGGGATTCGCCTTTGCTGGGGTCCGAAGTCGAAGCCGCAAAGAGAGATCGTATTCGCCCAGGCCGTCTTCGGCAAGTTGAGGGCGATTCCACGGCGCCAACATAGAACCGACGATCTTCGGAACACACTCGAAGCCCGCCACCTGCCACACACTGCGGCACTCGTTCGCCACTCATCTGCTCGAGGACGGCTATGACATTCGAACGATCCAGGAGCTTCTGGGGCACCGCGATGTCAGCACGACCATGATCTACACCCACGTCCTGAATCGCGGCGGAAGGGGTGTGCGCTTGACGTGCTCCCCGTTCCTGGTCCACGGATTATGGGACTCCCGCTGGGTTGAAGGAGGCCTCGAAGGCCTCGAAGGCCTCGAAGGCCTCCGGGGTCAGGTTTCCTAAGGAGCTGTGCGGCCGGACCTGGTTGTAGTCTCGGCGCCAGTCCTCGATCGTTGCTCTCGCGTCGGCGAGGCTGGTGAACCAGTACTCGTTCAGACACTCGTCCCGGAAGCGGCCATTGAAGCTCTCGACGAACGCATTCTCAACCGGCTTGCCGGGGCGGATGAAGCAGAGCCGGATCCCACGCTCATGAGCCCAGGCATCGAGCGCACGCCCCGCGAACTCGGGGCCATTATCGACCACCAGCCACTCGGGCAACCCGCGGGTGGCCGACAGGCGCTCGAGCTCGCGGATCACGCGCGCGGCGGGGAGGCTGGTATCGACCGTCAGCGATGGGCACGTCCGCGAGCAGTCATCGACGATCGTCAGGATCCGGAGAAGGTCAACCACGCTAGCACTGTCACCCATGTTGCCGGTCTGGAGTGTTACCTATCTACCCGGTCCGTACCCCAACGCGGCCTAACACGCGCCTGAAGCTGACGGCGCGGCGCCCATACCCCCGCGGCCCACTTCGCGCTCGATTCGAAACGCCGATCTGGTCAGGTATCGCACTCATGGTCGATCAGCGTATTCCGGTCTGTGCCCGACCGGAGCCTTCGCCGAGGAGCCCGTCGAGGATCGGCCGCCCGGCGCGCGACAGCTTGAAGCCTTTTCTAAAGCTGTGGATGAAGCACGTCGTTGGATCGGGCCAATCTGAACCCGATGCCTAGACGCTGGGAGCCCGGCCGAGCAAGTCGCCGCTTCCTCCGAGCCCGCCGTCGCTGGGGCCGCCGGACTCGTCCGCTCGAGCTAGGTGTCGCCAAAGAGCTTCCGAGGCTCGCTGCGCGAGCCGCCGGGAGCTAGCCTCGGCGGCATGCGGGATCTTGCGCGCCTCGACGCCACCGCCCAGGCCGAGCTCGTGTGCCGGGGCGAGGTCACGCCGCTCGAGCTGGTCGATGCGGCGATCGAGCGGATCGAGCGAGTGAACCCCGCCCTGAACGCGATCGTGACCCAGACGTTCGAGCGGGCGCGGGAGATGGCGCGCGGCGCCCTCCCCGACGGACCCTTCCGCGGCGTCCCGTTCCTCTTGAAGGACCTCTCCGCCGCCTGGGCCGGCGTCCGGACGACGTCCGGGTCCGCATTCCTGAAGGACTTCGCCCCTCCGGTCGATAGCGTGCTCGTCCAGCGCTACCGGGCCGCAGGGCTCGTCTTCCTCGGGAAGACCAATTGCCCGGAGTTCGGCTTCCTGCCGACCACCGAGCCCGTGCTCTTCGGCGCCACCCGGAACCCGTGGGACCCAAGCCGCACGCCGGGCGGCTCGAGCGGCGGCTCGGCGGCCGCGGTGGCCTCGGGCATGGTCCCGATCGCGCACGGCAACGATGGCGGCGGCTCGATCCGGATCCCCGCTTCCTGTTGTGGGCTCGTGGGACTCAAGCCCACGCGTGCGCGGATCACCCACGCCCCGCTCCTCGGCGACGTGATGGGCGGCCTCGTCGTCGACCACGCGCTCGCCCGCACGGTGCGCGACTCGGCCGCGCTCCTCGACGCCACCGCCGGTCCGGCGCCGGGCGATCCCTACGCAGCCCCGCCGCCCGCGCGGCCGTTCCTGGCCGAGGTCAGCGCCGACCCCGGCCGGCTCAGGATCGCGTGGAGCGCCTCGAACCCGATCGGCGCGCCCGTCCATCCCGACTGCGTCCGCGCGGTCGAGGATGCCGCGGCCCTCTGCGCGGAACTGGGCCACGACGTCGAGGAGGCCGCGCCGTCCATCGACGGCGATCTCCTGTACGACTCGTTTCTCGCCGTCTGGATCGCCGGCCACGCATGGGGGATTGACGGGATGAGCCGCGCGACCGGGCGCAAGCCCGAGGCGGAATCGTTCGAGCCGCTGACGTGGGGGCTCTACCGAATCGGCCGCGAGATCCGGGCCGCGGACTACCTGCTCGCGGTCACCGCGCTCCAGCGGATCGCGCGCGAGGTCGCGGGGTTTTTCGCGCACCACGATGTGTGGCTGAGCCCGACCCTGGCCGAGCCGCCCGTTCCGCTCGGCACGTTCGACCGTCAATCGACCGACGCCCTGGCGGTATTTCGACGGGCGAGCGAATTCGTCCCGTTCACCCCGCTGTTCAACGCGACCGGTCAGCCCGCGGTCAGCCTGCCCCTACACTGGAGCGAATCTGGGCTGCCGATCGGGGTCCAGCTTGCCGGGCGGTTCGGCGACGAAGCCACGCTCCTGCGCCTGGCCGCGCAGCTAGAGCAGGCCCGCCCGTGGGCGGAACGCACGCCGCCCGTCTGGTCGGGAGACGTCCGGCCTGCTGAAACCGGGCAGCTCGGGGGCTCGTAGGGAGCGCCAGACAAGGAGGTCCACCCATGCGCACCAGCCCGTACTCGACGTTCTCGTCCAATCCGGTTCGCGGAATCTTCGGCATCCTGGCCTGGCCGCGAACGTACTTGAATCTGGTCTATCTCCTGATCGGCTTCCCGCTCGGCCTCATGTACTTCGTCTTCTACGTGGTCGGCGGCTCGCTCGGCGCAGGCCTGTCGATCCTCGGCATCGGCCTCGTGATCCTGTTCCTGTTGATCTTGGCGGCGTGGGCGTTCGCCCTGTTCGAGCGGCTCCTAGCCAACGCGCTGCTGGGGGCGAATGTGCCGTCTCCGGGACACACCGCGACCGAGGAAGGCGGCTGGCCGTGGGTCAAGAGCGTTTTCGGCAACCCGGTGACCTGGAAGGGCCTCGCATTCCAGCTCCTCAAGTTCCCGCTGGGCCTCGCGAGCTGGATCGTCACGATCGTCGTGATCGCGGTCGTCGGCGGATTCATCGCGGCCCCGCTCGTCGTCGAGTTCGGCGGCACGATCCAGATCGACCCGTGGTGGGTGGCCGACACGCCGCGGGAGGCATGGATCGCGACCGCGATCGGCCTCGCCGCCGTCATCCCGGCCCTCCACCTGCTGAACGGCCTGGCGCACCTGTGGGCCCTGTTCGCGCGGGTCATGCTCGGCCAGCGCGAGCCCCGGGAGCCAGTCAGCGAGGCGTGGGCCCCGAGCCCCACTCAGACTCCCGTCCCGGCGCTCTGATTCGAGGGTGCTCCGCGAGCCGCCCGTCTGCCGGGCGGCTCGCTTCCCGCTAGAACCGGCCCGCGGCGGCGCGGGCCTCCTCCAACAGCGAAGCAATCCGCGCGCGGATCTCCTCGACGATCGCGCGTGGGTCCTCGTCCTGACGCGGCGCATCGATCGGGTCCCCGAACCGCACGGCCACCCGCGCTCGCGCGCTCCAGACCTCGCGCGGCCAGCGCGCTTCCTTCGGCAGAACGGCGAGGAGGCCGGACGCCGCGCAGGGGACGACCGGCAGGTGGAGATCACGCGCCAGGATTCCGACCCCGCTCCGGAACGCCAGGAGCCCGCCGTCCGTCGAGCGCTCGCCTTCCGGGTAGACGAGCGGACAGCCCCCGCGGTCGGCGACCTCGCCGGCGATCCTGAGCGTCGGGCGCCAGTCGCCAGTCTGGAGGAGCGGGATCAGGTCGAGTCCCGCCACCGCCAGCGCGTACTGGAGCCGGCCTGCGCGGGATCGCTCGAAATGCTCCCACATCGCCGTGGTCGCGACCCGAGAAGAGAGCCGGGGCGGCAGCCCGAACAGGATCGCCCCGGGGTCGAGCTCGCTCAGGTGGTTGGCCGCAATCAGGAACGGCGGCTCGAGCCCCGCGAGGCGCTCGAGCCCTCCCGTGTCGAGGCCGACGAGCGAGCGCCAGAACGGCCGCAGCACGCCCTGAGCGAGCACGAACCGGAACGCGCGGATGGGAGACCATGCGCGCCAGCGCGCCTCGGGGACGGGGCGGGGAACGGGGCGTGCTCCAGATCCCGGCATTCCCGCTCCGCTGGCCGCCCGTCCGCCCCTCGTCGCCGCCCTGCCCGCCGCCAGATCCGCGACCAGATCTTCAAGCCGGC
>DASQEN010000019.1:0-3311 GCA_035633635.1 Gemmatimonadota bacterium | reverse complement strand
AGGCGGATCATACGCCCGCGTCGCGGGAGCCGCGCGCGACAGTATTCCTCGAGCTCCCGCACCACGTCGTGGAGGTCGAGCGGCGCGAGCTGCGGGTTCCTGCCGATCAGCTCGAAGCGGTTCGCGACTTTGGTAAGCCGGTCGAGGTCCTGCTCCATGGCCGTCAGCGCGGCAGTCGTGTCGACCTCCCGGCGCTCCCCGCCAACCTGGCTTTCCCCCGCCGGAACCACCGCCCGCTCGGCCTTGAGGAGCTCCACCCAGCCATAGAGCGAGGAGATCGGGGTCCCCAGCTGGTGGGCGCTCTCGCGCGCCATCGCAACCCAGATCTGGCCGCGCTGAACGCGCAGGTTGTAACGGATGAGCCAGAACGCGATCAGCCCGATCGCCGCCAAGCCCAGCGCCTGGATGTAGGGCAGGTAGCGGAGCAGCGTGATCGTCCCCGCCTCGGCGACGTGGATCCGCTGGATCACGGACCCGCTCTCGTCGAGCACCGGATAGGGATCTGCGATCCGGTCCATGCGGGCGGCTTCCTGCCGGAGCGCGAGCCGCTCGGCCGGACTCCAGGGACCGGTCTGGCTTTCGATGTCGAGGTCCAGGTTCTTGAAGGCGGTCGGGTTGCCGAGCTCGTCGGTGAGGATCACCGGATAGGGAAAGCTCTGGATCACTTCCTCGAACAGGAGCAGCTGGGCGTCCTCCGCCGAGCTGATCCGGAGCGCGCGCGCGTACAGGGTCGCCAGACGCTCGGTGTCCTTGCGGATGTCCCCCACCAGCGCGCGCGTGAACCACGCGTACCCGACGAAGAGCGCCAGGTACGCCACCACCGCGACGATCGGCCAGACCCGAGGCCAGGCATGCGGCGGCGTGATCGACGTGCGCGTCGTGGCGCCTCCTTACCAGGTCGTTGAAACACTATTCGAGGCTCGCGTTGCGACTCTGCGGCGGTAGATGCAAGGCGGTCCGACGACGGCGATGCGAGCGTCATCGTCGAGGAGGACCAACGCAGCAGCACCCACAAGTGGGTACCCGGTCGCGGAGTCGCAACCCTTTGGGCGCATGGGTGTTGCCGGGCATCTACGGCGTCTCTCGTCGTCGGAGATGCTCTGCATCGCCATCCTCCTCATTCCTTGTATCTGCCCGGCAATACCCATGCGCGCGAACCTCGTATAGTATTTCAACGACCTGCTAGTCGGAGCCCGGCTCCAGGAGGTCGCGGCCGCCCAGATACGGCCGGAGCGCGGCCGGCACCGTGACGGTCCCGTCGGCGTTCTGCCCGTTCTCGAGCAGCGCGATCATCGTTCGCGGCAGCGCCACGCCCGAGCCGTTCAGCGTGTGGGGATGGCGCGTTCCGCTCGCCCCCTCGGACCGGAAGCGCAGGTCCGCGCGGCGCGCCTGGTATGCCTCGCAGTTCGAGCACGACGAGACCTCGAGCCACATGCTGACGCCAGGGGCCCACGCCTCGATGTCGTACGTCTTGGCCGAGGCGTTCCCCATGTCCCCCGCTGCGAGCAGCAGCACCCGGTATGGCAGCTCGAGGGCCTGGAGTACCGCCTCGGCATCTCCGGTCAGCGACTCGAGCGTGTCGTAGGAGGTCTCGGGAGTCGTGATCGCGACCATCTCGACCTTGTCGAACTGATGCACGCGGATGAGACCCCGGGTATCCCGTCCGGCGGCGCCAGCCTCCCGGCGGAAGCACGGTGTGTGCGCGCAGTAGCGCAGCGGAAGCGTCTCCGCGTCCAGGATCTCTTCGCGGTGCCAGCCCATGATCGGCACCTCCGCGGTCGGGATCAGGTACAGCTCGTCGCGATCGCAGGCGTAGAGCTGGTCCTCGAACTTCGGCAGATGGCCAGTGGCGGTCGCGGTGGCCTCGTTGACCAGGTACGGCGGCGCGATCTCCCGGTAGCCGCGATCGCGGTGGCGATCGAGCATGAACGAGATCAGCGCGCGCGACAGGGCCGCTCCCGCGCCGGTCAGCCCGACGAAACCTGAGCCCGAGATCTTCGTGGCCCGCTCGAGATCGAGGATCCCGAGCGCCTCGCCCAGCTCCCAGTGGGGCCTGGGCTCGAAGTCGAAGCTCCGCGGCTGCCCCCACTCGCGGACCAGCAGGTTGGCCTCCGGCCCCCCGGCCGGCACCGACGGGTGCGGAAGGTTGGGGATCTCGAGCATCAGCGAGTCGAGCGTGTCCTTGTGCGCGCTCGACTGCTCGTCGAGGGACTTGATCCGCTCGGCGACCTCTCGCATCTCGGACTTGAGCGTCCCGGCCTCTTCGCCGCGGCCGCCCTGCATCATCTCGCCGATCTCCTTCGACCGCGCGTTCCGCTCCGCCTTCAGCAGTTCGCTCTCGGCCAGGAGTCGCCGGTACTCCTCGTCGAGCCGCACGAGCCGATCCACGTCGGCCGACTCTCCTCTCTTCTCCAACCCATCGCGGAGCTGTTCGCGGTCCTCGCGCAGGAGTCGGACGTCGAGCATCACTCCGCCACGCGGCGGTTCAGCGGCTGCACCTGATACGCCCAGCGGAAGCGCGCGAACCGTGATGCGGGTTGATCCGGGAACTCGGTCCCGACCTCGATCACCCCGAGCTTGGCGTAGTTGACCGGCACGATTCCGCCCTGCTGGCGCGCGATCCGGAACGCGTAGACGTGGCCCGATTGGACCGCGACGCCGGCCGAGTCGTTGACGTCGCTGTAGCCGCTCTCGGGAACCTCCTCGACCGACTCGTACGGAACCGCTCCCAGATCGCGGATCCCGGTCCGCACGCCCGACAATCCCGGCGCGAGAAACGTCGAGAACGGCCGGAAGACAAGCGTCCCGTCCGTGCGCGCGTCGAGCAGGAACGCCCCCGTCGACCCGCTGATCTCGTCGGTGCCCACGAAGATGCGCTGGGCGAACGCGAAGTCCCAACCGCTGGGAAACGCGGCGAGCGCGAGCTCCCAGACCTGGTTCTCCCCGTCGAACACCTGGGGAGTCGTGTTCTGGAACGGGTTCGGGTCGTCGCAGGCGGTCAAGGCCAGCGCGGCGAGGACCGCAAGCAGGATCCCCCGCTTTCCGATCGTCTCCATCCCATTCATGTCAGCGTTCGCTCTCCTGTCTCGCCCCTGTCTCGCTTTCGCGCGCCACTCGCTCGCGCCAATGATCGAGCAGGTCGCGCGCCGTCTCCTCCCACGCATGTGTGGCGGTCCATCCGATTGTCTCCCTGGCCAGGCTGGGATCCCCCACCATCCACGGGACCTCCGCCCGGCGGAGCCGCGCGGGGTCGACCTCGAACTTGATCTCGACCTTCGACAGCGAGGCCAGGACCTCGAGCGCCTCGCCGA
>DASQEN010000018.1:0-2882 GCA_035633635.1 Gemmatimonadota bacterium | reverse complement strand
AGGCCGTGCGACACTCCCTCGAGCGCCGCGGCGAGCTCGTTGACGGACGGAAGCGAGCGCAACCCCTGCGCATGGCTGTTGCTTGACTGTGGTATCGACCGCGTCACCAGGCAAGACATCCCCAGGCAATGATAAGGAAATGCCTCCGCCGAAGCTGACTGCGCTTTCGCACGGCGCGGGCTGCGCGTGCAAGCTCCCCGCTGCGGAGGTTCACGCCCTCCTGGCCGAGCTTGCGCCTGCGGAGGACCCGCGGGTCCTGGTGGGCAACGAGACAGCCGACGATGCGGCCGTCTATCAGCTCGACGGCGAGCGCGCCGTCGTCACCACCGCGGATTTCTTCACGCCGGTGCTGGACGATCCCTATGACTTTGGTCGCGTCGCCGCGGCGAACGCGCTCTCGGACATCTATGCGATGGGGGCCACGCCGCTGGTCGCCCTGAACCTCGTGGCCTGGCCGCTCGAGGCGTTGGGGCGGGACGCCCTCTACGACGTCCTGCGGGGTGGCGCGGACGTGGCCCGCGAAGCTTCCGTGGCCATTGTGGGCGGCCACTCGATCGACGACCCCGAGCCGAAGTACGGGTTGGCCGTGACCGGAGTCGTCGATCCGGGGCGGATCCTCCGAAACTCAACCGCGCTCGCGGGCCACGACCTCTTCCTCACGAAGCCGATCGGCGCGGGCGTGGCGACCACCGCCTTGAAGCGGGGGGTGGCGTCCCCTGAGCTCATGACGTCCGCGGTAGAGGTGATGACAACGCTCAATCGTGCCGCCGCCGAGGCGGCGCACACCGTCGGCGCCAGTGCGGTCACGGACGTGACCGGTTTCGGCCTGCTCGGCCACTTGTACGAGCTGACCAAGGCGAGTGGGCTTTCCGCGCGCGTGAAGGCCGCAAGCGTGCCAATGCTTCCCGGCGTCCTGGAGCTGGTCGGTGCTTCCGAGTCGACGATCGCCGGGGGCACTCGGCGCAACCGCCAGTGGCTGGAGCAGAGTGTCTCCTGGGGGGCCGGGGTGGACGAGCCCCACCGGTGGCTCCTGTGTGACGCGATGACGTCCGGGGGGCTGTTGATGGCCGCCCCCTCCGATTCGGACCCGCCCGGCACGCGAATCGGAACGCTGGAGCCCGGCCCCCCGGGCGCCATCCGGGTCGAGTAGGCGGAGCGGCGAAGGAATCGAACCTTCCAAGCGTGGGGCTTCCACGCCCTGCCGGCTTTGAAGGCCGGATGAGTCACCAGACCCGTGCCGCCCCGCGCGTAGCGTAGCTTTCGCGGTGCAACCGATCCGAAGCCGAGGAGGACTATGCGGGCCAAGGAATGGATCACCGCCTACGCCGAGCAACTGGGGACCGACCCGCCCACCGCCGACGAGTTCAAGGCGATCCTCGATCTCGCCGCGGAAGCCGCCCACGCGTCCGAACGCATGGCCGCTCCGGTGGCCTCCTGGCTCAGCGCAAAGGCGGGCCGCTCGCCGGCGGAGTCGATCGCCCTAGCGCGGCAGGTAACCCAGGATCCAGGGGCTTGACTGGCCCCGATCCGGTAACTAGGATGCTGCCGTCGTCCGGGCTGGCCGAGAGCGCTACGAGCACGGGAGAGGGAGAAGCGGTGCCAGACTTCACTCGACGCGACTTCATGAAGGTCGGCGCTGCCGGTGCAGCCACTCTCGGCGTCTCAGCACTGGGCTTCGACGTGGCGCAGGCCCGCACCGTCAAGCAGGAGCTGCGCATCGAGGGCGCCAAGGTGTCCCACTCGGTGTGCCCCTACTGCGCGGTCGGCTGCTCGCTGCTCGCCTACACGCGCGGGAATGGCAACGGGTCGGTCGAGTTGCTCCAGATCGAGGGCGACCCGGACAGCCCTATCAACGAGGGGACCCTCTGCCCGAAGGGCGCGAGCGCGATGGAGCTCGCGGTCTCTCGACGGCGGCTCCAGAACCCGCTCTACCGGGCTCCCGGCGCGAGCGACTGGAAGCGGGTCTCCTGGGAGTTCGTGCTCGACAGGCTCGCTCGCAAGATCAAGGCCGGGCGCGACCGCACCTTTGTCACTAAGGACGACGAGGGTAACGTGGTCAACCGCACCGAGGGCATCGCCTTCGCGGGCGGCGCCGCGTTCAGCAACGAGGAGGGCTACCTCACCACCAAGCTGATGCGCGGCCTTGGCCTCGTCTACCTGGAGCAACAGGCCAGAGTCTGACACGGCCCCACGGTGGCCAGTTTGGCCGCCACGTTCGGGAGGGGGGCGATGACGAACCACTGGCGGGACATCAAACACGCCGACCTGATCCTGATCAACGGCGGCAACCCCGCCGAGGCGCATCCGGTCGGGTTCCGCTGGTTCATGAAGGCGAAGGCCGAGCGCGGGGCCAAGATGATCCACGTCGACCCGCGCTTCACGCGCACCACCGCGGTCTGCGACGTCCACCTGCGGATCCGGGTCGGCACCGACGCCGCCTTCTTCGGCGGCCTGATCAAGTACGTCCTGGAGAACGACCTCTTCCACGAGGAGTACGTGCGGGAGTACACCAACGCCGCGTTCGTCGTGGACAAGGGCTACTCGTTCAAGGATGGAATGTTCAACGGCTTCGATTCGGAGACGCGTGAGTACGACCCAACGACCTGGAAGTACGAGACGGCAAGCGGCGGCTCGGGGCGCACCAAGCAGTCCCCCGCCGGGCTCGGCCGCGGCGCGGGAGCCGCGACTGGACTGAGCGTCGCGAGCTCTGGCCCGAGCACGACCTTCGCCCGGCTCGACATCGACCACCCACGCTCGGTGATGAACCTGATGCGCGAGCACTACTCGCGCTACACCCCCGAGATGGTCGAGCGCATCACGGGCATCCCGCGGGACCAGTTCCTCGAGGTCGCCAAGCTCGTGGGCGAGATGGGCCGGCCGGA
>DASQEN010000017.1:0-3842 GCA_035633635.1 Gemmatimonadota bacterium | reverse complement strand
GCCGTCTACGCGGGCACTCCCGTCGGTCTCTTCGCCGGTCGCCGCGCTCCATCTGCGATCGGTTCGAGTGCCGTTCCGACAGAAATGGAGCGGGTGGAGTCGCGCGGCGGCTCGATCCGCGCGCTGGCCGCGACCGACACCCTGCTCCTCGTCGTCGTCGACACCGGTCTCGAGGTATTCGACCGACGCACCGGGGCCTGGAACCTCCCGGGTACCGAGGAGGGGCGGGTCGGGGAGCCCTTTGCGCTGGCCGTCGATCCCGACGGCAACGTCTGGATCGGCACGGCGCGCGGGCTCTCCCGCTGGCGGCCGGAGACCGGCGAGTGGGACGAGTGGACGCCCGCGGACGGGCTCGCCGGCGTCCCGGTTCTCCACATCCTCGCCGAGGACGGGGTCGTGTGGGCGTCGACTCCGGCCGGCGCGAGCCGCTTCGCCTGGCGGGAGGCGAGGCGGTGACGAGGGAGTTCGAATGGATCGATCGGCTGGTCGATCTGCTGGGGTCGGCCGGCCCCCGGCTGGACGACGGCGAGAGCGCGATCGGCGACGACGTCGCGGTCCTCCGCGGCCCGGGCGGAGAGACGTGGGCGTGGACGGTCGACGGGCTGGTCGAGGGCGTCCACTTCCGCTTCGACTGGCTGGAACCAGAAGAGGTCGGGCACCGCGCGCTGGCTGCGAGCCTAAGCGACCTCGCGGCCGCGAACGCCGAGCCGATCGGCGCGCTGGTGACGGTTGCGGGTACCGCCGAAGCGTTCGAGGCGCGGCTCGAGGGAATCTATCGGGGATTCGGCGAGCTCTCGCAGAGAGCCGGCTGCCCCGTCCTCGGTGGGGATCTCTCGCGATCCGATGGGCCGCTCCACCTGACCGTGACCGCGCTGGGCAGGTGCCCGCGCGGGGAGCCGCCCGGGCGCGGCGGCGCTAAGCCCGGCGACGAGGTCTGGGTGACCGGACGCCTCGGCGCGCCCGCGGCCGCGGTCGAGCTCCTGGCGGCCGCAGGGGAGGACCCGTCGCGCCTCACCGCGGCGCGCGCGCACCCGGCGACCGCGCGGCTCGCGCGTCCCGAGCCGCGGCTCGCGGAGATCGCCTGGCTCGCCGAGCGCGCTGTGATCCACGCCTTGATCGACGTCTCCGACGGGATCTCGAGCGACCTCGCCCACGTGGCCGATCGGAGCGGCGTCCGGATCGCGATCGAGACCGCGCGGGTTCCCATCCATCCGGCCGCTCTCGAGGTCGCGGATCGTTTGCGCGGCGACGCCGGGCTCTGGGCCCTCCACGGAGGCGAGGAGTTCGAGCTCCTCGCGTGCGCGCCGGCGGGCTCGATCGAGCCCCTCGCCGAGGCGTTCGAGACGCGCTTCCGGGTCCCGCTCACGCGGATCGGCGCGGTCGAAGCCGGCAGCGGGGTGGTCCGCACGGGCGCAGGGACCGACGCCGTTCTCGAGCCCGGCGGATGGGACCATTTCCGGGTTGCGCGGCCGCAACACGGCCGGTAGGATTCCTGCACCCATCCGCGTTCTACGTCGCTCGCGAACGCCGCCGTTCCCACGGCTCCGATCCTACCTCGATCCGGGAGCGTCCCGTGTCCAAGATCGCCCGCCTGGTGGCCCGCGAGGTCCTCGACTCCCGCGCACGTCCGACCGTGGAGGTCGAGTGTCACACCGCTGACGGAGCCAGCGGCCGGGCGATCGTTCCGTCGGGGGCGTCGACCGGCGAGCACGAGGCGCTCGAGCTGAGGGACGGAGATCCGCGGCGCTTCGGCGGCGCCGGCGTCCGGCGCGCGATCGAAAACGTGCGCGAGACGATCGCGCCGGCCGTCGCGGGGATGGAAGTCTCCGATCAGGAAGCGGTCGACGCGCGGCTGGTCGAGCTGGACGGCACTGACGACAAGTCCGGTCTCGGCGCCAACGCGGTCCTGGCCGTATCGATGGCCGTCGCAGCGGCCGCGGCCGAGAGTTCGGGCATGCCGCTCTTCCGCTCGCTGGGCCGCGGTGATGCCACCCTGCTTCCGGTGCCGCTCCTCAACATCCTCAACGGCGGCGCCCACGCGGACAACACGGTCGACATCCAGGAGTTCATGGTAGCTCCGCTGTCGGCCCCGACGTTCGCCGAGGCTCTGCGGGCGGGGGCCGAGGTGTACGCCGCGCTCAAGCGTGTGCTGTCGAAGCGCGGCCTCTCGACCGCGATCGGCGACGAGGGCGGCTTCGCCCCGGATCTCGATTCCAACGAGGCGGCGCTCGACGCCCTGATCGAGGCGATGGAGGCCGCCGGCTACACGCCCGGCGCGGACATCGCGCTGGCGCTCGACGTCGCAGCGACCGAACTGTATCAGGAGGGTGCATACCGCTGGAAGAAGCGCGGCTCGGACCCCATGAGCGCGGAGGACCTGATCGCCGACTACGAGCGGCTCGTCGACCGCTATCCGATCGTCTCGATCGAGGACGGCCTGGCTGAGGACGACTGGGACGGATGGGTCGCGATGACCGGCCGGCTCGGCGACCGGGTCCAGCTGGTCGGGGACGACCTGTTCGTGACCAATCCGGAGCGGCTCGTGCGAGGGATCGAAGCCGGCGCCGCCAACGCGATCCTGATCAAGCTCAACCAGATCGGAACCGTCAGCGAGACGCTCGACGCCATCGAGATCGCGCGCGAGGCTGACTACGCGCAGGTGATCTCCCACCGATCGGGGGAGACCGAGGACACGTTTATCGCCGACTTCGCCGTGGCGACTGGCGCGGGTCAGATCAAGACAGGCGCGCCCGCACGCGGGGAGCGGACGGCGAAGTACAACCGACTGCTCAGAATCGAGGAGAGTCTGGGGGCCGACGCGCGCTACGCGGGGCCCGGCGTCTTCGGGCTGCCGACGTGACCCGGAAGCGGCTTGCGGACCGCCGACAGCGGCGGCGTCAGAAGGCCCTGTTCCTGGGACTGGCGCTCGCGCTCGTGGGCTACGGGGTTTTCGTCGGAGACCATCGGCCCTGGCACCCAGCCATGCTGTGGATCGAGCAGGGGCAGACCGAGGAGCGGATCGACGCGCTCAAGAACGAGAACCGCGAGCTCCTCGGCGAGCGGCAGCGGCTTTCCGACGACGACTACGCGCTCGAGCAGCTGGCGCGGGAGAAGGGGATGGTTCGCCCCGGGGACATGGTGTACCGGATCGTGCCGGTGCCGCCGGGCGTCCGCGAGACCGTGGCCGAATCACTGGCCGCGCGCGCGGCGCGGCAGGAGGCCGCCCATGCCGACTCGCTGAGGGCCGAGGCCGCCCCTCCGGCCCCCCTCTCGACGCCTTGACACCGGCGGGGAGCGGCTCTAATTTCTGCCCCACATCGCGGGGTGGAGCAGTCTGGTAGCTCGTTGGGCTCATAACCCAAAGGTCGCGGGTTCAAATCCCGCCCCCGCTACCAAGTTCGGAAGGGGTTGGCCGACGCGATTCGAGCCGACCCCTTTCTCTTTCGCGCGAGTGTGGTGTCTCCACACTCTCCTCGTGGCGGCGTAGCTCAGCCTGGTAGAGCAAGGGACTCATAAGCCCTGGGTCGCAGGTTCAAATCCTGCCGCCGCCACCACCGTAGCACGGTCCCAATTGCCACGTCCGAGCGACGACCTACCGACGGCGTTCCGAGAACACTGGATGCGCCACTTCGCCCCGCCGGAAGGAGGGCGGGTGGTGATCGCCGTGTCGGGGGGGATCGATTCGATGACCCTCCTCGCCCTGCTCGTCCGCGAGCGGACCGGCGGACCGGATCTCGAGGTCGTCGCCGCCCACTTCGATCACGGCGCGCGCGGAGTGGACGGCGCCGAGGACGGCCGTTTTGTCCAGGCGGTGGGCGCGACGTGGGGAGCCCGGGTCGTTC
>DASQEN010000016.1:0-3016 GCA_035633635.1 Gemmatimonadota bacterium | reverse complement strand
TCCATCCACGTGACCTCGCTGAGCTTGGTATCGCGGAACAGGTCCCCGAACGGATCGGGGCCTGCCTGCCCGGAGGCCATCCCCTCCAGGCGCTGGGTGACCTCCCTGCGCTGGCGACTATCCCGCCACCACTCCCACAGGAGCGCGAGCGACAGCACCCCCAGCCCAACGGCGATGAACAACAGGATGGCGGGCGCGTACCCCGCGGGAAGCCGGTCGATCATCGTTCTCCTCCCGAGGCGTAGCCGTACTCGACGTTGGAGAACAGAGCGGTGGAGAGATCGATGCCGGCGGCGCTCAGGCGCTCGGCGAACCGCGGCCGGATGCCGGTGGCCCGGAACCGGCCCAGGACCTTGCCGTCCTCGTTGATCCCCTGACGCTCGTACATGAAGATCTCCTGCATTGTGATCACGTCTCCCTCCATCCCCACGAGCTCGGAGATCGAAGAGAGTCGGCGAGAGCCATCCGAGTAGCGGGTGACCTGGATCACGACGTCGACCGCGGAAGCGACCTGCTGGCGCATCGCCTTCTCGGGCAGCGACAGGCTGGCCATCGAGATCATCGTCTCGAGGCGCGACAGCGCGTCACGCGGAGAGTTCGCATGTAGGGTGGTCAGCGATCCGTCGTGGCCGGTGTTCATGGCCTGCAGCATGTCGACCGCCTCGGGGCCGCGCACCTCGCCCACGATGATCCGATCCGGGCGCATGCGGAGCGCGTTGATGACGAGCTGGCGGGCATTGACCTCGCCTACTCCCTCGACGTTCGGCGGGCGGGTCTCGAGCCGCACGACATGCGGCTGGCGAAGCTGGAGCTCGGCCGAGTCCTCGATCGTCACGATCCGCTCGTTAGTCGGGATCGAGGACGACAGCACGTTGAGAAGCGTGGTCTTTCCCGAACCGGTTCCGCCGGAGATCAGTACGTTGAGGCGCGCCTTCACGATCCCCTGCAGGAGATCGAGCATCTGCGGGGTGATGGTCTCGAGGCGCAGCAGGTCCTGCCCCGAGAGTGCGTCTTTCTTGAACTTTCGGATCGAGAGGTGTGGTCCATCGATCGCCAGCGGCGGGATCACCGCGTTGACGCGTGAGCCGTCCGCGAGCCGAGCGTCGACCATCGGCGAACTGTCGTCGATGCGGCGGCCGACCGCGGAGACGATGCGGTCGATGACCTGCAGGAGGTGGCGGTTGTCCTTGAACCGCACGTCCGTCGGCTCGATCCGACCATCGCGCTCGATATACACCCGCATATGGGTATTGACGAGGATGTCGGAGATGGTGGGATCCTGAAGCAGCGGCTCGAGGGGACCCAGCCCGAAGATCTCGTTCAGCACCTCCTCGACCAGGCGCTCGCGCTCGTCGAAGTTGAGCGGCGCGGCGTCGCGCGCGAGAAGGTCCTGCACGGCGCGGCGGATCTCCGCGACCACCTGTTCGCGGTCGTGGGAATCGAGGTTGGACAGGTTCAGTCGCTCGATCAGCTGCTTGTGGATGCGGGCCTTGATCTCGTGCGTCATCAGTGCCGGATTGCCATCCTCGTCCGCGGGATCCGGCCCTTTGGCCCGCGGCGGAGCGGAGGCCTCTGCCGCGTCGTCCGCGGGCGCCTCCCAGGGCAGCTTCGCGGTCGGTATCTTCGCGACGGGCTTCTCATCCTCTGCCGGCGGCGCCCACGGCGGCTTGCCGTCGACGTCTCCCTGCGGCCCGAACAGCGGGACCGTGTACGGATCGCGTCCGTCGTTCATGCGCGCTCACCTCCCAAAACCGGGGGCGGGAGCATGAGCGGATCGTCCGCCCTCTCCTCCTCGGTCCCCATCATGCCTTTCATGCGCTCCATCGTCCGCGCCAGCCAGCCGCGCTTCTTGGGGACAGATCCCGGCAACCCGGTGATTCGCGCCCCCAACGCTTCCAGCTCGCGCGCGTAGTCGCAGTTCTCCATGAGGATCACCGGTCGCCCGGTGTTGATCGAATCGATGACCGCCTCGTAGTCGTTCGGCAATGTCCAGTAGACCTCCATGCCCAGCGCGTGCTCGACATCCTCGAGCGCGATGTCGTTGTCCGGCTGGAGGCGGTTCACGATGAGCCGCAGGTCCTTGCCTCCCATGCGCTCCATGAGGTGCTGGGTGCGCTGGATGTTCCTCAGCGACGGCAGGTCGACGTTGGTGACCAGATATATCTCGTCGGCCTGATCGAAGGTGGCGAGCGTCCGCGGCGTGATCGAGTTCGACGTGTCGACCACGACGTGGTCGTAGTGCTGCTTGAGGAACTGCAGGATCTGGCGGATCTGGTCGCCAGTGACGGACTCTGCCTTCTCCGGCTGATAGGGCGCCGAGAGGACGTGGACGCCGGTGTCGTGGCATTCGATGAATGAGGCCAGCAGCCCCGCGTCCATGCGGTGGAAGTTCCGCGCCAGGTCCACGAAGTTGAAGCGCGGCTCGATGCCCATGAACAGCGCGATCTCGCCCAGCTCGAGGTCGAGGTCGACGACCACGGTCTTCTGGCCGGTCAGGCGATGGATCTGGATCGCCAGGTTGGTCGCCACGGTGGTCGAGCCCGACCCGCCCTTGGCGCTGAAGAACGCGTACAGCTTTCCGGGCTGCCGCTTGGCGTGACCGGCCGGAGCCCCCGCGAGACGGCGGGACGTGCGGCTGATCGCCGCCTCGAGCGCCTCCTCGGTGACCGGCTTCGGCAGGTACTCGCCGATCCCGGCCTGCATGGCCTGCATGAGGAACTCGGGCGAGCTGCCCGAGCCGGCGCCGATCAGCCGCCGGTTGGGGTTCTGCTCGGCGAGGTACTGGGCCAGCTTACAGCCGAGCACCGGGTCGCCCTCGAGATCGATGAACACGATCTCGGGGTCGACGTAGCGGAGCTCCTCCAGATGCCCATGGCTGAGCTCGATGAACGGGACGATGACCTCGAACGCGATCTCGATCCGCGCTCCGTCCCCGTTCCCGCTTCCGCATTCCTTGAGCGCCGTCCGGAACTGCGAGTCCGTCGAGATAACGGCGCTGACGATGGCCTGACGTTTC
>DASQEN010000015.1:0-7627 GCA_035633635.1 Gemmatimonadota bacterium | reverse complement strand
AGGTGATCAGCCGGACGTCGATCATGCAGTACAAGGGGACGTCGAAGAGCGTGCGCGAGATCGGGAGCGAGCTCGAGGTCGGCATGGTCCTGGAGGGGAGCGTGCGCCGGGCGAGGGATCGGGTGCGGATCACGGCCCAGCTGATCGACGCCGGTTCGGACCGTCACCTGTGGGCGGAGAACTACGACCGCGACCTGGACGACATCTTCGCGATCCAGAGCGACGTGGCGCAGCGGATCGTCGATACCCTCAGGTTGCAGCTCACGCCACGGGAGAAGGCGCGGATCGCCGAGCGGCCGACCGAGAACGTCCAGGCGTACGAGTGGTACCTGAAGGGGCGGCATTTCCTGAGCCGGCGCACCGAGCCGACGCTGCGGCAGGCGATCGATCGCTTCCGCAGGGCGGTGGCGGCCGATCCGTCGTTCGCCCAGGCGTGGGTGGGCCTGGCCGACGGGTTGGCGCTCCTCAGCTACTACAGCGCGACGCCGTTGGCCGAGGTGGCCGACGAAGCGCGCGCGGCCGCCGAGAGGGCGCTCGCGTTGCATCCGGATCTCGGGGAGGCCGAGATATCCCTCGGCTTCCTCGCGTCCGCCGAGTGGAATTGGGGGGAGGGCGAGCGGCGGTACCGGCGTGGCCTCGAGCTGAGGCCGGGCTATGCCGTCGGGCACCACTGGTTCGGCACCCACCTCGGGGCTGTAGGCCGGCATGACGAGGCCCTCACGACGCTGCAGCGGGCGCTGAGCCTTGATCCCCTCTCGCTGCCGATCCAGATGGCGCTCGGCGTGAGGTTGTCGAATAGCGGCCGGGTCGAAGAGTCGCTGGAAGTGTATCGGAAGGCGATCGAGCTCGATCCGGGCTTCGCACCGACCTACAACAACCTCGCGTTGTCCTTGATCGCATTGGGGCGATTCGAGGAGGCGCTCGAGGCCTGGAGGGAAAGCAGCCGACTGAACCCGGATCGGACGCCGCCGGAGAGCGTGGAGGCGCTGCGCGCGGGCTACGCCGACGGCGGGGTGCAGGGATTCTGGGAGGCATCTCTTCGATGGGACTCCGCCCATATCCAGGACGACGGGGCGGTAGCGTACCTCTGGCTGGCCCTCGATTGCGCTCAGCTCGGGCGGGTGGACGAGGCGTTCGAGCACCTCGAGCGCTACGTCGCGTCACGCAAACCGACCGTCCCGACGGATCTCGCGAGCCCCCTGTTGGCGTCCCTGCGCTCGGATCCGCGCTTCGCCGAGATCGAGCGCAAGTTCGGGCTCGCCGGGTAGAGGCGTGTAACGAAGCGACGAGCTACGCAGCCTGGAAGCTCCTCCATGTGGCCGCGGTCATCCTCTTCGTGGGGAACATCACGACGGGGGTGTTCTGGGCGGCGCACGCGCACCGTTCACGTGACTGGCGTCTAATCGCGTCGACGTTCGAGGGCATCACGCGCAGCGACCGCTGGTTCACGATCCCGGGCGTGATCGGCATCGTCGTAGGCGGAATGGCCGCGGCGATGAAGGGCAATCTGCCGATCCTAGGCACGGGCTGGATCCTCTGGCCGATCGTCCTGCTCTCGATCTCCGGGATCCTCTTCGGGGCGCGGGTGGGGCCGCTGCAACGGCGGATCGCCCAAGTCGCGCGCGCCGGGGATTCCTCCCCGGAGGCCTGGGAAACCTACGCGGCGCTCTACCGGCGGTGGGGGCTGTGGGGCTTGCTAGCCCTGATCGCGCCCGTCGTCGCGATGGGAATCATGGTGCTCAAGCCCGCGCTTCCAGGCTTGTGAGCGAGTCGGTCAAACGCGCGGATTGAAGCTGCTCGCCATGGCGCACTCCTTTCGCGTGCCTCGAATTCTCTGCCTGGATAGTAGCATTCGGACGCCGAGGGTCTAGCTTGGCGGTGGTCGCCCGCGGCCCCGCGCGATCCCACTCAACCAGAGGAGACAGGAAATGGCCACCAAGGTCGTCGTCATCGCCGAAGTCGCAGACCCGAAGAAGTGGGAGAAGGGCTTCCGGACCCATGGGGAGCTCTTCCGAAGCCAGACGATCAAGAAGCCGATCGACTTCGCGATCTCCGGCAACAAGGTCGCGGTCTGCCTGCGGCCGAAGGACCTCGACAAGTTCATGGAGATCTTCGAGTCCCCGGCGACCGCCGACGCGATGAAGTTCGACGGCGTGAAGCGGGAGACGGTCCAGACGTTCGTCCTCGACAATCGGTTCGAACTCTAAGCGGAAATCGGAGGCTACACGCCCTCGTGCCGACTCGGTCATGCTCACTCTCTGGCTCACAACGCTGGCGGCCGCTCTCGCCCTGATCTCTCTCGGCGGCGGCCTCTACGAGTTCCTGGTCGTCGACCCCTTCTGGCCGCGCAGGCCGGACCTCATCCAGCCGCAGCGGGGCGGCATCTCCCGCAAGCGGTTCTGGATCCCGGCCCACATCGCGTTCGAGCTCTCGCTGATCGCTGCGCTGGTCCTCGCATGGGGCGAGCCGGCGGTGCGGTCTCCGCTCCTCGTTGCGCTCGCCAGCCATACCGTGATGCGGGTCTGGTCGGCGTTCGATTTCATCCCGAAGTCCCTCGCGTTCGAGCGCGCGGACCCGGGGGAGGTCGTCGAGCGCGATGCCCGTCGTTGGAGCCGCCGGAGCCTCGGCCGGCTCCCGCTCGATCTCGTGACTTGCGGGGCCCTCCTAGTCGCGCCGGTGGCGGCCGCCCGGGTCGGAGGATGACGATCGAAAGGAGCGATCGCCTCCCCCACCGGTTGACCGTGGTGTGGTTCACCGACCTGGTGGGCTACAGCAGCCTGGCGGCGCAGGACGAGGACCGCGCGATCGCGCTGGTCCGCCGTTTCCAGGCGGCGGTCCGGGCGGCGATTCCTCCAGACGGCGGCCGAATCGTCAAGTTCATCGGCGACGCGGCGCTGGTGGAGTCGCCGAGTGTGGAGTCGGCACTGGTGGCGGCGGCGACGCTGCGTGAGTCGCTGGCGGGCGGAGAGGAGGTCCGGACCGGGATCCATCTCGGGGACGTCGCCGTGGCGCCGGACGGCGACTTGTACGGCGACGGGGTGAACACCGCGCAGCGGATTCAGGTCGAGGCCGAACCCGGACAGATCGTCGTCAGCGAGCTGGTGGCGCAAGGGCTTCGGAGCCGGCCCGCATTCCAGTTCGAGGCGCTCGGCGAGCGCCGGCTGAAGGGGGTCGAGCCCGTGCGGCTCTTCCTCGTGACCGGGGTGGAGGCGATCCACCCGACGGAGTCCGCGGCCCCCGACGGTCGGCCGGCCGCCCGCGTTCCTGCGGCGGCTCCCGAGGTCGAGCGCTCGATCGCGGTCCTTCCCTTCGTCAACCTGAGCGCGGATCCGGAGAACGAGTACTTCTCGGACGGGATCACCGAGGAGATCCTGACGGCGCTGACGAAGCTGGGCGACCTCAAGGTGATCAGCCGGACGTCGATCATGCAGTACAAGGGGACGTCGAAGAGCGTGCGCGAGATCGGGAGCGAGCTCGAGGTCGGCATGGTCCTGGAGGGAAGCGTGCGGCGGGCGCGGGATCGGGTCCGGATCACGGCCCAGCTCATCGACGCCGGCTCGGACCGGCACCTGTGGGCGGAGAACTACGACCGCGACCTGGACGACATCTTCGCGATCCAGAGCGACGTGGCGCAGCGGATCGTCGACACCCTGAGGATGCAGCTCACGCCGCGGGAGAAGGCGCGGATCGCCGAGCGGCCGACCGAGGATGTCCAGGCGTACGAGTGGTACCTGAAGGGGCGGCACTTCCTGAGCCGGCGCACCGAGTCGGCGTTGCGGCAGGCGATCGAGCGCTTCCGCAGGGCGGTGGCGGCCGATCCGTCGTTCGCCCAGGCGTGGGTGGGCCTGGCCGACGGTCTGGTTCTCCTCGCCAACTACAGCGCGACCCCACTGGCCGAGGTCGCCGACGAAGCGCGCGCGGCCGCCGAGAGGGCGCTCGCGTTGAATCCGGATCTCGGGGAGGCCGAGATATCGCTCGGCTACCTCGCGTCCTCCGAGTGGAATTGGGGGGAGGGCGAGCGGCGGTACCGGCGTGGCCTCGAGCTGAGGCCGGGCTATGCCGTCGGGCACCACTGGTTCGGCATCCACCTCGGGGCTGTAGGCCGGCATGACGAGGCCCTCACGACCCTGCGGCAGGCGCTGAGCCTTGATCCCCTCTCGCTGCCGATCCAGATGGCGCTCGGCGTGAGGTTGTGGAAAAGCGGCCGGGTCGAAGAGTCGCTGGAAGTCTATCGAAAGGCGATCGAGCTCGATCCGGCGTACGCACCGACGTACAACAACCTTTCGCTCGTCTTGCTTAGCATGGGGAGATTCGAGGAGGCGCTCGAGGCCGCGGGTGAACTCAGCCGACTGAACCCGGACTGGGCGCCGCCGGAACGCGTGGAGGAGTTGCGCGCGGGCTATGCCTACGGCGGGGTGGAGGGATACTGGGAGGCATCGCATCGATGGAACTCCGCCCATATCCAGGACGAAGGGGCGGTAGCGTACCTCGGCCTGGCTGTCGATTGCGCTCAGCTCGGGCGGGTGGACGAGGCGTTCGAGCACCTCGAGCGCTACGTCGCGTCACGCCATCCGACCGTCCCGACGGAACTCGCGAGCCCCCTGTTGGCGTCCCTGCGCTCGGATCCGCGCCTTGCCGAGATCAAGCGCAAGCTCGGGCTCGCCGGGTCGAAGCGCGGGTAGCTTGAAGCCCGTGAGGCCGTCATGATGAGGACCTACGAGGCCGGCTGCCACTGCGGTCGCGTGCGGATCGAGGCCGACGTCGACCTCGAGCAACCGAGCTTCCGCTGCAACTGCTCCATCTGCCGGCGGACCCGGATGTGGGTCGCGGTCGCGATGCCGAAGGGGTTCCGCCTCCTCGCCGGCGAGGAAGAGCTGACCCGCTACGTGTTCGGCCCCGAGAAGAATGAGCACTTCTTCTGCCGCCACTGCGGCGTGCGCGTCTTCGGCGTCGGAAACGAGACGCCGATCGGCAAGATGTACGGCATCAACATCGGCTGCCTGAAAGGCGTCACGGAGGAGGAGCTTTCGAAGATCCCCATTACGTACATCGACGGCATGCACGACCGCATGGAAGCGCCAGAATTCCGCGCGCACCTGTGAAGCAGACCATCCTTCATGCGGCCCTGGTCGTCCGAGATTACGACGAGGCGATCGAGTTCTTCTGCGGCAAGCTCCACTTCGGAACTTCTGGGATCTCGTCGAGATGCGCCATTAGCAAAGGAAGCGCTCATGCCAGATGCGTGCAGCAAGACCCTTGAAAGGCCCAAACGACGAAGCGTTCGCTGGACCTCGTTCGTCGGAAGCACTCCCCGTGGTCGAGTCGTGCGGGGCCTGGAAGAAGAAGGGAATCCCCTGCACCGCGTTCGCGTCGAGCACAACAGAGATACGTTGTTGATCCATATCTCGGGTGAGGATGGTCAGGGTTGGACAACGCTGGCAATCGACAGGCCCACCCGGGAGTGGTCGATCGCGCAGCGTCGCCGTCAGTCGGATGCAGCGAAAGCGGCGTATGCCAATCTTTACGTCTGAGAGGTTCTCCATGATCCGGCTCGCGCTCCTACTCCTCTTCGCCTCGCTCACAGGCATCGCCCGTCTGGCGGCGCAGTCGGCCCCGGCGACGGAGTACCTCTACCTCTGGACCGCGTCCGCCGACTCCACGCAGCCGGACTTCCTGGCGGTCCTGGACGTCACCGAGGACTCCACCCGCTATGGCCGGCTCGTCACCACCCTTCCGGTGCCGGGCCTCCGGAACGAGCCGCACCACACCGAGCACGAGATGCCGCCCGACCGGCAGCTCTTCGCGAACGGCTACGGCTCGGGGGAGACCTTCATCTTCGATCTGACGGACCCCGCGCGTCCGCGCCTCGCCGGGCAGTTCGGGGACCTCGAGGGGTACAGCCACCCGCATTCGTTCCTCCGACTGCCGGATGGGAACGTCCTCGCGACCTTCCAGATGCGGCACGGTCCCGCCGGCATGGCGCCGGGCGGGCTCGTCGAGCTGACGCCCGCCGGCGAACCGGTGCGCTCGAGCTCGGCGGACACTCCGGGCCTCGATCCGCAGACCCGGGTCTACAGCGCCGGCGTCGTGCCCGCGCTCGACCGGATCGTCACGACGACGACCGACATGGACGCGGACTACGCCGCCTCGCGCCAGCTCCAGATCTGGCGGCTGTCCGACCTCGCGCCGCTCCACACGATCACGCTTCCCGACGGGCCGGCCGGCGACGAGTCCACGCTGACCGCCGAACCGCGGGTCCTGTCCGATGGCCGGACGGTGCTGGTCTCCACCTTCGCGTGCGGCCTGTATCTCATGGAGGGGCTGGAGACCGCGGCGCCGAGCGCGCGGCTGGTCGCGTCCTTCCCGCGGAAGCCGGAGACGTACTGCGCCATCCCGGTCGTCGTGGACCCCTACTACCTGGTGACGGTCCCCGCCTGGAGCGCCGTCGTGAGCCTCGATATCTCCGATCCCGCCGCCCCGCGGGAGGTGTCCCGCCTGACGCTCGGGCCGGACGACGTGCCGCACTGGATCGCGATCTCGGCGGACCGACGGCGGGTGGCGATCACCGGCTACGGCGACATGCGGCACCGCGTGCTGATCGCGCGCTTCGACCCCGCGAGCGGCCAGCTGACGCTCGATGAGCGCTTCCGGGAGGAAGGGGCCGGCGAGCCGGGCTTCCGGATGGACGACGAGACGTGGCCCCACGGAGGCCAGGCGAAGGGAATCCCGCACGGGGCGGTGTTCAGTCGTCCCTGATCGCTCAAAGGGGTCGTCCGATCGAGCTTGGAGGCCCGGGGCCGCGAGGGTACGTTCTCCATGGTCGCCGCGATTCCTCGCGCGACCCGCCCCCAACCACAGGAGACAGAATGGCCAGGACCAAGGTCGTAGTCATGGCGGAAGTCGAGGACCCGGAGAAGTGGGAGAACGGGTTCCGGACGCACGGCAAGCTCTTCAAGAGCCAGACGGTGAAGAAGACCATCGACATCGGGATCTCGGGCAATCGCGTCGCGGTCTGCTTCAAGCCCGACGACCTCGAGAAGTTCATGGAAATCCTCGATTCTCCTGCGACGGCGGAGGCCATGGAGGTCGATGGCGTGAAGCGGGAGACGGTCCAGGTGTTCATCCTCGACAAGGAGTTCAAGGTCTAGCGGGTGCTACTACGAAACCGCGGACTTCGACGCTTCCGTCACGATCCTGCGGTTTTCCGCAAGTCAGGCGGTTCAGATGGAACGAGAGATGAGGGAGGCGGTCATCCCGTACGGCGCAGAGGTCGTGCCGATCGAGGTGGGCGAGCGCGGGCATGCATGGGGGTCGCCGGGATACGGCCAAGGCTATGCGGTCTCCGGGGACCACGCCTACATGCTCGATGTGGTGACGGGGAGTGGCGATAACCAGAGAGCCGCCGTGATCCAGATCCTCGAGATGATGATCGGCTGACCGGCTCGGCGCGCAGCCGCTGCGCGCCGGCAGTCATCCTCCCCGGCTATCATGAAAAAGCACACCCCACCGTCGGCCAACGACCCGATGAGAGTGAGAAACGCCGAGGAAGCGGAGATCGGGCAGCTGGCTAAGCTCTGGTACGACGCATGGCAGGATGCGCATGCCAAGATCGTACCGGTCGAGCTGC
>DASQEN010000014.1:0-4067 GCA_035633635.1 Gemmatimonadota bacterium | reverse complement strand
GCGGGGCGAGGACATTGACGGACTCAAGGAAGAGATCCATGCGGCGGGCGGCGGACCGCAGGTGATCGCGAAGCTCGAGAAGCCGCAGGCGGGGGAGAACCTCGACGAGATCCTGGAGCGCGCGGAGGGTGTCATGATTGCCCGCGGGGATCTCGGCGTCGAGCTGCCTCCCGAGAGGGTGCCGATCCTCCAGAAGGAGATCATCCGCCGCGCCAACCAGGCCAAACGGATCGTGATCGTCGCCACCCAGATGCTGGAGTCGATGACCACCAGCCTGCGTCCGACCCGCGCTGAGGCCTCGGACGTGGCGAACGCGATCTTCGACGGGGCGGATGCGGTCATGCTCTCGGCCGAGACCGCCACCGGGAACCATCCAGTCGAGGCGCTGGAGATGATGGAGCGGATCATCGCGGCGGCCGAGATCGAGATGGAGCGGAGTCCGTGGAAGCCGTTCCACGCAGTCGCGAAGGTCACGGATTTCGCGGACGCGGTGTGCGACGCGGCCACACTGGTGGCGGCCGAGGTCGGCGCCCGGTACATCGTCGCCTTCACCCAGTCCGGCTCGACCGCGCAACTCCTCAGCAAGTATCGTCCGCCGGCCCCCCTGATCGCGTTGACCCCCTATCCCCGCGTGCGGAACCGGCTGGCGCTCAGCTGGGGCGTCACCCCGATGGTCATGGAGATCCCGGTCACGATCGATCGCCTGATCGCCGACCTGGAGAAGCTCCTCACGCAGGGGAAGCTCGTCGAGGAGGGAGACATCGTCGTGCTCGTCTGCGGCGCTCCGCTCGACGTCAGCGGCCGCACGAACCTCATGAAGATCCATCGGGTGGGAGACAGGCCGCGGCTCGGGAAGGGCCGTGTTTGACGGCATTCTGACCCCCCGGTAGCTTGGCCAACTCCATGAGCGAAACGACCGTCAGTCCACAGCCCCAGGCCGCCGGCCTCGAAGGGGTCGTCGTCGCCGAGAGCGAGATCTCGTTCGTCGACGGCCAGGAGGGACGGCTCGTCTACCGGGGCTACTCGATCGAGGAGCTCGCCGAGCGCTCGACGTTCGAGGAGACCTCGAAGCTCCTGCTCGACGGCGAGCTCCCGACCCGTGAGGAGCTCCGCGCGTTCGAGCGAGAACTGGTTTCGGTACGGGCGCTCGATGAGCGGACGCTCGAGACGGTTCGCAATTTCCCCGCTGACGCCGAGCCCATGTCCGCGCTCCGGACCGGCGTCTCGGCGCTGGGGATGGTCGACCCCGATCGCGGCGACGACGGGCCGGAGGCCACGCGCCGGAAGGCGATCCGCCTCATCGCGAAGCTCCCCTCGCTCGTGGCGGCCTTCGCCCGCGCGCGCAGCGGGAGCGATCCGGTCGTTCCGCGCGAGGACCTCGGCCACGCCGCGAACTTCCTGTACATGCTGAGCGGAAAGGAGCCCGATCCGGACGACGCACGGGTCATGGACGTCTGCTTGATCCTCCATGCCGAGCACGGGATGAACGCCTCCACGTTCGCGGCCCGGGTGACGGCCGCGACGCTCTCCGACATCCATTCGGCGGTCACATCGGCGGTGGGAACGCTGAAGGGACCGCTCCACGGCGGAGCGAACCAGGCAGTGATGGGCATGCTGCTCGAGATCGACGAGCGCGGGATCGAGCCCGCCGCGCACGTGCGGGAGCTGCTCGCGACCGGGAAGAAGGTGATGGGTTTCGGGCACCGGGTCTACAAGACGATGGACCCGCGCGCTCCTATACTGCGCCGGTTCTCGAAGGACCTCGGCGAACGGGCCGGAGATCCCCGCTGGTACGAGATGAGCGAAGAGATCGTCGCTACGATGGAGAGCGAGAAAGGCATCGATCCGAACGTGGATTTCTTCAGCGCCTCGACCTACCACGCGCTGGGGATTCCGCCCGACCTTTTTACGCCGATCTTCGCGATCGCACGCGTCAGCGGCTGGGTCACGCACGTCGAGGCCCAGTACGCGAAGAACCGCCTCATCCGGCCGCGCGCCAAGTACGTGGGGAAGCGCGACCTCCGCTACCTCCCGATCGGCGAGCGCGGCTGACTGTCCCATCTGGCCGCGACCCGGCCGGCGCGGCGCACCACGGATCCGGCGGTCCCGAATCTTGCATGCAATCGAAAGGAGCCAGCCATGGCGTATGACCGCCTGACGCCTCCCTCCGGAGGTGACGCGATCGAGCACGAGCGGGCATTCCGCGTGAAATCGCCCGACCGTCCGGTGATCCCGTTCATCGAAGGGGACGGGATCGGCCCCGACATCTGGGCCGCCGCCCGTCGAGTATTCGACGCGGCGGTCCAGAAGGCCTACGGCGGGAAGCGAGAGGTGGTCTGGTTCGAGATCTACGCCGGCGAGAAGGCGGTCGCGAGGTATGGAGAGGGCTCGTACCTGCCGGACGACACGCTGAGAGCGATCCGGGACTGGCGGGTGGCGATCAAGGGCCCGCTGACCACGCCGGTCGGGGGCGGAATTCGGTCGCTGAACGTCACGTTGCGCCAGGAGCTCGATCTGTACTGCTGCATTCGCCCGTGCCGCTGGTACGAGGGGACGCCCTCTCCGGTCAAAGAGCCAGATAAGGTCGACATCGTGATCTTCCGAGAGAATACTGAGGACGTCTACGCGGGAATCGAATGGAAGGTAGGTACTCCGGAGCAGGACAAAGTCCGGCGTTTCCTCAACGAGGAGATGGGCACCGCGATCCCCGAAGACGCCGGCATCGGCGTCAAGCCGATCAGTGAGAAGAACACCAAGCGGCTGGTTGCGGCCGCGATCCAATATGCGCTCGACAAGCGCCGGAGGTCGGTCACGCTGGTCCACAAGGGCAACATCATGAAGTTCACCGAAGGCGCGTTCCGCGAGTGGGGGTACGAGGTCGCCGCCGAGGAGTTCGGAGATCGGACGGTGACGGAGTCTGACCTCTGGCAGGGAGACAAGCGGAGCGATCCGGGCGACAAGGTCGTGATCCAGGACCGGATCGCCGATGCGATGTTCCAGCAGCTCCTGCTGCGCCCCGATGAGTACGACATCCTCGCGCTGCCGAACCTGAACGGCGATTACATCTCCGACGCGGCCGCCGCGCAGGTCGGCGGGCTCGGGATGGCGCCCGGGGGGAACGTCGGCGACGCGGCGGCGGTGTTCGAGGCCACCCACGGGACCGCGCCCAAGTACGCGGGACAGGACAAGGTGAACCCGGGCAGCCTGATCCTCTCGGGCGCAGCCATGTTCGAGTACATCGGCTGGGACGAGGTGAAGGAGAGGATCGAGCAGGGGCTCGAGTCGGCGATCCGCGACAAGGTCGTGACGTACGACCTGGCGCGGCAGATGGAGGGGGCGACAGAGGTGAGGTGTTCGGAGTTCGCCGACGCGATCATCGAAGGGTTGTAGGCCGCGAAGGGCGGAGTCGCGATGCAGTTCATCGACGAGGCGGTGATCGATGTGGAGGCGGGTCGGGGCGGGAGCGGGGTGGTGTCGTTCCGCCGCGAGAAATACGTACCCAAGGGAGGCCCGGACGGGGGCGACGGGGGCAAGGGCGGCGACGTCGTGATCGAGGTCGATTCCAACCTGTCGACGCTCCAGGACTTTCGCTATCGGACCCGCTACCGGGCGGCCCGGGGTGAGCACGGGTCGGGCAACAACCGGACCGGCGCCGAGGGCGGGGACGTGGTTCTGCGAGTCCCATCCGGCACTCTGGTCCGCGAGGCGGAAACCGGAGAGCTGATCGCCGATCTGACCCGGTCGGGCGAGCGAAAGGTCGTCGCGCGCGGCGGCCGCGGTGGCCGCGGGAACGCATTCTTCGTCCGCGCCACACGGCAGGCCCCGCGGTTCGCGCAGGAAGGGGAGCCCGGAGAGAGCCGCCGCATCATGCTCGAGCTGAAGCTCCTGGCCGACGTCGGGCTGGTCGGGAGCCCGAACGCGGGCAAGTCCACGCTCCTTTCTCGGGTCAGCGCGGCCCGGCCGAGGATCGCGGACTACCCCTTCACCACGTTGACGCCGAACCTGGGCGTCGTGGCCCCGGACGCCGAGCGCTCGTTCGTGATGGCCGACATCCCGGGCCTCATCGA
>DASQEN010000013.1:0-9561 GCA_035633635.1 Gemmatimonadota bacterium | reverse complement strand
GGCCGGCGCTCCGGTGGCAAACCTCGAGTTCGTCCAGTTCCACCCCACGGCCCTGTATCCCGTGGAGCCGAGACCGTTCCTGATCAGCGAGGCCGTGCGCGGGGAGGGCGCGGTGCTCCGCGACGGCGCCGGCCGCGCGTTCATGGGCGAATACCATCCACAGGCGGACCTCGCGCCGCGGGACGTCGTCGCACGGGAGATCGATGCCGAGATGCGCCGCTCGGGCGCCGACCACGTCTGGCTCGACTGCAGTCCGATCCCCGCCAGCCACTTCGCGGAGAGGTTTCCGAACATCCTCGAGACCTGCCGGTCACGGGATCTGAATCCGCCCCGCGATCCGCTGCCCGTCGTCCCGGCCGCGCACTACATGTGCGGCGGCGTACTGACCGACCTCGATGCGCGCACGGGTGTGGAGGGGCTGCTCGCCGCGGGGGAGGTGGCGTGCACCGGGGTGCACGGAGCCAACAGGCTGGCGTCCAACTCGCTGCTCGAGGCGGTCGTGTTCGCGGAGCGGGCGGCGCGCACCACCGGGGGGGTGCTCGCGGCTCCGGCACGACGGCCCGGGCCGCTGCCGCCTGCTCGCACCGGCGCGCGCGATCCGGAGGGGCTAGAGGAGCTCCGCAGCGAAATCCGCGACGTCCTGTGGGCGGGCGCGGGCATCGTTCGCGACGACGCCGGTCTTGCCGCGGCGGAGCGGGCCCTTCGCGACCTGTCCGCGCGGTTGCCGTCCGACACGCGGTCACCCGAGGCCGCGGAGGTCGCCAACCTGTTCCTGGTGGGAGGCCTGATCGTGCGCTCGGCCATCTTGCGTAAGGAAAGCCGGGGCTTACATTTCTCCCGCTCTTATCCCGATTCCGACCCCGCTTTCCAGCGCGATACGATCATCCGCCCCGACGCAGGCAAGGAGTTTCTAAAGTGACGCTGACCAAGGAAATACCTCTCGACGAGGTGAATCCGTTCGAATCCATGATGTCGCGGTTCGACCACGCGGCCGAGCTGCTGGACCTCGACCGCGGATTGTACGCGATCCTGCGGAAACCGGAGAAACAGCTGATCGTCTCGATTCCGGTGCGCATGGACGACGGCGAGATCGAGGTCTTCACCGGCTACAGGGTCCATTACAACACCGCGCGCGGCCCCGCCAAGGGCGGCATCCGCTTCTCGCCCGACGTCAGGCTGGAGGAGGTCAAGGCCCTGGCGGCGTGGATGACGTGGAAGTGCGCGGTCGTGAACATCCCCTTCGGCGGCGCCAAGGGAGGGGTCGTGTGCGATCCGCGCGGGATGTCGATGCGCGAGCTCGAGCACATCACCCGCCGCTACACCGCGGAGATCATGGCGCTCCTAGGTCCCGACACCGACGTGCCGGCGCCAGACGTCAACACCAACGAGCAGGTGATGGCGTGGATCATGGACACCTACAGCCAGCACGCGCGTCACACTGTGACCTCGATCGTGACCGGCAAGCCGATCGAGATGGGAGGGTCGCTCGGGCGGCGCGACGCGACCGGTCGCGGCTGCATGCTCGTGACGCTCGAGGCGCTGCGGCAGCAGGGATTGCCCATCGAGGGCGCACGGGTTGTCGTGCAGGGCTTCGGGAACGTGGGTTCGACTGCGGCGCGGCTCTGCGCTCAGAGGGGGATGAAGATCATCGGAATCAGCGATCATACCACCGGGATCTACGACAGGGACGGGATCGATCTCGAGGGGGCGGAAGAGCACGTGGGGAGGCACGCCTTCCTGGAGGACTTCCAGGGAGGCGACCACATCGCGAACGCCGAGCTGCTCGAGCTCGACTGCGAGGTCCTGATCCCGGCGGCGCTGGAGAATCAGATCACGCGCGCCAACGCCCCGCGGATTCAGGCGAAGATCATCTGCGAGGGAGCGAACGGTCCCACGACCGCCAACGCGGACGCGATTCTGGAGGACAAGGGGGTCTTCGTGATCCCCGACATCCTGGCCAATGCCGGTGGGGTGACGGTCAGCTACTTCGAATGGGTCCAGAACCGTGATGGGTACTACTGGAGCCTCGAGCGGGTCGAGAAGCGGCTCAAGAAGATCATGGTGAACTCGTTCAAGGACGTGATGCGCTACACCGAGACCCACGGGGTCAGCCCGCGCACGGCGTGCTACATGCTGGCCATCGACCGGGTGGCGTCCGTGCACAGGCTGCGAGGGATCTACGCCTGAAGCTCGAGATCGTGGCGGTCGACCGACTCCGCGCGGGCTGGGCGCGGGAGGCGGTGGAGGAGTACCTGGGGCGCGTGGCGCGCTACTGCCTGGTGGAGCGAAGGGACGTCAAACGGGTGGGGGACGATGCTGCCGCGGTGGCCGCGGAAGGCGAGCGGCTCTTGCGCCTGGCGATGCTCGGACCGACGGACCGGCTCGTGGCCCTGGATCCCTCCGGGGAGGCGCTCGACTCCGCCGGTTGGGCGTCCCTCATGGCGGGGTACGCCAACGAAGGCGCCGGGCGCCTCGTCTTCGTTGTGGGCGGAGCGGGGGGGCTGTCATCGGACGTGCGGCGAGCGGCCCACCGGGTCGTCAGCCTGGGCCCTCAGACCCTGGCCCACGAGCTCGCGCAGGTCGTCCTGGCCGAGCAGCTGTACCGCGCCTGGACGATTCTCCGCGGCGAGCCCTATCACAAGTGAGGTGAGCGATCCGGTCGGCGGTCAGCATCCCGCGGAGCGCTCGGCCAGGAGCGTGTCGAGCGTGCGCAGGGCGCGCCGGAGATGGGGGATGACGATCGAACCCCCGACGACGAGCGCGACGTTGAAGACTTCGAGGCACTCCTCACGCGACGCGTCGAGGGCCACACAACGCTCGATGTGGTAGGTGACGCAGTCGTCGCAGCGCAGAACGAGCGAGGCCACGAGACCCAGCATCTCCTTGGTGCGCTCGTCCAGCACGCCGTCGTGGTACGCCTGTCCATCGAGGGCTAGAAAGCGCTTGATGCCCAGGTGATCGGAGTCGATCAACCGCTCGTTCATCTCGGCGCGGAAGGCCCGGAACGCCTCCAGGTCGGCCATGTCGCTGTGGTCGTGCGGCTCGTTCATCGGGAACAAAGCTACCCCGCCGGGGGCCCCGAGCACAGATTGGGGATCGCACAGCCGCGGAGAAACCATCGAATCGAGGAGAGAGGAACCATGATCGTTCGGACCCTGCTATCATGCCTCACCCTGGGCCTGCTACCGCTCGGCGCGCTCGGCGCGCAGGAGATCACCGTGAACCTCGACGCCGAAGGCCGGCCGGCCGACGAGAAGGCCCGCGACGCGACGTCGAAGCCGATGGAGGTGCTCGACTGGATCGGCCTCGAGGAAGGGGCCTCCGTGCTCGACATCCAGTCCGGCGGCGGCTACCACATGTGGATCTTCAGCGACGCGGTCGGGCCGGAGGGCAAGGTCTACTCGCAGTCGGCGTACAAGCCGGAGAGCCTGCAGGCGCGAATCGCCGCCGGCGCCACGCCGGAAGCCAACGTCACGTTCGTGTCCGCGGTCTCCGAGGTGCCGGACGGCACCCTGGACCTGGCCTTCACCGACCGCAACTACCACGACGTCTCCGTCGAGAACATCCCGACGTGGCTCGGAACCGTGATGAGCAAGCTCGAGCCGGGCGGCCTGTTCGTGGTGATCGACGCCGAGGCAGCCGAGGGTCGCGACGAGGAGGCCCACCGGATCGCGTCCGACGTCATCGTGACCGAGGTGACGGCCGCCGGATTCGAGCTCGTCGAGCAGAGCGACCTGTTCGCCAACCCGGCGGACGACCACGTGGGGCCCAAGTGGGAGGAGCGCGACTCGCTCGACAGGAGCCTGATCAAGTTCCAGAAGCCGGCCGGGGAGCACGGAAGCCACATGTAGGACCTCCACCGCGGTGGGTGGAGCCCCTTTTCGGGGATATATTCGTTCGAGAGTGGGGCTGTAGCTCAGCTGGGAGAGCGCCTGAATCGCACTCAGGAGGTCGTCGGTTCGATCCCGATCAGCTCCACCAACCTCAAGTCCGTTCCTGCAAATGAGATAGCCGCCTGAGTCGCGCGCCCCGCTTGGACGGGGTGCGCGACATCGCCTCACCGGACCTCCCGGAGCTCACTCTCAGCCCCTCTCCTAGAAAATGCTTGTGGTGATCTGGTGTTGTAGTTATCTATAACACTCGTCGTGAAGCGGGCGCCTCGCGTCGGTGCCACCGGGTGTCGCAAAGGAATGAGACGAGCGGGTGGTCCATCGGAATGCGTGTTCACACCTCTCGAAGGGCTAACCGGAAGACAGGATGGAAGGCGAGTGGAACGATGGTCAGCCCATCTACCGCCAGCTTCGGGATCGTGCTGTCGCCCTGATCCTCGACGGCGTGCTGGAGGAGGGCGGTGCGCTGCCGTCCGTGCGCAGCGTTGCGGCCGAGTTCCGGGTCAATCCGCTCACGGTTCTGAAGGCCTATCAGGAGCTGGTCGACGAGGGGCTCGTCGAGTCGAGGCGCGGCGTCGGCATGTTCGTCAAACCCGGCGCGCGCGACCTGCTGCTGGCGGCCGAGCGCGAGCGATTCCTCTCGGAGCAGTGGCCGAGGATCCACGAGACGATTCAGCGGCTCGGCCTGACGTCCCAGGAACTGCTGGATGCCGCAAGCCCCGAGTCAACGTCCGATGACGTGGAAGAGGAGCGCTGAAGGAATGGCTGTCATAGAAGCTCGGGGCCTTCGCAAGACGTTCGGCCGGACCGTCGCGCTCGACGGCGTCGATCTGCGGGTCGAAGAGGGGCGCATCCTCGGGCTCATCGGGCCCAACGGAGCGGGCAAGACGACCGCGCTCAACGCGATTCTCGGCCTCACTCCCTACCGGGGAGAGCTGAAGGTTCTCGGACTCGATCCCTGGACCGAGCGCGACCGGCTCATGCTCGACGCCTCCTTCATCGCCGACGTCGCGGTGCTGCCGCGCTGGATGCGGGTCTCGCAGGCGCTCGACTACGTGGCCGGCGTACATCCGCGGTTCGATCGCGCCCGGGCCGAGGGCTTCCTCGAGAAGACCACCATACAGCGTGCGAGCAAGGTCAGGGAACTGTCGAAGGGCATGGTGGCGCAGCTGCACCTCGCCCTGGTCATGGCGATAGACGCGAAGCTGCTGGTCCTGGACGAGCCGACGCTCGGCCTGGACATACTGTTTCGCAAGCAGTTCTTCGATTCCCTGCTGAACGACTACCTCGATCGCAGCCGCACCGTCGTCGTGGCGACCCATCAGGTCGAAGAGATCCAGGACGTGCTCACCGACCTGATGTTCATCGACCAGGGTCGCATCGTGCTCGCCTGCAGCATGGACGAGTTTGAGTCGCGCTATCTCGAGGTGATGGTGAATCCCGATCAGGTCGCCGCGGCGCGGGCGCTGGGGCCGATTCACGAGCGGTCAGTGTTCGGCCGCACCGTCCTCCTGTTCGACGGCGCCGACCACGACCGGCTCGCGGCCCTGGGCGAGGTGCGGAGACCCGGCGTCGCCGAGGTGTTCCTCGCCGTGATGGGCGGTTTCCGATGAAGCCGCGGCCCATGTACTGGTCGGTGCGGCGCGAGCTGTGGGAGAACCGATCGGTCTGGATCGCGCCGCTCGCGGTCGCGGGCCTCGCGGTGCTCGCCTTCCTGGTCACGACGCCGACCCTGCCGGGAAGCGTGCGGGACCTGTCGGGCTCCGACATGGTGAACGCGCACCTGGCGATCCACGGGCCGTACGGCGCCGCCGCCATGCTGGGCTTCGCGACCGCGTTCGTCGTGGGGGTCTTCTACTGCCTCGACGCGCTGCAGGGCGAACGTCGCGATCGCAGCATCCTGTTCTGGAAGTCGCTGCCGGTCTCGGACCGCACGACCGTGCTGTCGAAGGCCAGCATCCCGCTCGTCGTCCTGCCGCTCCTCGTCTTCGTCGTCACCGCCGCTACGCACCTGGTCATGGTGCTCGTGGGAACCGCGGTTCTGCTGGCGACCGGCACGAGCGTCGGGCCGATGTGGGCTCAGGTGGAGCCGTTCCAGTCGGTGCTGGCCGTCCTCTACGCCGTGATCGCGATCGCCCTCTGGCACGCGCCGATCTACGGCTGGCTGCTCCTGGTCTCCGGCTGGGCGCGCCGCACGGCGCTCCTGTGGGCCGTGCTGCCGTTCGTCGCGATCGCCGGGGTCGAGCGGATCCTCTTCGGCACCACGCGGTTCCCCTCCTTCCTGAAGGACCTCCTGCTCGGATGGGTCACCCGGGCCTTCGTCTTCCAGGACGACGCGATGGGGAACATGCTGGGCATGCTCACGCCGTGGAGGCTCCTGAGCACGCCGAGCCTCTGGATCGGGCTGGCATTCACCGCGGCGTGCCTGGTCGTCGCCATCCGCCTGCGCCGTCAACGAGAACCGATCTGACACAAGAGTGCACCGCCGTTCCCCCCTGAGTGGCGCCCCGCGCGCAGAAACGAACCTCCTGAGAGGAGAAGAACCATGAAAGCCCTTGCTTCGATTCTGTTCGTCGTCCTGATGTCCTTTCCCACGGTGGCGTTCGCGCAGGCCGACGCGCAGCTGACGTCCGCGGCCCTCGCGCCGACCGAGGCAGAGGAGTCCTTCGAGACCATGAAGACCCTGGCGGGAGAGTGGGAAGGCACCATCACCGTCGCGGAGATGCCGGAGCTGGTCATGCCGGTCCACCTCACGATCCGCGTGACCTCGCGGGGACACGTCATCGTGCACGAGTTCCAGGAAGCGGACACGCCGCTGGATCCGACGAAGTACGACCATCCGGTCACGATGCTCTACGTCGACGAGGACGCGGACCGGCTCACGCTGGTTCACTACTGCGACGCCGGGAACCGGCCTCGCATGACCGGCACGCGGTCGGCCGACGGAAAGACGTTCGCGTTCGAGTTCGTCGACATCAGCGGGAGCATCGAGTACCACATGCACAATTCGGTGTTCAACATCATCGACGCCGACCATCACACCGAGGATTGGACGTTCATGATGGGGGACAAGCCGATGCACGCGCACTTCGACCTGACGCGCACGGAATCCCGGGAGGATTGGACCGCGGTCGCGCCAGGGGGAAACTGAGCGAATGAGGCGCCCGGGCGGCCGCATGATCGAGCCGGCACAACGCGCGGTCGCCCGGCCCTCGTCCCGCGCGCTCTCGAGAGTCGGCGGGGCGCTGTACCTGACGATCATCGCCATCGGCGCGTTCGGAGAGATGGGGATCCGGAGCCGGATCGTCGTCCCTGGGGACGCCCTGGCAACGGCCGCGAACCTGAACGCGCTGGAGTCGCTCTGGCGCGTGGGCCTGGCCGGAGAGCTGTTTCTGCTCGTCTGCGGGACCACGCTGGCGGCGATCTTCTACATCCTGATCCGACCCGTCAGCCGGGAAGGCGCGCTGCTGGCGGCCTTCTTCAATCTCGTTTCGCTCGCGGTCGAGGCGGCGATGGCTCTGTACCTCGCCGCCGCGCTGTTCCCTCTGACGCGCGAGGAATACCGAAGCGCATATCAGCCGGAACAGCTCGCCGCCCTGTCGCTGTGGTCGATCCAGTCTCACGCGTATGGCTTCGGCCTGGCCCTCATGTTCTTCGGCTGTTTCTGCGTCGTGATGGGATACCTGATCTACCGGTCGGGGTTCATTCCCAGGACGGTCGGCGTCCTCCTGCAGGTCGCGGGCGTGTGCTACCTGGCGAACACGTTCGCGCTGATCCTCTCGCCCGCTCTCTCCGGCCGGCTGTTCCCCTACGTCCTGATCCCTCCCTTCGTCGCCGAGCTCTCGTTCGCGCTCTGGCTTCTACTGAAGGGCGTTCGCCATGCGTAGGGCGCGTCGATGGCTTCTGATCGGCGCCTGCGCCATCCCCGTCGGCGCGGGGGTGGCGTACTGGTACTTCCTCTACGCGCCGGCTCCGGAAGCCCCGCGGCTCGGCTCGTCCGTCGAGTACGACAGCATCCGGGTCGGAGGTCTCGTGCGGAGCTACGCGTTCTACGTGCCGCCGAGCCTCGCCTCCGGAGCGCCGCTCGTGCTCGCGCTGCACGCCTCCATGGGGAACGCCGAGCAAATGCGGCGTGGCACCGGGTACGGCTTCGAGCGGCTGGCCGACCGGCACGGGTTCGTCGTGGCGTACCCCGAGGGATACGACCATCACTGGAACGACTGCCGGAAGGAGGCATCGTTCGCTGCCAGGCGGCTGGGGATCGACGACGTGGGCTATCTGCGCGCGCTGGTCGCGCGGTTCCGCTCCGAATACGGCGTGGACTCCACCCGGGTCTACGCCGTCGGCGTCTCCAACGGGGGACACATGATCTACCGGCTCGCGCTGGAAGCGCCGGACCTGGTGCGCGCCGTCGCCGCGGTGGCGGCCAACCTACCCGCCCCGGAGAACCTGGACTGCACCCCCACACCGGGGGTGACTCCTGTGCTCATCATGAACGGAACCGCGGATCCGATCAACCCATACGAGGGGGGAAAGGTGACCCTTTTCGGCTTCGGGAACCGTGGCGGGGTGCTCTCGGCGCGTGAGTCGGCCGCATACTTCGCGCGGCGGAACGGGATCACGGCCCCTCCCACGACGGAGGCCCTCGCACAGCCGGTAGGCTCGTTCACCTCCGCGGAACGGACCGTGTGGAGCTCCGCCGCGGGGGCCGAGGTCCGGCTCTACACGATCCGAAATGGCGGGCACACGTTTCCCCAGCCGCACGCTCGCTTCCCGCGTATTCTGGGCCGCACGCACACCGCTCTCGATGGCCCCGCGGAAATCTGGCGCTTCTTCGCACGACAAGCCATGTCCTGAAGTGCCTCGTGCGGCTCTCATTAAGGAGTTTCTCGAAATGCGTATCGCGGGGGAGGGCGCTGCTCGACCCTGCCCTCGCGCTGGAAGCGGCGCGTGAGGGCCGAGCCGGTCGCTGCCGGTTGGAGGCAGATGTCTATCCAGCGCCGGTCGGCAGCCGCTCCTTCGGATCGGCAGGATGCGCCTCCGCAGCCCCCGCCGGTACCGGCGTGAGTACTTCCACGGCCAGCGTGAACGTTCGCTGTTCTGTCGGCTTCAACGCGCCCACACCAACGACTTGACGGGCGATCTCCTCGCCTTCTTCGTCGTGGATGGCCAGCGTGATGGAATACTCCCATGGCTCACCAGCCACCTGGTGGCGAATGGTGCCCTCGACGCGCAGCGGAACAAAGCTTGCCCACTCGTGCTGCGCCGATTGGGAATCGAATCGCAGGTGGTGTCGACAGGCGGGACAGATGCTCGCGCTTTCGAGAATGGTCGCCCTGCAAAGAGGGCAGGTGCGCACCTTTCCGGGAGTTATCTTCCGTGGTTTGTTCATGGGTTGGAGTCGGTCACCGCTTTCATCCGTGACGCCTGCAACTCCTTGTCATCCCAGCCGAACTCGGCCTGTCCGCGCATGCGTGATCCCGCCGCAACGGTCAATGATCCGGCTTTGAGATCCCCATTGACCACACCCGTCTTGAGGAGCTCCACGCTAGAAGCTGCCTCGATGTTGCCTTCCAGCTCACCACCGATGACGACCGTACCGGCGCGCACGCTGCCCGTTACCTTCGCGCCCGGTTCGATGGTAAGATCGCCCTCGACGTGCACGTCCCCC
>DASQEN010000012.1:0-1680 GCA_035633635.1 Gemmatimonadota bacterium | reverse complement strand
CGCAGTCCAGCAGGTCACTACTCTTTGCCGCGCGCCTCCCTGGCTCGCTCCTTGCTCATCGCAAGGGCGTGGTTCTCCTGCAGGCGATCATCAGCCTCATCAGCCGGTCGGCTGGAAAGATCTTCAGCGCGATGACCGGCTGGGCCGTGTCGGCTCTCTTCGGTCGGACGACTCCCCGCGAACGAACGGTGCTCTCCGTCATGGTGGTTGCCGCGGCGGCTTGGCCGATCCTCCTCCTCGGGGTCATCGCGCCGAAGGTCGCGACCCTGCTTGTGGCCTTCGTGCCCGTGGCACGGTCCGCTCCGAGCGGCCCGCTCCGGATCGTCTGGATCGGGCTCGCCCTGCTTCTCCCGATTCTCGTCGGCATCGTCTTCGCCCGCCGCGCACCCCCGCCCACCAGGGCCGACTCCGGGCCGTTCAAGTTTCTGCGCGGATTTCAGATCACCCTCGGGCTCGCGGGCGCCTTCCTCTTCGTCCTCGTCGCGGCTCCGATACAGAAGCTCATCTCGGCGGCCCGTGGATTGATGGACGAGCACATCCCCCTCATCGTCGAACGGCAGGACTACCAGGGGACGGCCCGCGTGATAGAGAGCGTTCTCGTGGCGCACGGTTTTCCGCTGAGACGCCGGGATCCGAGCTGGGTCATGAAGGCTCCCGGAGCGATCATGGGTGCGCTCGGCGGGGACGTCCTCCGGCATTTCGTGCCGCAGCAGACCGAGCTCTTCCTCGCGAAAGACCTCGAGGTCGTGCTCAGCCCCAGCGGCGTCACGCTTCGCGGCAAGGAGAGCACGACCTCGAGAGCCCACGGACTCATCGCCGAGGCGATGACCGGGACGAGCGCTCTGCAGTCGATGGACCCTCTGGCTCAGGTGGTCGAAAGGCAGATCAAGGATGTCTGGAAGGTCTACGCGGCGCGGCCGGAAGACCACCGCGAATCGGCCATCCTCCTCCAACGGGTCGCCGAGATTTCTCGTGAAATCGCGAATCTGGCCATTCCCTACGAGGAATGGCAGATCGTCTACCGACAGGCGCTTCAGCTCTCGCGCGCCCTGCATGGACAGGGGCAGCTGCTGGAGAAGCACATCTCCAGGGAGGTTCCCGTGACGACGACGAACGAGACGCGGCCGGTCGCCGGGACTGTTCCGGCCCACCAGGAATTCCTCCAGGACGTTCCGCTCAGGGATCTGCTCTCAGGGATCACCGATCGCGTGAAGCTCCTGGCCACCAAGGAGGTCGCGCTCGCCAAGGCCGAGATCAGGTCGGACGTGAAGTCCGAGATTGCGATGGCCAGGAGTCTCGGCATCGCTGCCGTGTGCGGGCTCCTGGGACTCAACATGCTTCTCGTCGCGGCCGCCTTCGCGCTCGCCACGATGATTCCTGGATGGGCGGCCGCTCTCATCGTGGGCGCTCCCTTCATCGTCCTTGGCATCGCGATGGGAGCGATCGGGTGGGCCAGGCGCGTGACGAGACCGCTCGAGGCCACTCGCGCCAGCTTGAAGGAGGACCTCGAATGGTTGAAGAATCGACTCGCTTGAGACCGGAGCCCCCGAACGCGAGAGTCTCGACGGCCTCGGGGACCATCGACAGGAGGAGCGAATCCGGAGGCAAGTACAGGGACGAAGTCAAAGAGCAGCCTGCCGTGGAGATCAGCCGCCTACGGGCCGAGATCGACGCGACGCG
>DASQEN010000011.1:0-3414 GCA_035633635.1 Gemmatimonadota bacterium | reverse complement strand
GAGGACGAAGTCGCCGATCGTGAGCCCCCCGCCTGCGACCCCCCGTGCCGCCATGATCATGAGGATCGTGACCCCGGTCGCGATGATCAGGCCCTGACCGATGTTGAGGAGCGACAGGGTCGTCTTGGTCCGCACCGCGGCGCGCTCGTAGCTCTGCAGCGAGCGGTCGAACCGACCCGCCTCGTACTCCTCGTTGCCGAAGTACTTGACGGTCTCGTAGTTCAACAGCGCGTCGACGACCCGCACGCTGGCCTCGGTATCGAGATCGTTCATCTCGCGGACGAACCGCGTGCGCCATTCGGTCACTGCGATCGTGAACGTCACGTAGGCCACCAGCGTGACCAGGGTGACGAGCGCGAAGCTCGCCGCGTACATACCCCACAGGACCGCGCACACGAGCCCGATCTCGAGCAGCGTGGGCAGGATGCTGAACAGCATGAACGAGAGGAGGAATTCGATGCCGCCCGTGCCGCGCTCGATCGCGCGGGCAACGCCGCCCGTGCGGCGGTCGAGGTGGAAGCGAAGCGAGAGGCTGTGAAGGTGGGCGAACGTCTCGAGCGCAACCTTGCGGATCGCCCGCTGGCCGACCCTCGCAAAAAGCGCATCCCGGAGCTCGGAGAACGCCGATGAGGCGACCCGGACCACACCGTAGGCGACGATCAGGGCAACCGGAACAACGATCGCGGCCCCCGCCGCCTCCGGCGAAAGAGTGTCGACCGCGCGCTTGTAGAGGATCGGGACGTAGACGGTGGCGAGCTTGGAGACGAACAGGCAGGCCAGAGACAGCACGACCCGCACCCGCAGCCCGGTCTCCCCCTTCGGCCACAGATACGGCAGGAGCGACCGGATCGTCGCCATGTCGCCGCGCCCGCCGCTCCGCTCGGAGTCCGCGCCGCGTCCGCTGGGATGCTTGGCCACTAGCGTGTCGTGCTATGTGTAGGTCTGGCGTGGGCCGCCGCCGCCTTCGGGCGGCACCCAGAAGATAATCTCGTACGGGTCGCGGATGTCGCACGTCTTGCAGTGCACGCAGTTCGAGGGGTTGAGCTTGAGGTCCCCGTTCTCCCACTCGAAGACGTGGGCTGGACAGAACTGGATGCAGGGATTTCCGTGCTCCTCCGTGCAGCGCGTCCTGCAGATATTCGTGTCCAGGACGACGAGGTGGCTCGGCTGGTCCTCGGCATGCGCGGCGCCCGAGTTGTAGACGTCCGTCAGCTTGTCGAACGTCAGCTTCCCGTCGTACGAGCGCGGATCGGGACGCGGGGGCGTCTTCGTTCCGTAGTACTCCTCCAGCGTCTCGTATCCCTCGTGGTCGGTCCTGCCGGGAAGCGCGTCCGCCCAGTCGCGGCCGCCGGTCAGCCACTGGAGGCCGACCCGCGTCATCCCGATCCAGCGGCCATGCGCCATGACCTGGTGGACGTTGCGGGTCTTCCGCAGGTCCTCGCCGATGTACGAGGAGCGGACCGCGGCCTCGTACGGCGCGAGCGCGGCGGCGGAGACGTCGCCCTTCGCCAGCGCAGCGACAACAGTTTCGGCGGCCAGCATCCCGCTTTTCATCGCGAGGTGGATGCCCTTGAGCTTCTGGCCGTTGAGGAGCCCGGCCGCGTCTCCTGTCAGGAGCGCCCCGTCGACGGCCAGCCGCGGGATCGAGTACCACCCCCCCTCGGGGATCGCTTTCGCGCCGTACTCGACCATCTCGCCGCCCTCGAGGACCGCGCGCACTGCGGGGTGGGTCTTGAATTCCTGGAACTTGCGGTGCGGGTCGAGGAACGGGTCGGCGGCATCGAGGCCGACCACGTGCCCCACCGAGACGAGGTGATCCGGAAGGTGGTAGATCCATCCGCCGCCGAACTGCGACGCGTCCAGCGGCCAGCCGACCGTGTGGACGACGGTGCCGGGCGCGTGCCGCGCTTCGGGAACCCGCCAGATCTCCTTTACGCCGGTCGCGTAGACTTGGGGGTTGTCGCCCTCGAGCCGGAGACGCCGGACGAGTTCCTTGGTCAGGTTCCCGCGGACCCCGTCGCAGATCACCGTGATCCCCGCGCGGATGTCGTAGCCGGCCTCGTAGTTGGGCTTCGGCTTCCCGCTCCGATCGACCCCCTGGTCGCGGGTCTGGACGCCGACGACCCGATCGCCTTCATACAAGAGGTGGTCGGCCGCGAAGCCGGCGAAGATGTCGACCCCGCCGATCGACTCGAGGCGCTCGGCCATCCACCTGCAGACCTGGGACAGCGAGACGATCCGCTTGCCCTTGTTCACGAACATCGGGGGCACTATGGGGGCCCGGATCGTGCGGCCTTTCGTCAGATACCAGAAGCCATCCCGGGTCACCGGCGTCGAGGCGGGGATCGAGTCCAGGTCGGCGTCGGGGAGGAGCTCGCCGAGCGCGCGCGGATCCATGACACCGCCCGATACCTGGTGCGCGCCGAACGCGTGGGCCTTCTCGAGGAGGAGCAAGGACGGCGTCTCGCCGCGCTCGGCGGCAAGCTGGGCGAGCCGGATCGCGCACGCGAGGCCCGCCGGCCCACCGCCCACGATCAGGACGTCGACCTCCATCGTCTCGCGCTCGGCGTCGGGGAGGTTGAGCGTGACGAGGGGCAGGTCGATGCGGGCCGCGGAGGGGCGCGGGTCGGGATTCGAGGTCCGCACGGTCATGGGCCGATAGACTAGCGGTCCGCCGGGGGAGGCAGCAAACGCGCGTCGCTCCGCGGCACCCGACCGCGCCCTTCGGCGGCCGCGCGCAGCGAGTCGAGATCGATCGCGTCCTCGGAGTGGCCCGGCACGTGCCAGGCAACGGGCCCCGACACCAGTTCGGCGAGAAGCCGGAGCGGGGCGCCCTCCCGAGCGCGGACGACGAGCAAGTTCTGGTTCGAGTCTCGGACCAGGATCCACTCGCCGTCGGGAGACCAGCGGGCCTCCCAGAACGTGTAGGAGGGCGGACCCGAGACCCGCGCGATCTCGCGCGGAGAAGCGTCGACCGGGGCGATCCCCAGCGTTGCCGCTCTACCCGCGCGGTTCACGAGGAGACGGGCACCGTCCCCCCTGGCGTTTCCCCGCTTGGGCGGGGGCCGTTCGCCGAGCGGCTCCTCGACGTCGATCCGCTCGAGCACGCGGCCGGAGTCGGGATCGAGGACGATCACCCGGTTGCCGGAGGGGCTGAATGCCTGGACGACGATCCGCCCGTCGCGCGTCCAGCCGACGGGTCCGCCGATCCAGTCGACAATGCCCTCTCTTCCTTCGTCCGCGCAGGGCAGCCTGCGCAGGTCGCCTCCGCTCGCGGGGACAACGTACACGCAAGCCCGCTCCGCCCACCGCACGAAGGCGACCCGGCCGGGGATCGACGGATCGGGGCTGTCCGCCAGCGACGGGTAGTCGGGCAAGGGCGCCACCCCGAATCCCCAGACCGCGGCGGCCACC
>DASQEN010000010.1:0-27660 GCA_035633635.1 Gemmatimonadota bacterium | reverse complement strand
GGTCACGTATTGGGCCGCACCCCCTTCGCGCACCGGCTCGGTAAGCCGCCACTCGTCGATCCAGAACGAGCCTGAGACCGGGCCCTCGGTCGTGTTGTCGATCCCGATGGTGAGCTGGCCCACCTGGGTCAGCGTGGGAGCCGGCGTGTCCGTGGTCTCGACGCGGACGCGGTAACGTCCGTCTTCGCTGATCCGCGTCCCGATTGTGGCGCCCTCCGCGGCCAGGCTGTCCAGCAGCGTCTGCTTGAGCTCGGTGAACACGCTGAAGTCGATGACGTGTTCTTCCCAGGTTTCCTCCAGCAGAGGGGCGCCGTACTCATAGACGTTCAGGGTGTCGAGTCCGAAGGCCACGAAGAACTCGGGCTGCTCCCCGGATTCTGTGGGGCGTCCCTGCACCCAGATCCGCATGCGGTCGTAGTCGATGTACGATTCGCGATCGAACAGCGGCCGGAAGATCGTGCCGCGGGCGGCAGGCAAAATCTCTTTGTAGATCAACTCCAGCGACTGCTCGACGACCACGCCCTGGGCACCCGCCACCTGATCGGTCCGGTCCTGCTCGGCGACGACCCCCGGCGGGCTCTCGTACTCAGGGTTCTCGATGTCGTTGATGGACGCGATCTGCAGGCTGTCGGTGTTCTGGCCGGCCAGCGGCGTACCGTCGGCGGCCACGATGCCGCGCTTGAGAAACGTGCTCCCCACGATCTCCAGCCGCGCGAGCTCGAACTCGATCGTCCGCTCGACGTCCGAGAAGGTCAGCCGGATCACGCGCACGTTGCGCAGATCGGGGTTCCCGAGCGTCTCGTCCGGAGTCACCAGTGGCAGCCGGATCTGGCGAAAACCGGTCAGCGGATTCCGGCTTCCGGAGACTTCGTAGCGCGGGTCGGAGAGGTCCACGATCCAGCGCAGCGCATCCTCCTGCCGATCCAGGAGCCCGTTGAAGTTGTCGTCCTCGGTGTCGAGCGTGTTGTTGTTCTCGGTGCCGTTGGGGTTGGCGGGAAAGTTGTCCACACCGTTCGACTCGTCGAAGTCGTCGTTGCCGTCATCGCCCGACACCTCCAGCACGTCACTCCCGGAGACGCCGTCGAGCCCGGTGTCCTCCCCCACGTCGAGCGAGTTGTCGCGCGTGTCGGGATCAGCCTCCTCCGTGTCGAGCACGCCGACCCCCACCGGGATCCCCTCCTCGTCGCGCCGCAGTCGGTCCTCGTCCACCGTCCCCAGGTCCACCGTGATCGTGCCCAGGACTCCGCGCGCGAAGAACTCGATGAACTCCTGGCGGGTGAAGTCCTCGCCGGTGGTCGAGATCACGCTCTGGATGGAGCGCCAGGAGCGCGCCTTCTCGAGCGGCGTCTCGCCTTCCGGCTCGAAGTGCACCACGAACAGGTTGTCTCCCTGATCGACGCCCTGGCTCCCCGGCGTGATGTCGCCGGCCTGTGCGGCGTACGTGTACCAGCGGGCATCGGCCACGGTGATGAAATCGAACTCCGCCTGCGAGGGCAGCGACCCGAGCCTCCACGTGCGGAAGAACAGGCTCAGCCGCTTGGCGACGTCGATGTTCTCGAAGTCGTTGAGGAACACCTCCCCCAGCGTGTTGGGGTTCGGCTGGCTCCACGCGAGCTCGCCGCGAACCGAGAAGCTGGACGGCTCGTCGGTCTCCAGCCCCGGGAGGGCGTCCATCCATCTGGTCATGAAGGGGGTCTCGCGGGCCCACGTTCCGTCCACGGTGCCGATCAGTGTGCGGGTCGGCTCCGAACCCAGGATGGGCCGGTTGGCCAGGCTCTCCTGGTTCTGCATCACAAGCGTCGAGTTGAGGGCCGCGTTCTCGCCGAGGGTCCAGGTGCCGGACGCGCCCCAGAGCGCTGTCGGCGCGAGGTTGAACAGCGGCGCGACCTCGAACGAGATGTCGATCGACTGGTTCGGGTGACGCTCCGCGAGCCCGCTCGGGTCGCTGAAGACGACCCGGCCGAAGTCATAGAAGATCTGATAGTCGGTGCCGCGGGACAGTGTCTCGCCGCCCATCGTGATCTCCTCGGATCCCTCGATGATGTTCGCCGCGCCCAGCTCAAGCTCCCCCGCCAACCCGCCTTGCGAGAGGTACGAGGCCTCGATGAAGTAGACCTGGTCGTCCAGCGCGGTTCGGCTGCCATCGCTGTTGAAGTACAGGTTCCGGTTCGGCAGCTCGATGGAAATCACGGCTCCGTCCTCATCGAACGGCTGAAAAAACGGCCGCACGGACGGGAGGACGAGATAGTCCGAACCCCCGAACGGATCCTTCAGGATGCGGGGAACCTTGACGCGGCTGTTCACGTCGCTGACGCCGAAAATCTCGACGTACTTCCGCGACTCCCCCGCGACGGACTCGAAGGTCTGCCTCAGGTCCTGGTTTCCGCGGTAGATCGTCAGATCGAGCGAGCCGATCTGAATGTCGGGTTCGCGCAGGGAGTACACGTTCCGCAGCGTGTAGTCCCAGGTGAAGTCCAGCGTGTCCGGGTTGATCGGCTTGATGAGCTTGAGCTCGAGCTCGCTGGCCCCCTGCACGGATCCCACCTGCGTCCCGCCCTGGTTCTCGTATGACACCGCAAGGACCTCGGTGTCATCGAGCTGCCGCTTGAGCTGCACGATGATCTGATCGGTGACGACGTAATCGTCTCCCTCGATAAGGAGGTCGAAGAATCCCTGATGGACCTGGTCGGGCAGCGTATCGGGATGTGTGGGATCGATGCGCGCGATCCCCGTCTTGGAGGCGTTTTCGCGATTGTTGGTCACGTTCCCGTCGTCGAGCCAGACGTTGAGCGTGCCCGGAGAAGGCGCAGACTGCGCATTGGCGAGGCGCGTCCCGAGGTTCGGATACTCCAGCCGCTGGGAGGCCAGCGAGTCCGAATGGAAGAGCAGGAAGAATCGGTCGTCGATGTACTGCGTGTCCTTGATGTCGAGGGTGACCTGTTGTTCGATCCCCCCGCCCTGCGGCGCGATCGAGAGCGAGCGAACGGAAGACTGGCCCTCCTTGCGCGAGCCCAGCAAGCGCAGGTCGACCGGTCCGAGCTGAGCCACGGCCTGCGCTCCGAAGGTCCCGCGGGCCACTCCGGCGCCGAGGAACCGCGATGGCGGCAGGATGACGCGGATGTCGCCCGCCTCGACCTTCTTGACGATCTCGTCCTCGGTGCCCGTGTACGTGGCGGCGATGAGCTGCTTGGACTCGAGCTCGCGGGTCGAGTTGAAGTCGACCGCCACGTCGAGCTTGGTGCCGACCGTGCCCAGGATCCTCAGGTCGAGGATCTGGTCCAGGTCGATGTCGAATCCTCCCACCACCTGTCGCAGGAGCTCGGAGCGCAGGTCGGGGTTCTGAGTGGCGCGCGAGCCGACCGCGCTCATGTGGAGCTTGCCCTGGACGTCGAACTCCGATCCCTCACCGAATACCCGTGCCAGCGGAGCCGGAACCTTGAGTGGATTCTCGAGCTCCGGGATCAGCCCCTCGGCTTCCCGCTCCCGACCCGACAGCCGCTCGGCGATCGTGGCCGACCAGAGCCGAGAACGGCGGCGGACCCGTTCCTCGGCGAGGTACTCGCGCAGGTTCTCGCCGTCGACGACCGGCAGCCGCTGGCCTGTGATCTCCGCGTAACGCCGACTCGCGTCGGTCACGACGCCGAGGCGCGGATCGAACCAGACCCTCTCGTCCTGGGACACCGTGGCGAGCTCGGTGGCCAGCGGGGTGGGACGGAACGAGATGACGGGCGCGCGTGGGTGGAGGATCTCCTGGGCGGACGCCGGCGCGGCCAGCGCGAGCGCCGTGGCGACGACCGCCACGATAGTGCCGTGACGGGCGCGGAGGACGGGAGACGATCGGTTCATTCCGGGGTAAAAGGAACGCCGGGTATCCGCTTGTGACGGTCCAGAACGAAGGTTAGCTTGGCCTGCGATCTACCGACCTTGAAGGACCGTAACCATCGCTCCGGATTCGGGATAGGAGAACTGGCAGAGAGTGCATCAATATAGGTTTCACCCCCTCGGGGGCAAGCCGTGACGGCCGCCCCTCCATGAGCCGCTGGCGAGAGTGGTTCAGCGCCCGGACCCTCTCCACGTACGCCCTTCGCGAGCACTTCGGTCCTTTCGCGTTCGCTCTGACGGTCTTCACGTTCATCATGCTGATGAACCAGGTCGCCCGGCAGTTCCAGAACCTGGCCGGGAAAGGGCTCGGGGCGGAGGTCATCGTGCAGGTGTTCGTCCTGTCGATCCCGCTGTCGGTGGCGATCACGATTCCTATGGCCGTCCTCGTGGCCACGATGGCCGCTTTCGGCCGCCTCGCCGGTGACAACGAGATCACGGCCATTCAGGCCAACGGGGTCGGGTTCCATCAGCTCCTGGCGCCGACCCTGGGCGCGGCGCTCGCGCTCACGCTCTTCACGTTCTGGTTCAACGACCACGTGCTCCCCGAAAGCAACCATAGGCTCAGCCAGCTCATGATGGAGATCCAGCGGGCGAAGCCGACGGTAGTCCTGCAGGAGAAACGGATCGTGGACCCGACGGGTTTGGGGGAGTACCGCATCCTTCCTGACCACATCGACCGTACCACGAACATGATGTACGGCGTGCGGATCTTCGACACGACCGATCTGCAGATCCAGCGCACGATCTTGGCGGATTCGGGCCGCATGGACTACACGGAGGGCGGCGAGGACGCGGTGCTCACGCTGTGGCACGGCACGATCCACAACCGCAATGTTTCCAACCTCGGCGAGTACGAACGGCTCACTTTCGTCCAGCAGAGGTTGGTCCTCGAGGGGGTCGGCACGAAGATCGAGCGCGCCGCCGAGATGGCCGGCATGCGAAGCGACCGCGAGATGAACCTTGCCACGCTGATGAAGAACGTCCGCGCCGAGGAAGAGAAGATCCGCGCCGCCCGCCGCGAGCTCGAGCGCGCCACCGAGCGGCACGTGATGGCCCTGTTCGACGACACGCTGGCGGTGGCGAGCATCGACTCGGCGGCTGCTCTCGAGCGGGTCGACAGCCTCGCTCCGGCGATCGTCGAAGAGCGCGACCTCGGGTTCGAACGCACGCTCGACGAACAGCGCTACCGGGTCTCGATGGTCGATCGGCTCAACGAGGGCATCGACTACGCCGCGCGGCAGCGCAACAAGTTCCTCGTCGAGTACCACAAGAAGTACGCGATCCCGGTGGCGTGCTTCGTCTTCATCCTGATCGGCGCTCCCATCGGCGTGCGCGCCCGGCGCGGGGGCCTCGGCTTCGCCATGGGCATGAGCACGCTCGTGTTCGTGTTCTATTATCTGGCGCTGACCGGCGGGGAGAACCTGGCCGACAGGCGGCTCCTGCCGCCGTGGCTCGGGATGTGGATCTCGAACATCGTCTTCTTCGCCTTCGGGGCTTGGCTGCTCAGACGTACCGCTCGAGAAACCGCCTCGCGCCGCTGGCGCCTGCCGCGATGGTGGCCGTCGAGGCTCGGAGGCCCGGGTCGTGAAGACCCCGCCATAGACGCCGCGCGCGGGATCGGCGAGGTCTGATGCTGTTCGCGCGGCGGCTCGACCGCTACGTGATGGGCCGCTTCCTCGGCGCGCTGACGATCGCGCTGGCGGCCCTGACCGTGATCTTCGTCCTCGTCCACCTCATGGACCACGTCGACGTGTATCTCGACCACGAGGCGCCGTGGTCCACGGTCGGGCGCTACTATCTGCTCCAGACGCCCTACAACACGCTCCTCACCCTGCCGATGGCCGTTCTCATCGCGACCATCATCTCGATCGGCGAGCTGGGCCGATACGGCGAGCTTACCGCGATGAAGGCGAGCGGACTCAGCCTGTACCGCATCACACTGCCGCTGGTCGTGTTCGGTCTCGCGCTCACGCTCGGCGTGCTGTTCCTCGGCGAGACGATCGTCCCGCGGCTCAACGAGCATGGCAACGAAGTGTACGAGGAGGAGATCCTGGATCAGCCGGGGGACTTCGAGGACTTCCGCGGCAACTTCGTGTATCAGAATCCGGAAGGGTACACCTACCTGGTGCGCTCGATGTTCGTCAACGACTCGGGCGGCGGATCCGCCGATCAGGTCGAGATCCAGCGCGAGCTGGAGGATGGCACGTTCCTGCGCATCAACGCGCCGCAGATGACGTGGGAGGGCGAGAAGGGGCGGTGGTCGCTCAGAAACGGCGAGCTGCGCGTGTTCCCGGGCGCGGAAGTGGCGGCGGACTCCGCGGCCGCGGATACGACAAGTGGCGACACGACGGGAACCGACACGACCGCACTGAGCCAGCCCATCGACGAGCGCATGTACACGTTCGCGCTCCTTCGCTCGCCGGCGATCTCGGACTCGCCGCAGGAGCTTCTGGTTGAGAGCAAGGACCCGGAGGAGATGGGGTACGAGGACCTGGTCCGCTACATCGACGACAGGGAGCGGCTGGGCGCCGATACCCGCCAGGAGCAGGTCGACCTGCACATGAAGGTCGCCTACCCGTTCGCGAACTTCGTGATTCTGATCTTCGGCATCGCGCTGGTCGGATCCGCCTCCCACGCCAGCAGCCAGAGCGGGACTGTCGGGTTCGGCCTCGCCCTCTTCCTGACCATCGTCTTCTGGGGATTCCTGCGGGTCGGTCAGGGGATCGGCTACGGCGGTGGGCTGCCACCGGTCGCCGCCGCGTGGCTCGCCAACGGGATCTTCGGGCTGGTCGGCCTTGTGCTGCTGGCCCGCGCGCGGACCTGACGGTGCCGCTCGGTCAAGGCTCGCGCGGGTCCTCTGTAGGATCACGTCTTCCAAAGCCGCCCAGGCGGGACTCAATCGCGCCGCAGAGGAGGTGTCCGAGGAGGAGGTGCGCCTCCTGGATCCGCGCGGAGTCGTCGGATGGGACCGCGACCGCGGCGTCGCACGCCTCCGCAAGCGGACCGCCGCTGCGGCCGGTGAACGCGAAGGTCGCGATTCCGCGTGCGCGCGCCGCGCGCGCCGCGCGGAGGACGTTCTCCGATCGGCCGCTGGTCGAGAACAGAAGGAGCGCGTCGCCGCGTAGGCCGAGCGCCTCGACCTGTCGCGCGAAGACCTCGTCGAACGCGTAGTCGTTCGCGCACGCGGTGAGGAACGAGGTGTCGGTCGTCAGCGCGAGCGCCGCGTAAGCGACCCGGTCGTCGGTGAAGCGGCATGTGAGCTCGGTGGCGAGGTGCTGGCACTGGGCCGCCGAGCCGCCGTTTCCCGCGAAGAGGACCTTGTGACCGCCTTCGAGCGCTTCGGAGCAGCCGGCCGCGACCCGCTCGAGCGCGGGGCCGGCGTGAGCCGCCAGCGCTTTCGTCACCTCGCCCAGCGACGCGGCCGCCTCGGCGAGGGCGCGGGTGACAGGGCTTTCGGCCGCGCCCGACCGTTCAGAACCGCTCGTCATCGTCTTCTCCGGGATCCCTCTCGCGGGCCGCGTTGGCCGCGGCCGCGAAGAGCTCGTTCGTGTCGCGGTCGGCGGCCGGGTGATTCCGCAGGTTCGCGTCGGGCTCCGCGGCGGAGCTTGCGCCGCGGCTTACCGCCGCATCTTCCGGGACCTCGAAACTCGCTCTCCACGCCTTCGCAAGGGTATCCCACGGCCCGTCGGGGTCCTCGGCGGCGGCGGGTCCCAGGCCGCACGCGACCACCGCGGGCCAGGCGGGACGTGGCCAGTCCGGTCCCAGGTGCTTCCACGGCCCGCCGTCGCCGAACGTGCCGCCGAGCGCATCGAAGCCGGCGACCAGACGCTCAGGCTCGAGCGAGGCCAGCGCCTCGTGGGCGGCGGCGATCAGGCCATCGGCGGCGAGGAGTGGCAGGGCGGGACCGTCGGCGGTGCGCGCGCCGATTTCCGCACAGAAACTCCGCCGGGCGGCCTCGAGCGCGCCCGCAGAGGCGCCGATCGCGATTCCCCAGGCGAGTGCTTCCGGCTCCGGCCAACCGACTCGTCGGACCGAGGTACCGGCGATCGCAGCCGCCCACGGCGCGCCGGCCGCGCATGACGAGGCCATCTCTCCCGCCAGCTCCTGCGGCACCGTGAACGACGACAGCCAGTCGGCCAGCGCCTCCGCGAACGCGTCGACGGTGGCGGGGGGCGCGGTGCGGGCGCTCTTCGGGGTCAACCGCTCACCAGGCCGCCGACGATCTCGGGCGCCCTCTCGAGCGCCTCGTCGAGTCGTCCCACGTCCTTGCCGCCGGCCTGCGCCATGTGCTTCTTGCCGCCCCCTCCCCCGCCGATGAACGCCGCCAGCTCGCGCACGACTCGCGGCGCGTCCAATCTGCCGTCCCGGATCAGGTCGTCGGTCACGACGGTCAGGAGATGGGCCTTCCCCTCCATCTCGGCGCCGATCACGCCGACGCCTGACGCGAGCCGGTTCCGCACCGAATCGCCGATCGCGCGCAGATCGTCCATCGATGCCGGGTGCGCGCGCAGCGTGAGGACCTGGAAGCCGTCGACCATCGTGGTCCGCTCGCCGGCGCCCGCGCCTCCCTCATGCGCCTGCTTGCGAGCCGCTTCGAGGCTTCGCTCCGCCTCGCGCTTCTCCTCGAGCAGGCGCTCGATCCGTGCTGGAAGCTCTTCGGGCGACACGCGGAGCTTCGCGGCCGCCTCGCCGAGGAGCGCCTCGCGGCGGCGGGTCTCCTCGATCGCCCGAAGGCCGGTGACGACCTCGATCCGCCGCACCCCTGCCGCCGCGCTCGACTCCGACACGATCCGGACCGCCCCGATCTCGCCCGTCCGCTCGACGTGACACCCGCCGCAGAGCTCGACCGACTCGCCGTCACCGATCGTGACGACCCGCACCGTGTCCCCGTACTTCTCGCCGAAGAGCGCCATCGCCTCTCGCTCGCGCGCCTGCTCGATGGGCACGACCTCCTTGGTGACCGTCAGGTCGCGGAGCACCCAACGGTTGGCTTCGTCCTCGACCGCCTCGATCTCGGCGTGCCCGAGCGGGGTCGGGCTCGAGAAGTCGAACCGCATCCGCTCGGGCGCGACCAGCGAACCGGCCTGCCGCACGTGGTCGCCGAGCCGCTCGCGCAGGATCGCGTGCAACACGTGGGTGACCGTGTGGTGGCGCTCGATTTCCGCGCGCCGATCAGCGTCGACCGTCGCGTGAACGGAGGCGCCGTCGACCACCTTCGACGGATCGCCCTCGACCAGCTCCGTCACTGGCACGAACGCATCGCCCTCGCGGCGCACGTCGACGACACGCAGGGCGAATCCATCCCCGGTGATCGTTCCGATGTCGGCGACCTGCCCACCGCCGGTGGCATAGAACGGGTTCTCCCGCAGGACTAGCAGGAAACGGTCGCCGGCGCGCCCCATTCGGTCGATCATCGTATCGATTTCGAGAGTTTCGTATCCTACAAACTGAGTTGTTAGATTGACCCGAATCTCTGTGGAACTCAGGGTGTGCTCATGAGTGAGGCTGTCCGGTGAGAGAGTGAAGTGGCTCCCGGCTCGAGATTGCTCCCGCTGGCGCTCCATCGCGACCGTGTACCCCGCCTGGTCGATGCCGTGGCCGCGCTCGCGCGCGATCAGCTCGGTCAGGTCGGGCGGGAAGCCGTAGGTGTCGTAGAGTCGGAACACATCCTCGCCCGGAACCGTTTCGCCGGCCTGGACTCCCGCCAGCACGTTGTCGAGGATCCCCATCCCCTGATCGATCGTGACCAGGAACCGTTCCTCCTCGGCGCGCAGGATCGTCTCGATGCGAGACGCCTGGTCGGTGAGGTCGGGATACGCGCCGCCCATCTCGGCGACGACGGAGCGGGTGACGTCGCACAGGACGGGCTCGTGGACGTCCAGCAGCCAGTAGTGGCGAACGGCGCGGCGGATGATCCGCCGGAGCACGTAACCGCGGCCCTCGTTCGAGGGATAGACGCCGTCGGCGATCAGGAACGTCGCCGCCCGCACGTGATCGGCGAGCACGCGGAACGAGACGCCGGTCTCCCCCTCGGACTCGTAGGCGCGACCGATGCGCGCGGCGATCGCTTCGAGGAGAGGCGTGAACAGGTCGCTCGCGTAGTTCGAGTACCTGCCCTGGACGACCGCCGCGATCCGCTCGAGGCCCATGCCGGTGTCGACGGAGGGCTTCGGGAGCGGCGTCAGCACCCCGTCCGCGGAGCGCTCGAACTGCATGAACACGAGGTTCCAGATCTCGAGGAACCGCTCGTCGTTGTCGGCAGGCGTCCCCGGTCCGCGATCGGGCCCGAAGTCCCAGAAGATCTCCGAGCACGGCCCGCAGGGACCGGTCTCCCCCATCGCCCAGAAGTTGTCCGCGTCGCCGAGTCGAATGACCCGCTCGGCAGGGATCGGGGTCACCTCCGGCCACAGCCGTGCGGCCTCGTCGTCGTCCTGGTGAACGCTCGCCCACAGGCGCTCTGCCGGGAGGCCCAGGTCCACGGTCAGGAACTCCCAGGCGAACGCGATCGCGTCGCGCTTGAAGTAGTCGCCGAACGAGAAGTTCCCAAGCATCTCGAAGAACGTGTGGTGGCGGGGCGTGTATCCCACGTTCTCGAAGTCGTTGTGCTTGCCGGAGACCCGCAAGCACTTCTGCGCCGTGACCGCGCGGTCGTACGGAAGCTTGCGCCCACCCGTGAACACGTCCTTGAACGGGACCATGCCGGCGTTCACGAACAGGAGCGTCGGGTCATCCTCCGGGACGAGCGGGGCCGAGGCGACCCGCGTGTGCCCGCGGAGCACGAAGTAGTCGATGAACCGCTGTCGGATCTCGTGACCGGTCATGAGTCCGGCAAGTTACCGGCGGGCCGTTACCGGCGCACCAGCGTCGGGGTCGGACGCGCGACCATAGCGCCCGACCCCGCCGCTAAAGCCAGCGCTCCCAGCCGCTGTAGTCGGTGGCGGTGCCGTGTGGGAAGCGCGCGCGGTACGCGCGGTAGCGGCGGAGCGCGCGCTCGTGGCGCCGGTCGGAAGCCCGAAGCTCGTTGTGCGGCGAGGCGAACAGGGCGCGCTCGAGCGACCACACCTGGTGATCTCCCAGCCGCCAGTCAGCGCGGGTCAGCGAGTCCAGGTCGAACACGCCGTATCCCACGATGCGGCCCGAGTCGTCGACGTAGGGATCGACGTAGCTATAGGCGAGGTCGCGGATCGTCCGGAAGACGGGCTTCCGTCCGGCGAGGCCAGGGTCGCGCGACTTGCCGACCGATCCCCAGCGGCCGCCCCGACGGTAGAGGAACAGCACGTGATCGAGACTGTCCTGGGAGGCCAGGTCGAGAACGATTGGAGGATCGCCGTGCTGCTCGAGGATCGTAGCCGCCGCTAGAGCCCCCTCCAGGCAGTGCGCCTCGGCGTGCCGGACGACGCCCCGGAACGTGCGCAACGCCGGACCCCGGGGCTCCAGGTTGTAGCTGAGCGTCCGGAGCCAGTCCTGCACCAATCGCGGGGTCGAGAGGCGGTCGATGAGCCGCCGCTCGGCGGACCGGAACCGGTTGCGGTCGGGGGTGCGGCTCACCCGGCGCCCGCGTCGACCTCCGGCAGCAGCGCCGAGCAGACGTCATAGATCCGCTCGTTGTCGTAGCCCCGTCGCTGCAAGTACCCGCCGAGCCGCCGCCAGCGGGCGTCGTCGGAGCGTCCCTCGATGCGTGGCAGGTACGCCTCCGCGATCCGGCGGGCGAGCGCATCGTCGTCGACCTCTTCCTCGGCGAAGACAGAGTCAACCGACCGGCCGGCCAGGGGCGCCGGTACGCCCCGCCCGACGAGCTCGCCGACCAGGCGCCGGCGCGCCCGCGGCTTGAGCCGGATCGCGTCGCGTGCGAATGCTTCGGCATACCGCCGGTCGGAGACGAGCTCCCGATCGGCGAGCTCCTGGACCACCTCGCGCACGTCGTCCGGATCGGTTCCGGCCTTGCGGAGGAGCTTCTCCCCCAGCTCCTTGACGCCGTGCTCACGCCGGGCGAGGAGCCGAAGCGCGCGCTCCTTGACCCGGTCCCGGGCCGCCGGGTCGCGCTGCCCGTTCAGGCGCGGGCGGGCCCGGCGTCCTCGGGCCGGCGCGTGGGGATGAGGAGCCACAGGAGGAGGTACACGAGGATGCCGGGGAACGCCGCGGAGAGGATCGAGACGATCACGTAGATGACCCGGAGCAGCGTGACGTTCAGATCGAAGTGCTCGGCGAATCCGCCCATCACGCCCGCGATCATTCGCCTGTCGCGCGACCGGCGGAGCGGGGGGTTGCCGAAGTCCATCGAGCGCGCCTCCCTCGGGTCAGCTTCCCGGCAGCCGGCACGCTACGGCACCGCGCTTTTCGAGATATCTCTGATGGTACTCCTCCGCCCGCCAGAACGTCGACGCCGGCTCGACCGCTGTGACGATGGGTCTCCGGAAACGCCCCGCGGCTTCGAGCCCCTCCTTCGAGGAGAGCGCCGCGGCTTCCTGCGCGGATGTGTGGAAGAAGATCGCCGAGCGGTACTGGCTGCCGACGTCGGGTCCCTGTCGGTTCAGGGTCGTCGGGTCGTGGCATCCCCAGAAGGCGTTCAGTAGTTCGTCGTAGGACAACTTCGACGGATCGTATTGCAAGTGAACGACCTCGGCGTTACCGGTCCGGCCGCCGCAAACCTCGCGGTACGATGGGTTCTCGGTGGTCCCACCCATGAAGCCGACCGCCGTGTCGAGCACTCCAGGCAGCGCGCGGAACGTCTCCTCGACCCCCCAGAAGCACCCCGCGGCGAACGTGGCATTCTCCATTTCGGTCGTATCCACCCTGACCTCCTGGGTCAGCACGTCGTGTGGAAGAGGGCGCCGACCTCCGGCGCCTCTTCCCGCAGCCGGTGGTACGTCTCGACCGCTTCGGGCGTCCACGCGGCGTGAACTTTGACCCCGCGCCGCGTGAGCGCCTCCCGCGTCTCCGCGGGGACCTCGAGTCGGCCGTGCATGCCCCGGCCGATCACGACCGAGCGAGCGCCGCGCTCGAGGAGCTCCTCGACGTCGGCTACCTGGACACCGGGCGCGTGGCGGGTACCGGTCTCGTTCCAGTCCCACCCTCGCGAGCCGCCTGGCCACAGCTTGGCGTCCTTGTAGGGCTCCGTACGCCCCTCGACTTCGAGGCGCCCCCATTCGAGCCCGGTCACGCGCGGCGGCTTCGGCGTCACTCCCCGCTCCCGGCGCGGGTGAACGTCACGGTCTCGGCGCTGAAGGAGTCGGGCCGCACGGTCGCGTCCTCACCAGGCCCGGCGGACTCGAGGTCGATTCGGAAGACCCCGTCACTTGTCCACTCGTAGATCCCGTACGTCGTGGTTCCCTGGAGGGGCTCGAAGTCGAAGTCCGAGAAGTCAATGGTCGCGGGATCGGCCGAGGCGTCGGCGACGTACGCCATGCGGATCGTTTCGGGCGCCATCGTCGTGCCCCCCGGAATGTTCGGCTCGAGGATCCACTCCGCCTTGCCGTCCTCCCCGAACATGAACGTCATGCCATTGCCAGCCTGGTCGGTGCCATTCCAGGTGCCTTTCAGGGAACGCGACTCGCCGCAGCCCAACGAAACGACGACCACGAGCGCCGGGATCCAGCGGGACAGGGTCATACGCATCCTTTCCTAATAGAGCTCAGGGGTCGAAGCGGTCTCGTTCGAGAAGCACCGCCCCGCTGCGATCGCCGAACGTGAACACCGAACGGAAGATACCTTCGATACCGACACGCGCCCCCTCCCGCGGCGCGCCGCTCCGCTCGCTGACGACCGGCAGCGTACCGGTCCCGTCGTCCACCTGAAACGCCCCGCGTCCGAGAGCCCCGAACGAGAAGCCGGTGACGCGACCCTCGACCCTGACACTCTCCCCGTCGTAGCGCCCGGGGTCATCGAGCAGCTCTCGGATCGGCACGGTTGAGCGACAGGCGGCGAGCAGGAAGAGACCGGCGCCGGCGGCCAGCCGGACGGTTGTAGCAGAACGGATCGGCATGGAGCCTCCTTCTCTGAGGTCTCCGTGGGTTACCATCAGTCTCCCCCCCACGTTCCCGCGCCTAGCGTCCCCGCAGCCTGCGGTAATCCGAGAGGTGCTGGATCGCCTGGTCGGAGCGCCCGGCACGATCGTACAGCCGCGCCAGGTTGTAGTGCGCCTCGGCGTGCCGGGGATCGAGCCGGATCGCGCGGCTGTAGAGATCGATGGCGGTCTCCTCCTCGCCCAGGTCTTCCAGCGCCACGCCCAGGTTGAAGGCCGCGATCGCGCTGTCTGGCGAAGCCTTGAGCGCCCTGCGGTAGTGCTCGGCCGCGGCCAGCGCATCCCCTGTCTCGTGGACCAGCCGGCCCAGGTTCAGGTGCGCCTCCACGTGACCCGGGTCGAGCTCGAGGGAGCGGCGGTACGCGTTCGCGGCTTCGACCGGCGCGACCACCTCGAGATCGACGCCCAGGTCGTACCAGTCGTCCGCGTCGAGGTCGCCGGCCCGGATCCGCTCCTCCGCCGCACGGCGGGCGATCGGCGCCACCCGCTCGGCGAAGTCGGCGACCTCGAAGTCGATCTGGAATTGGCGCGACCGGGGCTCCCACACCGTGCGATCGTCCCTCACGATGACCCGCTCCCCGTCGGCCTGGATGCGCACCGACGTCAGCGGCCGGCCGCGGGGCAGCTCCTCGCGCAGGCTCTCGAGCGAGCGCCGGACCTGGCGCGGGGAGATGTCGGCGTCGAGGAGCTCGCGGACCGCCTTGAGCAGCACGAGGTCCCTGAACGAGAAGCGGAACTCGCCGCGCGGACCGCGATCCGGCGAGAGGATCCCGGACCGCACCCAGGCGCGGACGCTCGAAGACGACAGGCCGAGCAGCTCGGCCACGTCGCGGGTCGTGTACCCTGTCATGGTGTGCCTGGTGTGCGGCGTCTCAGCCGCGTGCGGACTTCCTGCGGGCGGGCTTCTTCTCCGATTTTTCGGCGGCGGACTTCTTCTTCGTGGCGCGGGCAGCCGGTTTGCGCCCCTCCTTCTCGGAGAGGCTCGCTTTCAGCGCCGCCATGAGGTCGATGATCTGCGGCTGCGCGACCTCGGCCGTCGGAGCGGCGGTGATCTCCTCCCCCTCTACCTTCCGCTGGATCATCTCCATCATCTGCTCGCGCACCAGGTCGTGGTACTTTGCGGGCTCGAACGACTCCGAGGACGACTGCTCGACGAGCTGCATGGCGAGCTTGAGCTCCGGCTTGGCCACGTCGCCGTCCTCCACCGGCACCTCGGAGAAATCGCGCACCTCGTCGGCATAACGAAGCTGCTCCATGACCATGCCGCCCTCGCCGTTCATCGGGCGGACGAGGACCAGGTACATCTTCCCGCGGGCCGCGTAGCGGGCGATCGCCACCCGCCCGGTCTCGCGGAGCGCCGCGGCCAGCAGCCGGTAGGCACGCGCACCGCCCTTGTCGGGCCCCAGGTAATAGGACCGCTCCAAGTAGACGGGGTCGACTTCCTCGGCGGGGACGAACTCGGTGATCTCGATGCCCTCCGACTTCGGGGTCTCAATCGCGTCCAGCTCCTCCGGCGTGAACAGGACGTACTGGTCCTTGGAGAACTCGTACCCCTTGATGATCTCGTCCTTCTCGACGACCACGTCGCACTTCGGGCACACGTACTGCTGCTTGAGCCGCGAACCGCACTTCTGGTGGACGAGGTTGAACGAGACCTTGGTCCCTGACTGCCCGGTGGCGTACAGCTTGACCGGCAGGCTGACGAGGCCGAAGGAGATCGTGGAGGAGGCCATGGCCCGGGCGCTCATAGGGAGATCAAGCTAAGCAGGAGGATCGCAGGGCCGCAATGGGGTGACCGGAAACGTAGTAGAAGCCGATACCGAGGAACCCCCACCGTTGCGGCCCCTGGAATTGGTCGTAAATTGTTGGTCACATCAGAAGGAGGGACTATCGTGGCGCGAAATCGGAAGAAACGTACTGGCTCCCCGCAGACCATTTCCGCCAGCGAGTTCAAAACCCGTTGCCTCGAGCTGATGGACCGGGTGCAGCAGGATCGGAACGAGATCGTGGTGACGAAATACGGAAAGCCTGTCGCCAAGCTCGTGCCGTTCCAGCAGGAGCCGGCCTCGATCCTCGGCTTTCTGGAGGGAACCGTGACCTTCCACGGCGATGTCGTGGAACCGACGGGTGAGATCTGGGAAGCGGATGCCGACTGAGAAGGGCTCTGCAATTCTCCTCGATACTCACGTCTGGCTCTGGATCATGGAGGGGCTCGAGGACCCGCTGGGGAAAGTGGCGAGCAGCGCGATCATCGAGGCCAGTCGACAGGGAAATCTCCTCGTCTCCGTCATCTCGGTGTGGGAGATCGCCATGTTGGAGACGACGGGTCGGATCGGCCTCTCGATGGAAATCGCCGAGTGGATCCAGCGAGGTTTGAGCGCGCCGGGCCTTCGCCTGGCGAATCTGACCCCCGAAATCGCGATCGAAAGCACGCGACTGCCCGATTGGTCGGGAGGAGATCCAGCGGATCGGATTCTCGCCGCGACCGCAAGGATTCACGGCGCCGCGATCGCGACCCGCGACCGCCGCATCCTCGACTATGCGGATCGAGGCCACGTTTCGGCTCTTGAAACGGCCGGCGCATGAACCGGCTCGAGAAATACCGCGCGAAGCGAACGGCGTCCAAGACCCCCGAGCCGTTCGGGGGCGCCGCGGCCAGGGGCGGGAGCCGCTTCGTCGTCCAGCAACACGCCGCCCGCAACCTCCACTGGGACTTCCGACTGGAGTGGGGGGGCACGCTGGTCTCGTGGGCGGTCCCCAAGGGCCCCTCGCCCAACCCCGCCGACAAGCGGCTCGCCATGAAGGTCGAGGACCATCCACTCGAGTACGCGGACTTCGAGGGCGTGATCCCCGCGGGCCAGTACGGCGCTGGGCCCGTCATCGTGTGGGACCAGGGCGTGTGGATCGCGAAGGCCAACCCCGAGGAGGGGCTCGTGAAGGGGAAGCTCCTTTTCGAGCTGAGGGGCTACAAGCTGCGCGGCACGTGGACCTTGGTGAAGACCCGGCAGGCGGTGAACTCGTGGCTGTTGATCAAGGAGCGGGACGACCAGGTCGACGAGCGCGGGACCGATGCCTATCCCCACGACTCGATCTACTCCGGCCTCACGGTCGAGGAGCGGCGCGACCCGGAGCCGGTGCGGGAGGCGATCGCTGAGCGGCTCGAGGAAGCGGGCGCGAAGCGGCGCGCGGTCGATCCGCGGAAGCTCTCGCCCATGCTGGCGGTCTCGACCGACAAGCCGTTCTCGCGCGCGGGCTGGGTGTTCGAGATCAAGCTCGACGGCTACCGGCTGCTCGCCGCGGCCGGCAAGGGTGAGCCGCTCCTATTGTCGCGGAACGGCAACGACCTGACCGCGACCTTTCCCGAGATCGCCCGCGCGATCCAGGGCCTGCCCTACGAGGGGCTCGTTTTGGACGGTGAGGTCGTGGTCCACGACGCCCGCGGGCTCCCCAGCTTCCAGGAGCTCCAGAAGCGCGGGCGGCTGACCCGCTGGAACGACGTCCAGCGCGCCGCGGTCGAGCGCCCCGCCACGTTCTACGCGTTCGACCTGCTCGCGTGCGAGAGCCTCGACGCGCGCGAGCTGCCGCTGCTCGAGCGCAAGGCCGTGCTGCGCGAGGTCCTGCCGAGGGCCGGCCCGATCCGCTTCTCCGATCACGTGGAAGAGCGCGGCGAGGACGTCTACGAGCAGGTCACCGCGCTCGACCTCGAGGGGATCGTCGGCAAGAAGGCCGATTCGCCGTACCGGACAGGTCAGCGCTCGAAGGACTGGGTCAAGGTGCGGGCGATGCGGACCGACGACTTCGTCGTCGTCGGCTGGAGCGAGCCCTCGGGCTCCCGCTCGGGCTTCGGCTCGCTCCACCTCGGCCAGTACGACGCCGGCGGCGCGCTCGTCTACGCGGGTGCTGTGGGGACCGGCTTCAAGGGGGCGCAGCTCACCGAGCTGTCCCGACGGCTCCGGGCGATCGAGCTCGACGCGCCGGTGTTCGGCCCGCTCCCCGTGGGCCGCGGCCATCACTGGGCGCGCCCCGAGATCGTCGTCGAAGTGCGCTACAAGGAGGTGACCCAGGAGGGGCTCCTGCGCCAGCCGTCGTTTCTCCGTGTCCGGGACGACAAGCCGCCCGGAGAGTGCGTCCAGGAGGGGGTCCACGCGCCGAACGCGGAGCTCGAGCCGGCCGAGGTCGCGCCCCCCACCGAGCCGGCCCGCGAGATCCCGTTCACGAACCTCGACAAGGTCCTCTACCCCGGCGCCGGCTTCACCAAGGGCGACGTGATCGAGTACTACCGCGCGGTCGGCGAGTGGATGCTCCCCTTCCTCCGCGACCGGCCGCTGGTCCTGACCCGCTACCCGGACGGGATCGAGGGCAAGTCGTTCTATCAGAAGAACGCTCCCGAGTGGGCGCCGGATTGGGTGCGGACCGTGACCGTGTGGAGCGAGGGCTCCGAGCGCGACCTCGACTATTTCGTCGTCGACGACCTGGACTCGCTCCTCTACATCGCGAACTCCGCCGCGCTCCTCCTCCACGTGTGGTCGAGCCGGGTGGCAACGCTCGGCAACCCCGACTGGTGCATCCTCGATCTCGATCCCAAGGACGCCCCGTTCGTCCACGTGGTCGAGATCGCGCGCGTGCTCCACCGGATCTGCGTCGAGATCGGGCTGCCCGCCTTCGTCAAGACGAGCGGCTCGACGGGGCTCCACGTCCTGGTACCGCTCGGACGCAAGGTGACCTACGACCAGTCCCGCACGCTGGGCAAGCTCCTCGCGCGGGTCGCCGTACGGGAGCGGCGGGACATCGCGACGATCGAGCGCGTTGTCCAGAAGCGGGGCGGAAAGGTGTACGTCGATTTCCTGCAGAACGGCCACGGTAAGCTCCTGGTCGCGCCGTACAGCACGCGTCCGCTTCCGGGCGCGCCGGTGTCGGCGCCGCTTCGCTGGAGCGAGGTCAAGCGCGGCCTCGACATCGGCCGCTTCACGATCGCGTCGATGCCGCGGCGGTTGCGCTCGATGAAGATCGAACCGCTGGCGCCGCTCCTCGACCTGGAGCCCGACCTCGTGGGCGCGCTGGAGCGGCTGGCGGAGCGGATGGGCGGCGGAACGAAGAGCGGCCGCGCGAGGTGAGCTGGGCGATCTATGGCGCGTACGGCTATACAGGGCGGCTGGTCGCCGCCGAAGCGGTCGCGCGCGGGCTGCGGCCGGTCCTGGCCGGCCGCGACACCGCGCGGCTCGCGCCGCTCGCCGAGGAGCTGGGGCTCGAGTGGCGGGCGTTCGGGCTCGAGGACACGGCCGCGCTCGCCCGCGAGGTCGAGCCGCTGGACCTCGTCCTACACGCCGCAGGCCCCTTCGCCCGGACGAGCGCCCCGATGGTGCGTGCTTGCCTCGAGGGACGCACCCACTACCTGGACATCACGGGCGAGATCCCGGTCCTCGAGGCGATCTACCTGCGCGACGCCGAGGCACGGCGGGCGGGCATCGTGCTCCTGCCCGCGGTGGGGTTCGACGTCGTGCCGAGCGACTGCCTGGCGCTCTACGTAGCCCGGCAGGTGGGTCAACCGGTCGAGCTCGAGATCGCGATCTCGCCGTCGGGGCGAGCGAGCGCGGGGACGACCCGAACCGTGCTGGTTTCGATGGCGGGCCGGCACACGCTCGGCCTGGTGCGCCGGTGCGGCCGGCTGGTCGAACGCCAGATCGGCGAGACCCGCCGGGTGCGGTTCTCCGACGGTCGCGAGCGCGAGGCGCTGCTCGGCATCCCGTGGGGCGACCTCGCCTCTGCGTTCCGGACGACCGGCGCCCGCGACATCACGGTCCTGATGGCGTCCAGGCCGATGGCGCGGATCGCCGCCTTCGCGCCCGTCCTCGGAAGGCTCCTGGCCGTGCGACCTCTCCAGCGCCTGGCCGAGGCCACGGTCGATCGGTTCGTCGAAGGACCCGACGATCGCGCCCGCCGCGAAGGCCGCTCGCTCCTCTGGGCACGTGCGGAGAACGCGGAGGGTCGGGCGGCCGAGGCGTGGATGGAGACTGCCGAGGGATACCGGTTCACCGCCCTCTCGGCGGTGACCTGCGTCGAGAGGACGCTGGCCGAGCGCCCGTCCGGCGCTCTCACGCCCGCAGGCGCGTTCGGCGCCGAACTAGCGCTCGCGATCGAGGGGACGCGCCGCTGGGACGAGCTGCCCGGTACTCTTGACGCGGGAGGCTAGACTGAGCGGTACTGCAGGAACCGCTGGAACCACTCCTCGCGCGGATACGAAAGGGCCGCGCCCAGCACGACGACGGCGACCGCGCTCACAAGCACGCTGATGCTCCCGGTCAGGAGGTGCACGGTTGCGCCGACCAGCCCGACCGCCTCGAGAAACGCGTAGGCGGCGAACAGCCTGGAGACCACGCCGCGCGGGCCTCGCTTGAGCTCGACCTCGGGCCGCGCGACCGTCGACGGCGTCGGGGCCCGCGCCCGGCCCCAGATCACCATCCAGCCAAGCACACCGATCAGCATCACGGCCACGAAAACCTGCTTGAGCAGGTTCGCCGTGCCGGCGTCCACCGCCGCCATCGCTCCCGCGCTCCTCAGATACCACGCCAGACCTGCGTATACGAGCACGCCGGCCACCAACGCCCCACACCCGATTCGAGCGTTCTTGAGCGCCTTCTCGACCTCCGCCGTCGACCTGTTTCCCGCGTCCGCTCCGTTCATCGGCTCAACCTCCGGACAAGCCGGTTCCAGAACTCGAGCGCTTCGTAGAAGCGCGCCACCGCCACTCGCTCGTCGCGGCCGTGGGCCCGGGCGTCTCCGGGATCGCCGAAGATTGCCCCTGCGCCGTACACCGGGATACCGGCGTTTCGCACGTAGAGTCCGTCGGTGGCTCCCGTCGACATCTCCGGCACGACCGCGACACCCGGCCACATCTCCTCGACGATCCCTGCGATCGGCTCCACGATCTCCGGTCGGAGCGGCGAGGGTGGACTCTCGGTCGGCTCGCGCTTCCCGGAGATCCGGATGCGCGTATCGGCCACGACCTCGTGGAGAGTACTCTCGACGGCGCCAATGGGCTCGCCCGGAAGGATCCGGCAGTTCACAGTCGCGCGCGCGGTCTGGGGAAGCGCGTTGTCGGCGTGGCCGGCCTCGAGCCGGGTCGCCGTGCACGTGGTTCTGAGGAGCGCGTTGTAGAACGGCGACTTCGTGAGCCGCGCAGCGGCGGCAGAGTCAGGCGGGTCCGCCGCCACCGCCCGCATGTCGGCGGCCACGGAGGCCTCCTGGAACGTGGCTGAGCGCTCGAAGAATCCCCGGGTGACTTCGTTGAGCGTGACCGGGAACCGGTACTCTGCGAGGCGGGCCAGCCCGCGGGCGAGCGCATCGATGGCATTGTCCGGTGTCGGCAAGGAGCTGTGACCGCCCTTGTCGGTGACCTCGAGGATGAACGTCAGGTAGACCTTCTCGCTCGCCTGGATCAAGAACATCGTCTCGCCCCCGTCGCGCAGGATCCCGCCACCCGCGTCGGTGTTGAGCGCCAGCTCGGGATCCCCGATGAGGTGCCGCCCCTCGGTGACTAGCCACTGGATCCCGTCGCTCTCCGTCTCCTCGTCGCTGGTCAGCGCCACGATCCAGTCGCGGTCAGGAATGAACCCGTCCCGCTTCGCGCGGATCAAGTTGAAGACCAGGATCGCCGCGCCGGCCTTGTTGTCCTCGGTGCCACGCCCGTACCACCAGCCATCGCTCTCGACCAGCGTGAACGGGTCGGTCGACCAATCTTCGCGGAGCGCGGGGACGACGTCGAGGTGGGCGAGCATGAGGAGCGGCGGCCGCTCCCCCGTTCCTTCGAGGCGGGCGACCAGCACCTGGGCGCTGTCCGGTCCCGCGATCTCCGTGGAGATGCCGGCTACACGGAGACGGTCGGCGGTCACGGACAGGATCGTCTGGGCGGCCTCGCTGCCCGAGACCGACGGGATCTCGACCATCTCTTCGTAGATGGCCGCCGCGAGCAGGCTGTCCTCGGGTGTGAGCGCGGACTGGCCTGCCGCGGGGGCGGCCACCGCCAGCGCGGCTGCCAGGCCGATTGCGGCAGCCGGCGCGCTCCTCACCGCGAAGCCGGCGGGCCTTCTTCGGGTCCCGGCGGCGTGTGCTCCTCGAGGTATCGGGTGAGGAGCGAGTAGAGGTGCAGGGTCGTGTTCTCGCCCTCGAAGATGCCATGCGTCCGGTTCGGGTAGGCCATCATCTGGAACGGCTTGTTGGCCGCCACGAGCGCGTTGATCAGCCGCTCGGTCCCCTGATAATGGACGTTGTCGTCGCCGGTCCCATGGACGACGAGCAGGTTCCCCTCAAGCCGGTCGGCGAACGTCAGTGGCGAGCTCTGGGCATAGTCCTCGGGATTATCCTGGGGGAGTCCCATGTAGCGCTCCTGGTAGATCGTGTCGTAGAGCCGGACGTCGGGCACAGGAGCGACCGCGATCCCGGTCTCGAACACCTCGGGATAGCGGAACAGCGAGTTCAGCGTCTGCGATCCCCCGCCGCTCCACCCCCAGATCGCGGTGCGGTGGGGGTCGACGTACGGCCAGGCCTCGATCGCCTTCGTGGCGCCCGCGATGTCGCGGGAGGTCAGCGTCCCCAAGCGGCGGTAGATCGACTTCCTCCATTCGCGACCGCGCGGGGCGGGCGTCCCGCGCGGGTCGACGCTCGCCACCAGGTATCCCTGCTGGGTCAGGTGGAGGTGCCAGAGGTATTCGCTTCCTCCCCAGGAATCGTCAACCGTCGTCCCCCAGGGCTCGCCGTAGACGTGGACGAGGAGCGGATACTTCTTCGACGGATCGAAGTCCGGCGGCTTCATGATCCAGCCGTCCAGCATCACGCCGTCCCCCTGATCCACACGGAAGAACTCCACCGGCCCGCGGTCGAGCGCGGCGATCTTGTCCCGATAGGTCTGATTGGCGGCCAGGACCCGCTGCACGCGATGGTCCGGCAGACGCACGAGGTCGGTGATCGGCGGGGTGCCGAACGAAGAGAGGACGTGGAACGCCCAGTCCACGCCAGGGCTGGCGTCGTACCCGTGCGTGCCGTTCTCGCCTTCGGGCGTCAACCGCTCGGGCCGGCCTGTGCCGTCCAGCCGCGAGCGATAGAGGAGTCGACGGGTCGGATCCTCGGGGGAGGCCACATAGAAGAGCCAGCCCTCTTCCTCGTCCACGCCGACCACGTCGAGGACATCGAACTCGCCGGGAGTGACGAGCCGTTTCGACGAGCCGTCCCGCGAGATCACGTATGCATGGCGCCAGCCATCGGTCTCGCTGATCCAGGCGAACTCGCGCCCGTCATCCAGCCATTCCATGAGCTCCACGCGCATGTCCACCCACGCGCTGTCGCGCTCGGTGTGGATCGTCCGCACATGCCCGGTGGAGGCGTCACCCAACAGGATTTCGAGCGCGTTCTGAAGCCGGTTGAGCCGCTGCATCACGACCTCGTCGGAGCTCGCTGCCCAGTCCATGCGGGCGATGTAGTTCTGACGCGGATCTCCGGGCACGTTCATCCAGCGGGTCTCGCCTCCGGAAGCGGGAACGACGCCCACGCGCCCCGCCGAGTTCGTGGTCCCCGCTTTCGGGTACTGGACCGCGATCGTGTAGGAGTACAGGGAGTCGGTGTCGTTGATCAGCAGAAAGTCGCGGACCCCGGTCGCGTCGAGCTGCCAGTACGCAATCCGTTCGCCGTCCGGGCTCCAACGCCATCCGTCCTGGAGGCCCAGCTCCTCCTCGTAGACCCAGTCGAAGGTCCCGTTGATCGTCGTCCGGGATCCGTCGGCCGTCAGCCGGGTGATCGCGCCGCTGTCCAGGTCCTCGACGTAGAGGTCGTTCTCGCTCACGTACGCGACACGCGCGCCGTCGGGCGAGAACTTCGCGAACATGAGCGTCGACTCGGGCGCGTCACCGCCCAGCTTGCGCAGCGATCCGGAACCGAGGTCCAGCACCCAGTAATCGCCGCGTGTGTTCTCGCGCCAGACCCGCTCGGAGTTCGTGAACACGAGGAGCCTCGAGCCTTCGGGCGACCACCCGTAGTCCTCGATTTCGAGCGGCCCGTCGGCGCCCGGCGGCACCAGGCTTCGCGCGGGAACGAGCACCGAGCGTGCGCCCGTCGCGGCATCATATCGGACAATGTCCATGCGGCTGTCGGCGTCGTCGCCTGCGGTGTCTTCCGCCTCGAGCGTGGTGTAGGCGTCGCCGCCTTCCAGCCAGCGGGCCGGGCCGAACCGCTCGTTACGGAACTCCCCGGAGCTGAAGATGCGCTCCAGGCTCAGGGCGCTCGGATCCTCTTGGGCGGCCAGGGGCGTGGCAGCCAGGAGGAGGGCGAATGCGGCGAGCGCGCGGAGGGGCATGCGTGTCCTCCCTTGGACAGTGGTGAACGGATCGATGAAAGTGGCGCCCCCGTAGCCGGAGCGCGGCTGCAAGATATCGCCTCGCTCAGAGCTCCGCCGCCCACCCTGCGGTCTCGTCCGAGAGCTCGTCGAGGACATCGGCGTCGGATCGCCCCGACCTGGCGGGCACATGGAACGAATGGTCGGCGTCGTCGACCACGTGAATCGTCGCCCGCACCCCCAGCCGCGCGATAACGGGTTCGAGGAGCCCGAGATCCGCCAGCCGATCGCGGGAGCCCTGAAGAAAGAACAATGGAACCGCGACATCGTTCAAGTGGTCGGCGCGCTCGGTGCCCGGCTTCCCGATGGCATGGAGGGGAAAGCCGAAGAAGACGATCCCGCGCAAGCCGTCGAGCGGCTCCCGCGCCGCGGCGCGGGACGTCATGCGGCCGCCCATCGACTTCCCGCCCGCGATGAGCGGCAGCTCGCCCGCGAACGCCGCCGCGGCTTCGAAGGCCGAGCGGACCGTCGCCTCGAGGAGGGGCGCCGGGTCGGGCCGGCGCGACCCGCGCTCGCTGTACGGGAACTGGTACCGGAAGCTCGCCACCCCGCGGGCGGCGAGGCTCGCGGCGAGCGACTCCATAAACGGATGGTCCATCCCCGCACCCGCGCCGTGCGCGAGGACGAGCATCCAGCGGGCCTCCTTCGGCCGCGTGACCAGCGCCGACACCTCTCCGGCGGAACGCGAGGCCCGGAACCGGAGCCGGCTCACGACTCGACGAGCGCGCGGAACCGGGCCGCCAGGCGCGGACCTGTGCCCGCCTCCTCGTGCTTGAAGAACGCGAACAGGTCATCCCATCCGGGCTCCGCGAGGCGTCCGGCCCAGGCCTCGAGGTCCGCCTCGCCGTAGTCCTCGCGCCTCAGGCGCGCGTAGCCGAACGGCGCGGTGCGGACGACCTGCGGATCCCCTTTGCCCGTGTCGGAGACGACCAGTGCCGCTCCGCCCTCGGAGAGGGCCGCGTAAACTTCGTCGTCGAACCACGAAGAGCTGCGAAACTCGAGCGCGACCGGAAAGTCGTCGGGGAGAAGGGCCAGGAAGGCCGCGAGGAGCGGGACGTCCTTCTTGAGCCAGGGCGGCAGCTGGACGAGCGTGGGTCCCAGCCGCTCGCCCAGCGCGCGCGAAGTCTCGGCCAGATACCCGATCTCCTCACCGACGTCGGCCAGCTTCTTCTGGTGGGTGATCTTGCGGGAGGCCTTGAGGACGAATCGGAAGCCGACCGGGACCTGACCGGCCCAGCCTTCCAGAAGCTTCCGGGTCGGCATGCGGTAGAACGTGTTGTTGATCTCGACCGCCGGGAAGCGCTCGGCGTAGAACGAGAGCATGCCCGAGTCCGGCAGGTCCTCGGGATAGAAGCTCCCCTTCCACTCCTTGTAGGAGAAGCCGCTCGTGCCGGGCCATAGCCTCATCGGAGTCAACCTGACCCGCACCGCCTGCCGTGTCCAGACGTCCAATCCACTGACTTTGCAGAAAAAAGTACTTGACGGAAACAGGGATTCGGGCGTACGATGGGGCCGTGAACCCCTCGAAGGCACCAGCCGCCCGGGAACTCCTCCTGCTCGCGCTCGGCCTCGGGCTGCTGGGAGATCTCCTCCTGCGCCCTACCCCGCCCGGCTTGGGTGTCGCGCTGTGGACGTTGGCCTTCGCGGTGAGCGCGATCGTCTGGCGCCCTCGCGTCGCGACGCTAGGCGCTGCCTACCCAGTCTCCCCTCTGGCCGTGGCGGCCGTATTCGGGCTGGGCTTCGTCTGGCGCGACTCCCCGATCCTCCAGGCGTTGTTCGGAGTCGGGGCGATGACTGCCTTGGCCACCGCGTTCCTCGATCGGCCGTCGCGGGCCGGTGCGACATCCCACGCGATCGCCTCCAGCGCCGCAGCGGCGAGCGCGGTCCTCGTATCGCCGCTGGTCGTCGCGCTGGCGCACGGCGGACGTGTGGGGGCGGGCAGCGGACTGCGGGTCGGCTTCGTGGGCGCATTACTGGCCGCTCCGCTGCTGCTCGTCTTCGGCACGCTGTTCGCCGCCGCCGACCCGCTCTTCGCACTCTACGCCAGCGATCTCGCGCGGAACCTCGACGAGGTCGCGAGACATCTGGTCACGATCCTGGCTCTGGCGTGGCTGGGAGGCGGCCTGATCGCGGGCCTGGCGCTGGCTCGCTGCCCGGCGGATCTCGAGCTCGGCCGGCCCCGCGCCGCCATCGGAAGCGTTGTGGTCGTCGCCGTCGCTCTCGTGGTCGCGCTCTTCGCGGCGTTCCTCGCCGTACAGGCCCGCGCGTTTCTTGGCGGAAACGCGCTGATCGAGGCCCGGATCGGGCTGAGCTACGCCGAGTACGCGCGCCAGGGCTTCTTCCAACTCCTCGCTTGCGCGGGGATCGCGTTGCCCCTGGTTCTGGTCGCGGACTGGGCCGTGGCCCCCGGCGATCCGCGCCGGCGCAGGACGTTGGTGCTGTCCGGAGCGCTCGTCCTGATGGTCCTTGCTGTGCTCGCTTCGGCGGCGCGCCGGATGGTCCTGTACGTCGACGCGTACGGCGTGACCGAGCTTCGTCTCTACGCGTCGGCGATCATGGTATGGTTGACCATCGCGTTCATCGCGTTCGCCATCGGCGCGCTGTTCGGAGCTCGCGAGCGATTCGCCTTCCATGCGCTGGCCGCGGGGGGCGCCGTCATTCTCGTGCTGGGAATCCTCGACCCGGCCGCGGCGATCGTCAGGTTCAACGCGGCTCGCGTCCCTGAATCGGTCGAGGGCTTCGACGCCGCGTACGCGACCTCACTGGGGTCGGACGCGGTGCCGGCCCTCCTCGACGCCCTTCCGTCCCTGCCCTTCTCTCCGAGATGCGCGGTCGCGCGCGAACTGCTCGCGCGGTCGCGGGCAGGGAGCGAGCCGGACTGGAGGACGCTCAACATCTCGCGAGCCCGGGCTCGCGCGCTGCTCGCCGCTTCGGCGAGCGAGCTGGAGAAGACCGAGTTCGTCTGTTCGATCACGCGCCTGGTCGCAGGGACCAGGGGTGAACCCTTCCGACGATGAACTCGTCATGCCGCTCCCACCGATCACGAGTGCGTGGCCGGGAGACGACCGGCTCACGTTCCCCACCGCCACGCGTACAGGGTGACCGCCACCGCGGTGGCAAGGTTGAGACTGGAGACTCCCTCGCGCATGGGGATCGCGACCCGGATATCCGCGCGGGACAGGAGATCGCCCCCGAGACCGTGGCGCTCTGTCCCGAACGCGAGCAGGGATCGGGGGGGGAATCCACTGGCCGCCAGCGGATCCCCACCCGGGTCGACTGCAATGAGTGGGCGATCGCTCGTGGGAAGCACGTCGGCGCGGGCAACCGGAAGCGCGAACTGGAGGCCCGCCGCGCCCCGGATGGCCTCCGGCTCCCA
>DASQEN010000009.1:0-6014 GCA_035633635.1 Gemmatimonadota bacterium | reverse complement strand
CCGCGGAGGGACGCGCCCGCGCGAAAACCGGAACGTTGAACGGGGTGACCGCGCTCTCGGGCTACGTTCCGTCGGCGGACGGGGAGCGACTTGCGTTCAGCATGATCATCGAGTTCTACGCCGGGAGCACGGCGCCGCGCCGTGCCGTCCAGGACTCGATCGTCGTCGCGCTTGCGGGCTTCCGCCGCTAGGACCGCAGGGTCGCGCGAGCGCCCTACTCGAAGTGCGATGGCGCCAGCGGGATCGCGCTGACACCGGTCGCCTGGAGGCCCACCTCGATCGATCGCCGGGTCTCGAGTGACTCCGGATCGATGACGTCGATCGCGCCCGGCACGATCGCGTGGCTCTCCATCGACAGGTACACGGTCCCGTCCGGCCCGAAGGCGAACGTGTGGGGATTACTGGCGCTGGCGGGCCTCGTGGCGACGACCTGCTCGCTCGCCACGTCGATCACCGTATACGTCTGGTCGTTCCGGTTGGGGACCCAGAGCCGCTTCCCCTCCGGATCCATGCGGATGAGATACGGGCCGCCGCCGGTCGGGATCGCGTTCGTGACCGTACCCAGCGCCTCGGTCGACATGACCCGCACCTCGGCATGCCGGTGGCACGCGACGAACAGCTTCGCGTCGTCGGCCGACAACGCGAGGCCGGCCGGATAGCAGACTTTGTTCTCGGCGCGGTCCTGTTCGGTCAGCATGTTGGTCGAGTCGACGACCGACAGCGAGGCGACGCTGATCTTCCGCAACACGTTGTCCCGCGTGCACGAGGCGTAGATCCACTTCCCGTCGTGCGAGGCGACCATCCCGTGCGGCTTCGTGCACACCGGTATCTGGGCCACTTCGGTCATCGTCGGCGTGTGGACGGCCGATACGCTGTCCAGGGCGGGGTCGCCGTGCAGGTTGTAGTTGGCGACGAAGAGCCAGGTGCCGTCGGGCGTGATCGCCATCGTGGCGGGGAACAGGCCCACGTTGGTCCGGGCCACCAGCGAATCCTTCGCGGTCGTCATCTTCCATACAGAGCCGTACGGCCAGCCGTGCGCGATCGACAGGTAATAGTAGCGGCCGTCCGGAGACGTCGTGAGCGCGTGGACACCCTCGATGTCCTCGGTCGAAATGCCGACCGGGATCTTCTTCAGGACTACCCCGGCTTCCGGGTCGACCACCGCGACCGCGTCCTCCGACTCGAGCCCGACGAAGAGCACGTGCGCCGAATCGCCCCCGGCGATCGCCGGATCGTGCGCGCCGCCAGGGACGGCCTGCACAGCCACCCCCGGAGTCGAGGCGAAGGCGAGAAGGACGAGTGCGAAGACGGCGGTACGGCACATGACGAAACTCCTCCATCGGTAGGACGACGGCCGCGCGACGTACCCTCCTCGCACCGTGCTCCCTACGGTCCGGGTGCGTACCGGGTTTCGTCCAGCGCCTCGCGCTCGACGGCCAGGAGATCCGCCGCGGTTTCGCGGCGGCGGATCTGTTCCACGCTGCCGCGTTCGTCGATCCACACCTCCGCAGCGCGCGGATGGGTGTTGTAGTGGCTGGCCATCGACATCCCGTAGGCCCCTGCGTCGAGGACAGCCAGCAGTTCCCCGCGCTCGAGCGGAGGCAAGGGTCGTGCCCGGCCGAGGAAATCCGTGGACTCGCAGATCGGCCCTGCCACGTCGGTCGCCCGCGCGTCGGCGGGATCGGATTCGGAGACCGGAACGATCCGGTGGAACGCTTCGTAAAGGGCCGGCCGCAGGAGGTCGGTCATCCCCGCGTCCGTGATGACGAGCTCGCGGCCGCCCCGGGACTTCCGGTACTGGACCTCGGTGAGCAGGCAACCGGCCGGGCCCACCAGGTAGCGCCCGAGCTCGAGCAGGAGCTCGGCGCCGAACTCCCGCACCGCGGGAATCAGCGCCGCGGCGTAGGTGGCCGGAAGGGGCGCCTCGCCGCCGTCGTAGGCGATCCCGAAGCCGCCTCCGGCGTTTACCCAGCGCGGATCGAGTCCGGCCGCGCGCGCCTCAGCCCCGCAGCCGAGCAGCACCGCGATTCCCCGGCCGTAGGGCGCGGGGTCCATGATCTGGCTGCCGAGGTGCATGTGGAGGCCGACCAGCTCGAGCGCGGGAGCGCTGGCCAGCCACGGAAGGAGCGACCGGTACTCGGACGGCGAGATCCCGAACTTGTCCGCGCTCGTGCCCGTGGTGATGTGCCGATGCGTGCCGGCGTCGACGTCCGGGTTGACCCGCAGGCTGATCGGCACCCGGGGCTCGCCGCGCCGTCCGGCGATCTCCGCCAGCACCCGGGCCTCGTCGACCGACTCGACGTTGATCATCCAGAGACCGGCTTCGACGCCCGCCTTCAGCTCGGCTCGCGTCTTCCCGACTCCGGCGAAGACGACCCGATCCGCGGGTATCCCGCACACCGCCGTGCGCGCGATTTCCCCCGCGGAGACGACGTCGAACCCAACTCCGAGCCCGGCCAGCCACTTTAGCAGTCGAAGGTTGGAGTTCGCCTTGACGCTGTAGCACACCCGGGTGGGGTGATCGCGGAAGGCCCGACGGACGGCGTCCAGCCGCGCCTCGATCGTCGGACGGTGGTAGACGTAGAGCGGGGTCCCGTGCTCGGCCGCGAGCCGCGCGAGCGGGACGCCGCCAGCCCGGAGCTCACCTTCTTCGTACCGGAATGGGGTATCCACCGGCCCTAAGCTAGAGGCGATCAAGGACCGCGCAAACGCGCCCCTTGTGGTTGCCGGATTCACGGAACGGAGGGTACATTGGAAGCCTCCATGTGGCACCGCATCTCCCCTAGTTCCGGACGGCGGATCCGTCCAGGCGGCGCTCTAACCATCGTGGCCCTCGCGCTCGCCTGGGCATCCAACGCGATGGCGCAGGGCGTTTCCCCCGTCACGCCGGCCGCGGAGACCCAGCTCGTCCGCCAGGCCGCGTTCACGCTCTGGTGGCCGGAGTACGAGCGGCTGATGCGGCAGTTCATCCACAACACACCGGCCGACGCCGGCCGGATCGCGCTGACCATGCCGAACCCCGATCGATTTTACTGGGAGATCGAGATCCTCGGCCAGGTGCTCCATTCGCCTCTGGGGGATGTCGCGCTATACAGCGTGAGCACGGAAGGAGAGCTGTTCCAGGCCCTGTTCGTGGTGAGCGAGCGGGACCGCGCATGGCCGCTCGTCAACCGGGTCGATCCGGCGGCCTTCCGCCAGGAGATGAACAACGACTACGTCGATGCCATCAACGCGCTGCTCGAGCGTGAGGGCGTCGCCCCCGCCTCGGCGGAGGAGGCGCTGTCGCTGGCGCGCTTCGTGGTCGAGGTGTTCTACAACTTCGACTACCGCTACGTCCCATCGAGCGTAGACTCGCTGACGTACGCGGAGCTGAACCTCGTGCGGGTGCTGAGCTCGACGGACGAGATCCCGCAGGGGCTGCGCAGGTTCGACGCGGACAACGGGGAGGCGCTACTCTACGGCAAGGTCCCCGAGCGAGTGCTCGGTGTCGTGACGCCCCCGCGGGTAGAGTCCGATGCGCCCGACGACTACCTGATCTCGTTCTACAGCTGGCATCCTCAGGTCGGCGAGCTCAAGCGGTGGGAGGTCCGGTTCGCCAACCGGCAGTTCGTTTCGCTCAAGGATCAGACCGTGGAGAAGTGGGTCTCGTTCACGGTCGAGAACTTCTGATCCGTTCCATTCGCGTGGTCGCGATCGCGATCCTGGCCGCCGCGCTGGCGTGCGGCGGCTCCGATGACGCTCCCGATGCCGCCTCTCCCGACTCTGCCGACGTCGACGCCACACCCGCCCCCGCACCCGACACCGCCGTGACGCTGGTCGGCACGCTTCCCGAGGGCGGCCCGATGCCCCCCGCCGAGAACGCCGGCGGCATCCCGCCGTATCCGGGAGCCAGCGTTCACACGTCGCAGGTACAGACGTCCGAGATGCGCTCCCTCGAGGCCTACACTCCCGAAGAGTGGTCGCAAGTCGTCGCCTGGTTCGACTCCCAGCTGGGGCCGCCCGCCTGGAGCCGCCTCGAAGCCCAGGACATGGTCATCTACGAGAAGGGGGAGGACGAGGCGGCGATCACGGTCTCGCCCTGGGAGGGGGAGAGCCTGAAGCCCGGGGTGCCCGAGTTCATGCGGGGGGCGCGTACCGCGATCGGCGCCGCCTGGCGTCCTTAGCACGGGCGTTGAAAACGCCCTCCTGCCGTTCTAGGCCAAGCGCCCTCCTATTCCACCAGCATTCGGCGTTCCGGTCCGAAGCTCACGGCAGGAGACGCGTGAGCTCGACGATCGGCGTGCCGGTCAGGGCGCTCTGGCCGGTCCGCACCCTGCCCTCGACCCGAAGCGTCCGGAACGGGCTCATCCCGCGAAATTCGTCGACCATGCGCGCGGGGAGCGCAAGGTAGACGTAGCGGCCCTCGACGCCGGGGACCCGCGCCAGGTCGTACCACTCGCCGGGCTCGAAGTCCGGACGCCAAGGATCGGCCTGTTGGAGCGCGACGTGCTCCAGCGTCCAGCGTACGGTCCGACCGATGAACGTTCCCGCGGGAGCGGCGGCCACCACGTCGGGGCCGACCTCGCCGAGCGCTCCTGCGCGGACCGCCGACGATGGCACCCAGCCGTCGACCCGAACCCTGGTCCATCCGCCGCGCGACTCGAGGACGCGGACCGGCGTTTCAGCGGGCAGCGGCGCGATCGCGCCTCCCTGCGGGGCGTTCCGCATCTCGACCCCGCGCGAAAGCGTCCCCATCGCGCTTGCGGCGACGACCTCTTCCTCCACCGGGCGGTCTTGGGCGGATGAAGGTGTCGGGGCCGCGGGGCGCGCGGTGTCTGCCGACGCGCGGGCGGGCTCGGGAGCCGCATTCTGGGACACCGACGACTCGGGAAGCCAGCCCACGATCTCGATCTCGAGCCATCTTCCCTCCGCGCCGACCCGACGGACCCCCACCCCTTCGACGAGCTGGCCCACCACGCGACCTCCCGGGCCCGACCGCAGGTTCTCGCTCTCCGGGACCACCCGGTACGCATCCCCGGCGCGCTCGAGGGAGGCCGACCACATCCACCCGTGGACGCCCACGCGCGCCCAGCCAGCCCGACCTCCCAGGCGCTCGAGCAGGACCCCGCGCTCGAGCGACCCAAGCCGGCGGCCGGTAGAGCTCCACCGCAGCTCGGCGCGGTCGACGGAAACACGCAGCTCGAGCGCCGACTGCGCGTGAAGCGGCGGCCACGGCGCCGCGACCAGCGCGGTGCCTGCGAACGCGAGGCGGAGGAGGAGGGAGAGGGACATCTCGGTTTCCGCGGCGGAAGTACGTCGGGCGGGGGAGGAAAGTCAAGCGCGACGGCGGCTGGTCGCGTCCGGTAGATTACGTCCATGCCCGGCGTCGACGGTCCTGCGCTTCACGTCGTGCTCGTCGAGCCCCTGATCCCGCAGAACACGGGGACGATCGGCCGGCTGTGCGTGGCCGCCGACGCGCGACTACACCTGGTCGGCCCGCTCGGCTTCGATCTCGACGACCGGCGGCGGCGCCGCGCAGGGCTCGACTACTGGCCCCACCTGAGCTGGGAGCGCTACGAGAACCTTGCGGAATTCCTGGCCACCGCCGCGCCGCCCGCGGACCGCTCCTGGTACGCCACCACCCATAGCGGGCGGCCCTACGGGGAGGCCCGGTACCGGCGTGGCGACTGGCTGTTCTTCGGAAAGGAGACCGAGGGCCTTCCGCGCGAGCTGTGGGCGGGTTGCCCGGAGCGTTGCCTGACCATCCCCATGCGACCCCAAGCCCGTTCGATCAACCTCGCGATCGCGGTCGGGATCGTCGCGTACGAGGCGCTTCGGCAGACCGCGTGGCCCGCGGGCCGGCCGGCGGAGTTCTCATGACCGGCCGCCTGTGTTACCTTCGATTATCGACGCGCTGGGTGTCCCGGATCGGGCCGACGAGCTTCCGACTCGAGACATCTGCAGACCCCGTACCCCGACCCCTCCGCCGCATGCCTCGCGCGTACGCAAAGACCTGATGACCTTCGTCCACCTTC
>DASQEN010000008.1:0-6686 GCA_035633635.1 Gemmatimonadota bacterium | reverse complement strand
TGGCCCTGGATCCTGGTCGCGCTCGCCAGCCTCCTCCTATATCCGACGATGGACGATCCGGAGCTCGCCTATCCCCGCGCGATGGTCGACCTGCTGCCGATCGGCCTCCTGGGTCTCATGCTGGCCGCGTTCCTCGCGGCGTTCATGTCGACGCTCACATCGTACATCAACCTGTCCGCTGCCTACCTCGTGAACGATCTCTACCGCCCGTTCCTCGTGCGCGACCGGGACGACCGGCACTACGTGCTGGCGGGACGGGTCGCCTCGCTGCTCGCGCTCGCGATCGGGGTCGCGATCAGCTTTTACGCGACGTCGATCTCCGGGCTCTTCCTGCTGCTCCTGACGCTCGGCGCAGGCATCGGGCTCGTCTACGTCGCGCGCTGGTTCTGGTGGCGGGTGAACGCGTGGAGCGAGATCTCGGCGATGGTGGCGAGCTCGGTGATCGGCGCCGCCCTCCAACTCTCGCCGGACTGGGGCGGGCCCACCTTTCCCTTTGCCGCCAAGGTGTTTCTCAACATCCTCGGGTCGACGATCGTGTGGATCACTGTCACCTATGCTACGCCGGCCACGTCGATGGAGCGGCTGGTGGAGTTCTACCGTCGGGTCCGGCCGCCAGGGTGGTGGGGGCCGGTGAGAGAGGCGATCGGTCAGCCGCCGCGCGCGAACACGGCCGGGCTGCGCCGGGGATTGTGGCTGTGGGCGCTCGGAACCGCGTTCATCTACACCGCGATGTTCGGGGCCGGCAAGCTGCTCCTGCTCGAGTGGGGTTGGGGGCTCCTGTTCACGGCGGTGGCGGTCGTCACCGGCTGGACGCTTCTGCGCCAGCTGACGCGCGAGCGAGTGGCGAAGCTTCTGGGGGGCTGAGGCCCTCGCGGGGAGATCCGGACGTCGGGGACGCGGACCAGGTTCGGCACTACCTTCGGCCTATGCCCGCCCCACGAGGAAGCGGATCGCGCGCGCGCACGCTGGCCGCGCTGGTGGTGCTGACCGCGCTGACAGCGGGGGCCGCGCACGCTCAGGTTGGGCTCGCGGTCACGGTCCAGTACCCTCGCGAGGGGGCGGCGGTCACGGCCACCGACTCCACGTTCGTGTTCGGCCGCGTGGACGGCGCGGTGGGAGAGGCGGTCGAGCTGACGGTCAACGGCCGCCCCGCGTCCGTGGAGCCTGGCGGCGGCTGGATCGCGTTCGTCCCGCTGGAGCCGGACTCGTTCACGTTCGCAGTTGTCGCCGCGAGCGGAGGCCGCCGGGCCGAAGCGCTGCGCAGGGTGTGGGTTCCGCGATCCCTGCTCGCGCCTCCGACCGGCGACACGCTCGGCTACCGCCCGGAGACGATCGCGCCGCGCGGCCCGCTGGAATTGTACGCGGGCGACACCGTGCAGGTGTCGGTGGTCGCCGCTCCCGGAATGGAGATCCGCGCCCGGCTGGGCGATGCGACCGTCTTGCTGTTGCCGGAGCTTCCCGACGTAGCCAACGCGGGTCGGCTGGTGTTCGATTTCGGCGAGCTCCCCGAGACGTCCTGGACGGCCGACCCGCCGCGTCCCTCCAACGGGCCGTGGAACCGGTTCGCCGGCGACCTCTACCTGACGTTCTCGGGCGCGGCCGGGGACTCGCTGCGGCTCGACTTCACCGCGCCCGGTGGAGCAACCCGATCCGTGTCGGTTGCCGCGATCTCGTTCCTCGATCCCACCGAAGTTCGGACCGCGGTGCTCGACGACGACACGGCCGGCACGGGGCACACCGATCATCGCGTGATCGCCCGCCACGGCCCGGGGGCGGGCTACTATCTGTTCCTGCCGAACGGGACACGGGCTGCCACCGGCCGCCGGATGGGCGAATGGCGGGAGCTGGCGCTGGGGCCGGGAACCCGGGCATGGGCGCCGCTCTCCGAGACCCGCCCGATTCCCGTCGCCCGCCCGACGAGCCGGATCGCGGTGATCCGGACACGCCTCAAGGATGGCTGGAGCGAGATCGTCGTCCCCACGACCGACCGGCTGCCGTTCGACGTCCGTCAGGAGATCGACCCCGTCCGGTACACGCTAAGGATCTTCGGCGCCAACGCCGACGTCGACTACGTCCAGTACACGTTCGCCGACCGGCTGCTCGATTCGATCGTCTGGGGGCAGCCCGAGACCGGCGTGCTGGAGCTCGACGTTACGCTGGCGGCGGACAGGGCTTGGGGGTACCGCGCCTACTGGGAGGGTTCGCACCTCGTGATCGGGTTCCGGCGCCCGCCGCACGCGCTCGCCGACCGCCGCTTCCGATCGCCGCTCCACGGCGTCCGCGTGGTCGTCGATCCCGGGCACAACCCCGACACCGGCGCAGTGGGCCCGACCGGGCTGGAGGAACGGGAGGCGAACCTCGAGATCTCGCTCGAGCTCGCCCGGATCCTCGAGCGGCGCGGGGCAGAGGTGATCCTCACCCGCGCCACCGCGGACTCGGCGCTCGGTCTCTACGATCGGGCCAACCTGGCGATTGAGGCGGGCGGGGAGCTCTTTGTCTCGATCCACAACAACGCGCTGCCCGACGGCGTGAACCCCTTTCTGAACAACGGCACGTCGGTCCTGTACTATCATCCTCAGTCCCGCCGGCTCGCGGAAGCGATCCAAGGCGAGCTCCTGCCGCGAACGGGGCTTCCCGACCGCGGCGTGTGGCATCAGAACGTCGCGGTCCTGCGGATGAACGAGATGCCGGCTGTCCTGGTCGAGTCCGTGTTCATGATGATCCCCGAGCAGGAGGCGGCGCTGCGGACGCCGGCCTTCCGCCGGAAGATCGCCGAAGGTGTGGCGGCGGGGATCGAGCGGTTCCTGGGCGAGCGGAAGACGGAGGCGAGATGAGTGAGAAAGGCGAGAAGGACTGGAAGGGCGAGGAGTGCGATCCGCAGGAGGACCTGTGGTTGGCCATCTGCGAGGGCGACCACGCGCTGATCGAGACGATCGCGGAGGATCGTCCGGATCTCGCGCGCGGCCGGACCGACGAGGGCATTCCCTGGACGCTCGCGGCCGTGTATCGCGGGCATCCTGGCGTGGCCGACCTGCTCCTCCGCCACGGGGCGGAGCTCGATCCGTTCACGGCGGCCGCGCTCGGGCGGACCGACCAGCTGGCCGTCCTGCTCGATCGCGGCGAGGCGGGCCTCGAAGGCCGGAGCCCGGACGGCTGGACTCCCCTCCACCTCGCGGCGTTCTTCGGGCACGGGGAGACCGCCGCCATGTTGCTCGACCGCGGCGCCGACCTGGCTGCGCGCTCGCAGAACGAGATCGCGAACACCCCGCTCCACGCCGCGATCGCCGGCGGACGCAGCGCGGTGGCCGAGCTCCTGGTCGAGCGAGGAGCGGACGTCAACGCGGTGGCGAACGGGCTGCGCCCGCTGGACATCGCCGCCGGGAGGGAGGACGACGAGATGGTGACGTATCTGGTCGAGCACGGGGCCGGCGGGGGAGGAGCGCGATGAAGGCCGCGGCGGTCTGGGCTCTGGCCGCGCTCGCCGCGGGGATCCCATCCCCGGCGGCCGCGCAAACGGTGCGGGACGCGGAGATGCCGCTCCGGCCGGTCGCGACGTACTCGATCGTAGCGCGCGATCCGGCGACCGGCGAGCTCGGCGTGGCGGTCCAGTCGCACTGGTTCGGTGTCGGCGCGATCGTCGCGTTCGCCGAGGCGGGCGTCGGGGCCGTCGCCACCCAGTCGTTCGTCGATCCCTCGTACGGCCCGCTCGGGCTCGAGCTGATGCGCGCGGGACGGACGGCTCCCGAGGCGCTGGCGGGCCTGCTCGAGGCCGACCCCCATCCCGACGTCCGGCAGGTCGCCATGATCGACGCGGCCGGCCGCGTCGCTGCCCACACCGGGGAGAACGCGATCATCGCCGCCGGACATCACACGGGGGAGAACTACAGCGTGCAGGCGAACCTGATGGGGAGCGAGAGCGTGTGGCCCGCGATGGCGACGGCGTTCGAGGCCACGCGCGGCGATCTCGCCGAACGCATGCTCGCCGCGCTCGAGGCCGCGCAGGCCGAGGGTGGGGACATCCGGGGTCGGCAGTCGGCGGCGCTCGTGGTCGTCAGCGGGAAGCCGACCGGTCGGCCGTGGGTCGATCGCGTGTTCGAACTCCGGATCGAGGACCACGCCGAGCCGCTGGAGGAGCTTCGGCGGCTGCTTCTGCTGGCCCGCGCCTACCGCGAGATGAACGCGGGCGACGAGGCGATGACGATCAATGACGTAGACGCCGCCGTGACCCGCTACGACGCGGCCGCGACGATGGTCCCGGAGAGCGCCGAGATGGTGTACTGGGCGGGGATCACGCTCGCGTCGGTCGGCCGCGTGGACGAGGCCCTGCCGCGGCTCGAGCGCGCGTACGCCGCCGATCCCGGCTGGGCGGTCCTGACCGCGCGGCTGCCGGAAGCCGGGCTCCTGCCCGACGACCCCGCGCTACTGTCGAGGCTCCTGTCGCTTCCCGGCGGCGAGCCCGGGATGGAGGAGTGGCGGCGCCTCGCGGCACAGGAGAAGGCGCCCCCGATTCCCGGGACGTGAGCCGGATACAGGCGCGGCACTGAGACGTGCGCGGCTGGCGTCGCGAGCGCGCGCCGGGCAACTTCTGCGCCCCATGAACGACGACACCCAAGCCGCTTCCGCGCCGGCGACGACCCCGCTCTCCGACTGGGGGAACGTCGCGGTCGGCGACGTGATGGACCGCCTCGTATCGCTCTGCAAGCGCCGCGGCTTCGTCTTCCAGTCCTCCGAGATCTACGGCGGCGTGGGCTCCACGTGGGATTACGGACCGCTCGGCGTCGAGATGAAGCGCGCGATCCGCGACTTCTGGTGGGAGTCGATGGTGCGGCGAGACGACATCGAGGGCCTCGACGCCGCGATCCTCATGCACCCGCGGGTGTGGGAGGCATCCGGCCACGTCGCCGGCTTCACCGATCCGCTTGTCGACTGCCGCAACTGCAAGCACCGCTTCCGCGCCGACGTGCTGGAGGGAACCGACGATCCGTACTGCCCTCGTTGCGGTTCGCGCGACCTGTCCGAGGCGCGACAGTTCAACCTCATGTTCAAGACCTTCATGGGTCCGGTCGAGGAGGAGGCCTCCGTCGCATACCTGCGGCCGGAAACGGCGCAGGGGATCGACGTCAACTTCCAGAACGTCCTGAACTCCTCGCGGCAGAAGATCCCGTTCGGGATCGCGCAGATCGGAAAGGCGTTCCGCAACGAGATCACACCTGGGAACTTCATCTTCCGCACCCGCGAGTTCGAGCAGATGGAGATGCAGTTTTTCGTCAAACCGGGTGACGATCGGGAATGGCTCGAGCGGTGGCTGAACACACGCCGCGCCTGGTATCGGGAGCTGGGGATCCGCGACGACAAGCTGCGCGTCCACGAGCACGGGCCGGACGAGCTCGCGCATTATGCGGCCGCTGCGTTCGACATCCAGTACGAGTTCCCGTTCGGCTGGCAGGAGCTGGAGGGCATCCACGATCGCACCGACTTCGACCTGACGCGGCACGAGGAGCACTCGGGAAAGAAGCTCTCGTACTTCGACGAGGAGTCGAAGGAGCGCTACGTGCCCTACATCGTCGAGACGTCCGCCGGCGTCGACCGAACGATGCTGATGTGCCTGGTCGACGGTTTCCGCGAGGAGGGTGAGGGCAAGGAGGCACGCACGGTGCTCAAGCTGTCGCCGCGCATCGCTCCGATCAAGCTGGCCGTGTTCCCGCTGGTCAAGCGCGACGGAATGCCCGAGCTGGCGAGCGAGATCTATCGTGGCCTCGGGCGCCGCTGGAATGTGTTCTACGACGACGGCGGCTCGATCGGCCGACGGTACCGGCGGCAGGACGAGGCCGGAACGCCGTTCTGCGTCACCGTCGACGGCGAGTCGGTCTCCGAACGCACGGTGACGGTCCGCGATCGTGACACCATGGAGCAGGCGAGGGTCCCGGTCGACCGCCTAGAGGAGTGGCTGGCCGAGCGGCTGTCGGCCGACCGGGCGAAACTGTAGCAAAGCCGGGGAGTCCCCGCGAAGGAGGGAAGGCGTGATGACGGAGCTGACGAAGAAGCATTGTGAGGCGTGCTCGGGCGATACCCCGGCTCTCAAGGCAGAGGAGGTCTTCCGGCTGCACGAGCAGGTCCGGGAGTGGGACGTGACCTCGGGGAGGAAGCTCGTGCGCAGGTTCGAATTCGAGGACTTCGTCGAGGCCATGAAGTTCGTGAACCGGGTGGCCGACCTCGCGGAGGAGGAGGGCCATCACCCGAACATCTCGATCGACTACAAGCGGGTGACGTTCACGGTATGGACGCACGCGATCGACGACCTGTCGGAGAGCGACTTCATCCTGGCCGCGAAGATCGACGAGCTGTACGGGGGCGACGACGCGTAGCTCGCCCTCGAGCCGGGTCTCCGGCGCGCGCTGGCGTGCGGCCGTCGCGCTGGCGGGCCTCGGCCTTCTCGCGGCCGCTCCGGGTCGCGCGCAGGAGGTCTCCTTCGCCGAGCGCTACGCTTCTCTCGCCGAGAATCACGAGCGCCTACCCGCGGCGGAGCGACTCCACGCACTCCTCGATCTCCAGTGGGAGCGGGAGATGGCGTGGAACCCGGAGGCGGCCACCTGGGTCGGCTGGGAGGGCGCCGATCACGGCGCGTGGACCGATCTGTCCCCCGAGGCCATCACGCTCCGCCGCGAGCACGCGGGCGACGCGCTCCC
>DASQEN010000007.1:0-2184 GCA_035633635.1 Gemmatimonadota bacterium | reverse complement strand
GTGAGGCGGACCGAGCGACCGACAAGGGGTTCAACAGCCGTGATCTCGAGCATCCGCCCGATACTAGCCGAGCGGATCAATCGGCACGACAGGCAGCTGCTGACGGGCACGATCCCAGTCGTCATCGAGCTCCTCGCGGTGGAGGAGCGCCCAGTCCGACACCTCACCACAGCACGCGCCCGCCGGGTTGAAGACAAGCCTTCAAGTCGGTCGAAGCGTGGCGGCGACGCTCCGGATGGTCTAAGGGCAGTCGACTAGGCGCTCTCGACGAGCTCCCGAACGGTCTTGAAGTACCGCGCATGCGTCTGCCGGAGCAACGCCTCGGAACGCGCGCTCAGGAGCACGACCTCCATGTGTGGTTCGAGCCGATGGAGTCGCTCAAGCTCAAACCGGTCCGCCATCGCCTGGTCGCGCTGATCATCGGCGTACGTCTCGAGACGTACGTCGCCGGTCTGCTGGTTGTAGACGATCAGGAACTGCGGCATGGTGGCCTCCTGGGCGGACTATAGCGTGGCCCCGCTCTCAAGGAAGTCCCGCAGCTTGGCCAGGACATCGCGTGTGTCTCTTCGAGCCTGCTCCAGGTCGACGTGCTCGAGTCCGGGCGGTGCATCACCCGCCTCCACTGCGAGGTTCTGGTCTGCGGCTGCTTCCTCGAGCGCATGCATCTGGTCGGAGACGCCGCGGATCAACTCCCATAGGCCTTGGCGCGTAAGGTCGCCCACGCGCGTTCCGCGTTGCTCGGGGCTGCCTCCGTAGCGGATGTCGCGCCCCCAGAGGTCGGCGAGCCGCTCAACGATCTCAGCCCAGAGGTGCTGAGGAATCGTCCTGACCTGGACCTCGCACGAGCATCGGCCGACCTTCACGATGATGTGGACCGCCCGATACCCGAAGGTGGGATGGGCCCTCCTGTCGATGACGCGCGCCTTGGCGAACTCGCGCGCGATCGACGCAACCATCGCATCCTGGGATGCAAGGTCCATATCCCCGACGATTCGGACGCCCGCGATGTCCTGGATCCGGCTCAGCTTGGTTGGCTGGCGACGGAGCTTGTCGTGCAGCGTCTGTATCGTCTTGATCCGGGCCGCCTGCGCAACTCCCGGGATCGCGCGCTCAAGGCGCGCCTGGACCTCAATGAGCGCGGCCTCGTGCTCCGCACGGAACCGCTGGAGCAGGGCCAGGTCGTCCTCGGACAGCACCTCGGTCCCGCGGAGGCGCTCGCCGAGCCGGTCGACCTGGGACGTGCTCATCGGATCCACGATGAGATTGTCGCCCGCCTGCCTTAACTGGGACTCATCACGCGCGCAGACCTAACAACGGACGGCCCGGCCAGATGCGACGCGGAGCCGGTGCGCGTTCTCGACAGCGCATCCTTGAGGAAGACGCTCGTGTCGATGATCAGGAGTGGGCGCGATGCACCCAACTCACCGGCCGCGGCGCGGGGCGTTGAGGATTGCCTCTGCCTGGGCGGGCGTGAGATCGGGCATCGGCGGACGGGCCCGGTTCAGGGCCTCGTGCGAAGCCAACACCGACCGTGGGATCCGGCGCGTTCCCGCCGGCGTGCGATCACACGGGAGCCAGCCTCGATCCGCCCAATTGCGGATCGTCTGCTCGGTCACGCTGAACGCCGTCGCGACCTCAGCGATCGAGGCGTAGCGGCGCCTGGGCTTCGTCTCGGGCCCTGGGACGTCGTCAACCAGTCGGGCGATGATCCCGGCTGCATCTGGCGCCGCCCGTCGGATCGATGGGAGTGCGGCGGTGATCGTGGCTCGCTCGTCGGGCGTGAGAGGTCGTGCCGCAGCGGTCTTCACAGGGACCTCCGATCGACTCAAGATCTCGTCAGTCTGATGGGAATCGCAAGAATGTCAACTCGTGCCCCACTCAGAGCAGACACCCCGCAGTGTGCCGCGACCCACTCATCCGCGGCTTACGCGGCCTCGCCGGCCAGCCGGCCACACCGGCTCGAGGCAGGTCCGCGCCACGTCGACCAGGGAGACGATCAGCGTCGTGCCGGTCACACGGGCGGACGTGGCTCGCGGATCGACAGGTTCACTTCCGGAGACCCTCGAAAGCCGGGGCACAGACCCGCCCATTGCTGAAGATCACCTTCATCACGCCCTTGACGCTCTGCGGTCCGAACGACCCCGTGACCTCGAACCGAGAGGTGGGATAGGCCTCACTGATGAC
>DASQEN010000006.1:0-18478 GCA_035633635.1 Gemmatimonadota bacterium | reverse complement strand
GCCGCCCTGCTCGCGGCGGCCGTCGAGGCACTCTGGGAGTCGCTCGGCGCGAGGATGTCGGTTCCGTTCTGGGATGCGCTGCTCGAGCGCTACGTCGGGGCCGCACGCGAGCAGCTCGGAGCCGATGGCGCCCGGGTGTGGGAGGAGGGTCGCGCGCTGGCTTTCGACGACGCGGTCGCGCTCGCCCGCGGCGACTGACCGTCGGGGACATCGTCTCCACGCGGGTACCCTCGCCGGGTGCAGCTGCGCGAGGACATCCGTGACGTCGCGATCGTCGCCCACGTCGACCACGGGAAGACGACGCTGGTCGACGCTCTGCTCTGGCAGTCCGGCTCCTTCCGCGCGAACCAGGACGTCGGGGAGCGCGTGATGGACTCGATGGACCTCGAGCGTGAGAAGGGGATCACGATCCTGGCGAAGTCGGCGGCCGTCCGCTGGGGCGGGTTCAAGATCAACATCGTCGACACGCCCGGCCACGCGGACTTCAGCGGCGAGGTCGAGCGCGTCCTCTCGATGGTCGACGGAGCGCTGCTCCTGGTCGACGCCAACGAGGGGCCGATGCCGCAGACGCGGTACGTCCTCATGCGGGCGCTCAAGCGTGGCCTAAAGCCGATCGTGCTGCTCAACAAGATCGACCGCCCGAACGCGGACCCCCAGCGGGCGCTCCACGACACGTTCGACCTGTTCCTCGAGCTCGGGGCGAGCGACGAGCAGGCCGACTTCCCGGTCCTCTACGGCTCCGGGTTGGCGGGGTGGTTCGTGCGCGATCTCGACGCCGATCCCCGCACGGGGATGGTGCCCCTGTTCGAGACGATCGTCGAGAGCGTGCCGGCGCCTGATGCAGAGCTGGACGCACCGTTCCGGATGCAGGTCTCGACCCTGGCCTGGAGCGACTATCTGGGTCGGATTGGGTGCGGCCGCGTGCTCCAGGGCGTCCACGCGCGGGGCGACGCTCTCGTGCGCCGAACATCCCGGTGGATCGATCGCGAGGCGGGGGACTGGGAGATCACCGGACGCGCGCTGGCGACCTCGACTCGGCTCTGGGTGACCCGCGGCATCGAGCGCGAAGAGGTCGACGAAGTGACAGCCGGCGACATCGTGTGGGTGGCGGGCTTCGAGGAGCTTGGGGTGGGCGACACGATCGCCGCCCCCGACGCGCCGGACGAGGTTCTCCCGCCGCTCGAGATCGAGGAGCCGACCGTCTCGATGCTGTTCCTCGTCAACGGTGGCCCGTTCGCGGGGAGCGATGGTAAGGCGGTCACCCTGCGCCAGATCCGGGATCGCCTGACCCGCGAAGAGCGGGTCAACGTCGCGCTCCGGGTAGAGGACGTCGGTCGTTCGGACGGGGTCAAGGTCTCCGGTAGGGGAGAGCTCCATCTGGCGATCCTGATCGAGGAGATGCGCCGCGAGGGGATGGAGCTCTGTGTTTCGCGGCCCGAGGTGATCCTGCACGAGGGGTCGGACGGATCGGTGCAGGAGCCGCTGGAGCAGCTCGTGATCCACATCCCAGAGGACCTCCAGGGAGCGGTGTTCGAGAAGCTCGCCCGGCGGAAGGCCGAGCTTACGGCGGTGCACAACGCCGGCACCGGCCTGGTGCGTCTCGAGTACGTGATCCCGACGCGGGGCTTGATCGGCTACCGCAGCGAGTTCCTGACCGACACCCGCGGCCTCGGCATCATGACCTCCCGGGTCGTCGGGTACGGCCCGTGGCGCGGTGAGGTCGAGCACCGCGAGCGGGGGGCGATGGTCAGCCTCGACACGGGTCCTGCGACCTCCTATGCGCTCGAGAACCTGCAGCAGCGGGGGACGCTCTTCACGTCGCCGATGGAGCGCGTGTACTCGGGCATGATCATCGGCGAGAGCGCCCGGCCCGGGGACCTGCCGTGCAACCCGACCAAGCGCAAGCAGGTCACCAACCATCGCTCCGCCACCCGCGAGGTCGACACGGGCCTCAAGACGCCGCGACGCATGACGCTGGACATCGCGCTCGAATGGATCGCAGAGGACGAGCTGGTCGAGGTGACCCCGCAGTCGGTGCGGGTTCGCAAGGGTGTCCTCGACGCCACCGAGCGCAAGCGGATCGAGAGACGTCTGGCGGCACTGTAGCGATAGCGCGTTCATGGAGCGCATGGCGGCGCGCCCCGGTAGCTCAGCTGGACAGAGCGTCGGCCTTCTAAGCCGAATGTCGGGGGTTCGAGTCCCTCCCGGGGCGCCACATCTCCTCGTTGAGGGACGCGCTCCCGCGCGGTAGATTCTCGCCTCACGTGGTGGGCGTAGCTCAGCTGGTTAGAGCACCAGGTTGTGGCCCTGGGGGTCGGGGGTTCGAGTCCCCTCGCTCACCCCATCTTCGCGGAGTCGGCCGGTCCGGCGGATCGGCCGACTCGCTTTACTCACGCGGCGCCGTCCGCGTTGTCCGCGATCGCGGGCCCGGATATATTCCTTCTCCCGCTTCGGCGGTCCCACCCTGGCGAGTGCGCCGCTAGCTCAATTGGCTAGAGCAACTGACTCTTAATCAGTAGGTTCCTGGTTCGATTCCAGGGCGGCGCACCAGCTTTGCGAGGCCCGCCAGCGGAGATGCCGCGGCTGGTTCGCGGATTCTCGCGGGTCCGCTTAGATTCGGGCGCCGATGAATGGTGTGGAGGAGGCCCGGCCAGGAAAGGCCCTGAACCCCGAGGGGGTCACCCGGTCGGGCTTCGTGGCGCTCGTGGGGCGACCGAATGCAGGCAAGTCGACGCTCCTCAACGCCCTAGTCGGCGAGCACCTGGCCGCCGTGAGCCGCAAGGCGCAGACGACCCGGCACCGGATCCCAGGGTTCCGCACCGACGGCTCGACTCAGTATGTCTTCGTCGACACCCCCGGATTCCTCGATCCCGCCTATCCGCTCCAGCAGAGCATGCTCGAGACCGCGCTGTCCGCTCTCGACGGCGTTGATGTCGCATGCTGGCTGGTCGACCACGACGAGCCGTCGGCGCGCGAGGAGGAGCTCCTGCGAGAGCTCGCCACGCGCCGTGGCCAGGGTGGCGGCCCCGGCGGCGAATCGGACCGGCTCCCGCTGTTTCTTCTCCTGACCAAGAGCGACCAGGTGCCGGCGGCGAAGCTCGACGCACGCGAGGGTATCTGGGGCCAGCTGGGCGTGTGGTCGGCGCGCTTTCGCCTGAGCGCCGCAACGGGGGACGGAACGGGGAAGCTCCTCGAGGGTCTGCGCGACCGCCTGCCGGAGCAACCGTTCTTCTACGCGGCCGACGACCTCACCGACCTGAACCTGCGTTTCCTGGCGGCCGAGATGGTGCGGGAGGCATGCTACGAGGAGCTGGGCGCGGAGATTCCGTACAGCGTGCACGTCGAGGTCAGCGAGTGGCGCGAGCCCACGCGGGCGGGGGAGAAGACCCTGATCCGCGCGACCGTCTACGTCGAGAGGGAAAGCCAGAAGGGGATCGTGATCGGGAAGGGCGGACGAAAGCTCGGCGAAATCGGTCGCGGCGCCCGGGAGTCGATCGAGGCGCTGATCGGCGGGCCGGTGTTCCTCGAGCTGCGGGTCAAGGTGCGTCCGAAGTGGTCCCGCCGCGAACAGGACCTCAGGTTCTTTGGCTACAAGCGATAGTCAACCGTCAACCATACAAGGAGTTAGCATGTCACTGGACAAGGAGCTTCTCGATATCCTGGCCTGCCCGAAGTGCAAGGGCGACCTGACGTACAAGGAGAGCGAGCAGGTGCTGGAGTGCCCGGCCTGCCGGCTCCGGTATCCGATCAAGGACGACATCCCGATCATGCTGATCGACGAGGCGGAATCGTTTTGAGCCGCTCTCCCGACGAGCTCGTTCTCGACTACCTGGCCCATTCCCAGCGCCCGCTCAAGCTCAAGGAGATCGCGCAGGGCCTGGAGATCGGAGAGGAGGGATACGCCGACCTGAAGGGAACGATGGCCCGGCTGACCGAGGAAGGCCGCGTCTACCGGATCAAGAGCCAGCGCTACGCTCTGCCGGCGCAGATCAACCTGGTCGTGGGGACGCTCGACTCGACCCGCCGGGGCGCCGGCTTCGTCGTTCCGGAGAAGAAGAAAGTGGGCGAGGCCGACGTCTTCGTGCCACCGCACAAGCTGAGCGGGGCGGTGCATGGCGATAAGGTGGTCGCGCGGGTCGAAGGTCGGCGCGGGCGCGACAACCCCGAGGGCAGGATCATCCAGGTCCTCGAGCGGGCGCATACCCAGGTCGTCGGTACCCTCCAGCGGGGCAAGCGGTTCGGCTTCGTGGTCCCCGACAACAGCCGCCTTGGCTTCGACGTCTATGTCGCCGAAGAGGCCCTGAAGCAAGCCCGGGAAGGCCAGAAGGTCGTCGTATCGATCGAAGACTGGGGCGACGGGACGAAGAGCCCCGAGGGACGGGTGGTCGAGGTGCTGGGAGACCCCGACGCGCCCGGAGTCGACATCCTCTCGATCATCAAGACCCACGAGCTCGACCCGGAGTTTCCCGAGGAGGTCGAGAAGAGCGCGCAAAAGCTGACGGCGGACTTCGACGCCGAGGCGAAGCGCCGGTTGGATCTGCGCGACAAGCTCGTCTTCACGATCGACCCACACGACGCCAAGGACTTCGACGATGCACTCTCCATCGAGCAGCTGAACGACAACCTGTACGAGATCGGCATCCACATCGCCGACGTCAGCCACTACGTGAAAGAGGGAGGCCCGATCGACGAGGAGGCGTTCGAGCGCGGGACGTCCGTCTACCTGGTCGACCGTGTCATCCCGATGCTCCCCGAGCACCTCTCCAACGGCCTGTGCTCGCTGAAGCCCGATGAAGACCGCCTCACCTACTCCGTGATCGTGACCATCGACGCCGAGGGAAGCGTCAAGGAGAGCCAATTCCGGGAAACGGTGATCCGGAGCCGGTTCCGCCTGACCTACCAGGAGGCGCAGGACCTGATCGAGAACAAGATGCCGCGCGAAGAGCTCGAGGCGGTCCTCTTGCCCTTGCAGACGCTGCGACGGCTCGCCGAGGTGTTACGGCGGAAGCGGGCCGTTCGGGGAAGCCTCGATTTCGACCTGCCCGAGGCGAGGGTCGAGCTGGACGACGAGGGATTCCCGATCGACATCAAGGAATCCGTGCGGCTGGACAGCATGCGCCTGATCGAGGAGTTCATGCTGCTCGCCAACGAGACGGTGGCCCGCCAGGGGTCGGACCTGAAGGTGCCCTTCGTCTACCGGGTCCACGATCGGCCCGCACCCGAGAAGATCGATCAGATCCGGGATTTCGTGGCCGCACTCGGATACCAGCTGCCGAAAATGACGAAGGGAAGGGTCGATCCCCGGGTGTTCGCCGAGATCATCGAGCAGGCCAGGGGAAAGCGGGAGGAGGAGCTCGTCAACACGGTGATTTTGAGATCCATGAAGCAGGCTCGGTATCAGGTCGACAACCTCGGGCACTTCGGGCTGGCGGCGGACCATTACACGCACTTCACCTCTCCCATCCGCCGATACCCGGACCTGGAGGTCCACCGGCTGCTCAAGAAGATCCAGTCCGGCGAACGGTGGAAGGAGGAACGCGAGAAACAAATCGGCCGGCTCGAACGCATCGCGGACCACTCTTCGGTGGAGGAGCGCAACGCCGTCGACGCGGAACGCGCCTCGATCGACCTGAAAAAAGTCGAGTTCATGGAGCGACATCTCGGCGACGAGTTCGACGGGACGATCAGCGGCGTGACTTCCTTCGGCATGTTCGTGCGGCTGGATCAGTACTTCGTTGAGGGGTTGATCCATCTTCACGATCTTTCCGACGACTATTACGAATTCCACGAGGGTAAGTATGCCCTGATCGGGCGGAACACGGGGCGCCGGTTCCGACTGGTGGACTCTGTGCGCGTGCGGGTCGAGTCCGTGAACAAGGAGAAGCGCCAGATCGACTTCGTGCTGATCGAGAAGAGCGACAAGGGGGAAGCGGCGCGACGCGACGCTTGACTTCCGACGCGCTCCATGGTATCAGGAAGCGATCACAACGGAACCAGTCCTTTCAAGGAGGGAATCATGGCGGACGGGCAAGGCGGAGGCGGCAACGGCGGTGTCTACGCGATCCTGATCATCATCGTGATTCTCATCCTGGCTGCCGTTCTTTACATGAGCGGCGCTTTCGGCGGAGGTGGCGACGACGCGACGGACATCGACGCCGACGTGAACATCGAGGTGCCGGCCGGAGACGGCGGGGGTGGCGGAGACGGTCCGTAGCGGAACCGGCCTTCAACGAGCTTCGAAACGGCGGGGGGATGGCAGGCATCCACCCCGCCGTTTTTCGTTCAAGGGCGCGGGGTGCCTCCACAGCGACGCTGACGGACGCCCGCCATCCGCATCACGCCGTGTGGGACAGGGATAGGGTTTCGAACGCGGTCTTCTCCTCGATGCCGGGCTCGAGGGGCACGCGATAGTTTCCGCTCATGCAGGCATCGCAGTGTTGCTCCCGGGCGCCGACCGCGCGATACAGCCCCTCGAAGGACAGATATCCCAGGGAGTCAGCCCCGACGAACGCGGCGATCTCCGGCACGGTCATGTTCGCCGCGATCAGCTCGTCGCGGTTGGGGATGTCGATTCCGTAATAGCATGGATGGCGGAGCGGAGGAGAGGCGACCCTCAAGTGGACCTCCGCCGCGCCCGCCTCGCGCACCAGCCCGACAAGCGCCTTGGAGGTCGTCCCGCGAACGATCGAGTCGTCGACGACGACCACGCGCTTGCCGCGGATCACGCTGGAAACGGGGTTGTACTTCACCTTGACGTGAAAGTCGCGGACCGCCTGGCGCGGCTGGATGAACGTCCGGCCGACGTAGTGGTTGCGGATCAGTCCCAGCTCGAACGGGATCCCGCTCGCCTCGGCGTAGCCGAGAGCGGCCGAGTTGCTGGAGTCGGGAACCGCAAACACGCAGTCCGCGACTGCGGGATGTTCGCGCGCGAGCTCGCGCCCGAGACGGCGTCGCGCCTCGTCCACGCTCAAGCCGTAAAGGATCGAGTCCGGTCGCGCGAAATAGATCTGCTCGAAGACGCAGAGGCATTCCGCATCGGCGGGCGAGACGCGGAGCACTTCCGAGCTACCGTCGAAACCGACCTTGAGGACCTCGCCCGGGCCGATCTCGCGCTCGAGCTCGGCGCCGAGGAGGTCCAGCGCGCAGCTCTCCGAGGCGACGACGGTCACGTCCCCCCGCCGGCCGAGCGAGAGGGGCCGGAATCCGTGCGGATCGCGGGCCGCGTACAGCCCGTCCCGCGTGAGGATGAGCAGGGAATAGGCGCCGAGGAGGTTGTCGAGCGCGTTGAGCACGGCACGGTCGCGGGACGGGTCCTGCTCGGCGGCGATCAGGTGGACGACGACCTCGGTGTCCATCGTCGACTGAAAAATCGACCCGGACCTCTCGAGCCTGCGCCGCTGAGTACGGGCGTTGACGAGGTTGCCGTTGTGCGCCACGGCCAGGAAGCCATCACGGTAATTGACCAGGATCGGCTGCGCGTTGGCGAGGGTGGGGCTGCCCGTGGTCGAGTAGCGGTTGTGGCCGATCGCCGCCGTGCCGGGCAGCGCGGCGAGCGCGTCCTCGTCGAAGACATCGGCGACAAGGCCCATCGCCCGATGCGCGTAGGCGCGGGTTCCGTCGCTGGACACGATGCCTGAAGACTCCTGCCCGCGATGCTGGAGGGCGTAGAGGCCGAGATAGGCCCACTCCGCCGCCCGCTCAGGGCCGATGACCGCGACGATCCCGCACTCTTCCCGCGGTCCGCTCATCGCTCCTCCTCCATGGTCTCCATTCGGTCCTCGATGGCGGTCTCCCAGCGGTGTTGGAGCTCGTCCCGAGACCGCTCGCCGACCCCCGTGAAACGCACCGATCCGTCGTTGGTCACGCGTCCCGCAACGCGCCAGGGGGCCGCCGCGGCCGCGAGGCGTTCGCGCAGGCCGGCCAGTTTCTCCACAGGGACCAGGAGCAAGTAACGCGCGGCGTCCTCGCCGAACAGCGCCCCGTGAGGCGCCGACCCTGCCGCGGGCAGCGCGACCTCGATCCCGAGGCCGGACGGAAGGCCGAAGCAGAGCTCTGCCGCGGCGACTGCCAGGCCTCCGTCGCCGACGTCGTGGGCGATGGACGCCAAACCCTCTCGCACGAGCGTTCGCACGATCTCCGCGTGGAGTCGCTCGGCGTCCAGATCCACGGCGGGTGCGCGCCCGGCCACGACTCCGAGGACCTCCGCGAGAAAGGAGCCGGCTCCGAGGTGCGCTCCGTCCCCACCCAGCAGGACGAGAGAATCCCCCGGTGAGCCCCCGCCCCGGGGCCGGTGCTCGACGTCCTCAAGGAGTCCGACCATCCCGATCGTAGGCGTTGGATGGATGGCTCCGGCGGGAGACTCGTTGTAGAAGGAGACGTTCCCGCTGACGACCGGCGTATCGAGCGCGCAACAAGCATCCGCGATCCCCCGCACGGCTTCCACGAACTGGTAATATACTGCGTCCTTCTCGGGGTTGCCGAAGTTGAGGCAGTCGGTGACCCCGAGCGGTCGGGCGCCGACGCAGGCGAGATTCCGCGCCGCCTCGGCGACGGCGAGCGAGCCGCCCCGTCGCGGGTCGCAGTACGCGTAGCGGCCGTTGCAGTCGGTGGTCAGCGCCAGCGCCCTGTGCGTGCCGGGGATCGAGAGCAGAGCCGCGTCCGCCCGGCCCGGGCCGAGGATCGTGTTCGTCTGGACGTGGTGGTCGTACTGTCCCCAGACCCAGCGCTTGCTGGCGATGGAAGACGCAGAGAGAAGGGTCTCGAGCGCCTCCATCGGGTCGACGGCTTCCGTGATCTCGGGGCCGGGCATTCGTGCGTGGACCTCCGCCAGGTAGGGCGGAACCTGGACGTCGCGGACGTAGCGCGGCACCTCGTCAACGAGGGCGGAAACAGGGATCCGGCAGACCTCCTCGCCGTCCTCGAGGATCCTCCACAGATGGTCGTCGGTCACCGATCCCACGCGGGTACAGGGAAGATCCCACTTGTCCGCTACGGCCAGGAGCGCGGCTTCCTGATCCGGCCGAGCAACGACGAGCATCCGCTCCTGGGACTCCGACAGCAGGACCTCGTAGGGGGTCATGCCCGGTTCCCGTCGAGGCACGAGCGCGACGTCGATCTCGACCCCCGTGCCCGCGCGAGCGGCCATCTCGCTGCTCGAGGACGTGAGGCCGGCGGCGCCCATGTCCTGGACCCCGACTGCGGCACCGGACGCGATCAGCTCGAGCGTCGCCTCGAGAAGGAGCTTCTCGCTGAACGGGTCGCCGATCTGGACGGTCGGCCGGTTCTCCGCGGAGTCGGCGGAAAGCTCGGTCGAGGCCAGCTTGCTCGCGCCGTGGATCCCGTCGCGACCGGTAGAGGCGCCGAGCACGTAGACCGCGTTCCCAGGGCCGGCCGCCGTCGCGCGCATGAGGTCCTCGTGCCTCAGGAGACCGACGCACATCGCGTTGACGAGAGGGTTGCCCGCATAGGCGTCGTCGAACACGACCTCACCGCCGATTGTCGGAACCCCGACGCAGTTTCCGTAGTCGCCCACCCCGCGAACGACGTGGCGGAACAGATACCGGACGTGTGGATCGTCGAGCGCGCCGAAGCGGAGGCTATCGAGCATGGCGATCGGACGGGCTCCCATCGTGAACACGTCGCGTAGGATCCCGCCCACGCCGGTTGCCGCTCCCTGGTATGGTTCGACCGCGGAGGGGTGGTTGTGGGACTCCATCTTGAAGACCACTGCGAGGCCGTCTCCGACGTCCACGGCGCCGGCGTTCTCGCCCGGGCCCTGGACGACCTGTGGGCCGCCGGAAGGGAACTCCGAGAGCCAGGCGCGGCTGTACTTGTAGCCGCAGTGCTCGCTCCACATCAGGCTGAAGACTCCGAGCTCGGTGAAGTTGGGCTCCCGTCCGAGGAGCTCGACGATGCGGTCGTACTCGTCGGACCGCAGGCCGTGGGCTGCGACGACCTCGGGAGTCACCGGGGTATCCCTCAGCGCCACGGTCACGCGGCCGCCTCTACCAGACCTCGAAAGACTCCGCAGCCGTCTTCGGAACCGACCAGCAGGCTCATCGCGCGGTCGGGATGCGGCATGAGGCCAAGGACGTTGCGGCGCACGCTGGCGATGCCCGCGATGTTCCGCGCCGATCCGTTCGGGTTGGCGCCCGGAGTGATATCGCCGTTCTCGTCCACGTAGCGGAAGACGATGCGGCCTTCCTCTTCGAGGCGGTCGAGCGTCTCGTCGTCCGCGACGTAGTTGCCCTCTCCGTGAGCCACCGTGAAGCGCACGAGCTGGCCGGAGTCGTAATGGCGGGTGAAGGGAGTCTCCACGCTGTCGACTCGGAGCCACTGCTCGCGACAGACGAAGGCCTGGCCGGCGTTCCGCATCAGCGCTCCGGGAAGGAGCCCCGCCTCGGTGAGGATCTGAAAGCCGTTGCAGATCCCGAGGACCGGTCCGCCGGATTCCGCGAACCAGATCACGCGCTCCATGATCGGGCTGAAGCGGGCGATCGCACCCGCACGCAGGTAGTCGCCGTACGCAAAGCCGCCGGCGAGCACGATCCCGCGCACACCCTCGAGCGCGGTCTCCTTGTGCCACAACCAGACCGGCCGAGCGCCCTCGGTTGCGGCCACGGCATCGAACACGTCCTGGTCGCAGTTGGTACCGGGAAAGCGCACGACTCCGATCGGCACGTCGCTCAAGATCCGTCCTCCTCAAGCTCGAAGGAGTAGCGTTCGATCACCGTGTTGGCCAGGAGCCGACGGCACATCTCGTCGACCTGGCGCTCGATCGCCTCCCGGCCTCCGTCCGCGACCACGAACGTGATCCACTTGCCCACCCTGACGTCCTCGATCCCGGTATACCCAAGCGCCTCGAGCGCGTGCTCGAGCGTCTTGCCTTGGGGGTCCAGCATACCTTCCTTGAGTTGGACGAAGACCTCGACGCGAGCCGTCACGAGGCCCCGGGCAGCGGCCGTCCGGCAATGCGGCGATAGGCCTCACGGTAGCGCTCGGAGGTCGCCTCGATCGCGCGTTCCGCGAGATCGGGAAGCGGCGGCTCTCCGTTCCATCGCCCTGCCTGGCGTTCTGCTTCCAGGAAGTCGCGCACGGGCTGCTTGTCGAACGAGAGCTGAGCCCCGCCGGGGCTCCACTCGTCAGCGTCCCAGAAGCGGGAGGAATCGGGCGTCAGCACCTCGTCGATCAGCAACAGCTCGCTGCCCGGACCCTCGGGACCCCAGCCGAACTCGAACTTCGTGTCGGCGAGGATCAAACCCCGCTCGCGCGCATGCTCGCGACCTTGACGGTAGAGGGAGAGCGACCGCTCACGCAGGCATTCGGCCAGCGCGCCCCCGATTCGCTCCTCGAGCTCTGCATACGAGATGTTGACGTCATGGCCTTCACTGGCCTTCGTCGCCGGCGTGAAGATCGGCGCGGGAAGCTCGTCGCCGCGCCGGAGCCCCGCGGGGAGCTCGATGCTGGTGATCGCGCCGGTCTCCCGGTACTCCCGCCACCCGGAGCCGTCCAGGTAGCCGCGCACCACGCACTCGACCGCGATCGGTCGCGCGCGGAGACAGCGCATCGATCGCCCCTCGAGCGCGCTCCTATGAGGTGTGAGCGAGGGTGCGTCGGAGATGATCGCATCCACGTCGGTCGAGATACGGTGATGAGGCTCGGCCGCCTCGAGCCGATCGAGCCAGAAATCCGACAGCCCGGTCAGGACTCGCCCCTTGTCGGGAATCCCCTCCTCGAAGACGATGTCGAAGGCCGATAGCCGATCGGTGGCGACCAGCAGGAGGTCATCCCCCAGCGCGAACATCTCGCGCACCTTGCCACGGCTCACGTGGGGAAGCGGCAAGTCCAGAGCGGTGAGCGCGCCAGTCTGTTTCGTCGTCATCGTCTCCTCTTCTTCAAGGGATCGCCTCGCGGTCAGCGGATCTCCACGCTACCCATCTGGCCGTCGCGCTCCACGAACAGGGTCCCGCGCTGTCCCGAGCGCAGGTAGTCGATCAATGACTGGGTGTCGTCGGCGCCGTCGAGGCGCTCCGACCCCAGCGCCACGAGGACGTCCCCCTCGCGCAGACCCAGCCGGCGGAAGCCGGAGTCAGGATCCACGCTCTCGAGGTAGAGCCCGTTCGCGGTGGCGAGCCCCAGATGGGAGCCGAGGGTGGGGGTCAGGACGACAATCGTCGCCCCGTACGGGGTCTCGATCCGCGGGGCGTGTCGCAGGGGGTCATCCTCGGGGGTCAGCGTGCGCTCGAAGCCGACGCCGTCCCGTTGCACGACTACGATCAGATCCGTCCCGGTCGGTAGATCGAGAAGCCGGCCTTCCCACTCGATCGGGGAGTGGAGCGGCTGTCCGTTCGTTTCCACGAGGACGTCGCCGGGCTCGATCCCCGCGCGGGCGGCCGGGCTCCCCGGGTCGACCCGGACCACCCGTGCGCCCAACGGCGCGCGGCCGTCTTCGGCCTGAACCGCGGCCAGGTGCAGTCCGATCCATGGGCGGCGGATGGTGCCGAACTGGACGATGTCCCGAAGCACGCGTCGCGCGCGGTTGATCGGGATCGCGAAGCCCAGGCCGATCGAACCGCCGCTCGCACCCGAGAAGATGAAAGCGTTCACGCCGATCACCTCGCCGGCGGCGTTCACGAGAGGTCCGCCGGAGTTGCCGGGATTGATGGCTGCGTCGGTCTGGATCATCCCCGACCACACCTGAGTGCGGCCCTCGCCCGGGTCCGGCCTCACGTCGCGGCCGATCGCGCTGATCACCCCCACGGTGACCGAGGGGTTTCGGTCGGCGAGCAGGTATCCGAACGGGTTTCCGATCGCGATCGCCCACTCCCCGATCAGCAGGTCATCGGAATTTCCGAGCGGTGCGGTGGGAAGGTTCGCCGCGTCGATCTTCAGGACCGCGAGATCGGTTACTGCGTCCGCCTCGACGATCTCCGCCGGAAGCTGCCGCCCGTCAAGGAGCGTGACGACGATCTCGGTGGCCCCGACGACGACGTGTTGGTTGGTGAGGATGTACCCGTCGGGGGAGACGAGGAAACCGGAGCCCAGGCCCTGCACCTGCCGGAGGCGCTCCCGCGGCGGGAAGAGGCCCCGGAAGAAGGGGTCCATGAACGGGTCGTCCAAGAACGACCGCTCGCGAACGACCTGGGTGGCGAACACGTTGACCGAGACCACCGCCGGCCCGACGTCCTCTGCGGCGGCGACGATCGCGTTCCTGCGTGATAGGTCGAGGGTCTCCGACGGCGTTTGCGCGAGCGCCTGCGAAAGCGTGGCGTCCGCGGCGGGCGAACGGGCCGCACCGGCCCACCAGGCAGCGCCCGCGCCCAGCGAGAGCGCGAGGGCGGTCACGAGCAGGATGTTGCCACGGATCTTCATCTCCCGTCTCCCTCCTTCAATACTCGACGGCCCACAGAAACAACCCCTGCGGGGGGGCGTAGCCTGCGCGCGGTCGAGCACCGTCCGGCTCGAGCGCCGCGAGCACCTCGTCCGGGCCGATCCTCCCGAGCCCGACGGCTACGACCGCTCCGACGATCGCGCGCACCATGTGCCGCAGGAAGCGATCGGCGGTGATCTCCAGAACGCGACCCTCGCGGGAGCGGAGCCAGCGAGCTTCGCGGACTGTGCACCGGCCCGGCTCGCTTTCGCCGCGGGCGCGGCCCTTGCCCGCTCCCTTGGCGAAGCGCCGGAAGTCGTGCGTGCCGACGATGGCGCCCGTGGCCGCGTTCATACCGCTCCAGTCGATCGTTCGAAGGACGGGCCAGGCGTACCGGCGGACGAACGGAGAGCAAGCCCTGCGGCCGAGCGCCAGTTGATAGCGGTAGGCGCGGGCAACCGCATCGTGGCGAGCGTGGAAGTCCCCCCGCGTACGGTCCAGGCGAGCCACCCAGACATCATCGGGAAGTTGGGCGTTCCACGCACGCTTCAGCTCGCGGGGCGACAGGCCCCCCTCGTGATCGAAATGGACGACCTGGCCGCGAGCGTGGACGCCCGTGTCGGTTCGACCCGCCGCCACGACGTTGGTCGGTCCGATGATTCGCTCGAGGGCCGCCTCGCATGCCCCCTGGACCGTGATCGCGTCGGCCTGGCGCTGCCAGCCGCGATACGCGGTTCCATCGTACTGGAGGACAGCTCGGACTCGCAATCGCCACCAATCTCGTGGAGATTTGCTCCGCGTCCACGTTGCTGCCCCTCAGAGGGCTGCGTACGTTCGCCGGCCATGCGTCTGGTCGTATTCGTGGGGTTAGCGATCCATGCCTCCCTCGTGTACCCCGCGGCGGTCAAGCTGGTTGCCGTGTGGACTGCGGAAGCCCGGTCGTGAGCCGGGACCCGCGGCTCGCCGAGGGCGACCCGCAGGCCAGCCTCCAGGCGATCACCTCCGGAATCGATCTCTCCGCCGCGGAGACAGAGGCCCTGTTCTCTCGCGTCATGGACGGAGCCGTTCCGTCCACGATGATCGCCGCGCTGCTCGCGGCGCTGAGCACGAAGGGGGAGACCGCGCAGGAGATCGCCGGGGCCGCACGGGTGATGCGGGCGCGGGCGACACGCGTTCCGACGACGCGGGAGTCGCTGATCGACACCTGCGGGACCGGCGGGGACTTTTCCGGGAGCTTCAACGTCTCGACCGCTGCCGCACTGGTCGTGGCCGCGGCCGGCATTCCGGTGGCGAAGCACGGGAACCGCGCCGCCTCGTCTCGGTGCGGCTCCGCGGACGTCCTCGAAGCGCTCGGTGTCACGATCGACCTCGAGCCCCAGCTTGTCGGGCGCTCGATCGACGAGCTCGGCATCGGCTTTCTCTTCGCCCCGCGCTTCCATCCGGCCATGCGGCACGCCGCCAAGGCGCGACGCGAGATCGGGATCCGGACGGTGTTCAACCTTCTGGGCCCGCTCACGAATCCCGCCGGCGCCCGACGGCAGCTGATCGGCGTGCCGAGCGCTGACGCGGTCACCCGGATCGCGGGCGTCCTGCGGGAGCTGGGCGTCGAAGCGGCGGCGGTCGTCCACGGCATCGAGGGCCTCGACGAGATCTCGGTCTGCGGTCCGACCCGAATCGCGACCGTCCGGATGGGAACCGTGGAGGAAGCCACGATCGATCCCGTGGACCTCGGTCTGCCCACCTTCACGCCGGCCGAGATCGCGGGCGGCGACGTGATCGAGAACGCCGGGATCCTGCGGGCCGTGCTCGAGGGACAGGGGAGCGATGCCCAGCGAGCGGTCGTGGCCGCCAACGCCGGGGCCGCGATCTGGATCGGCGACGGCGCCCCCACCCTTCGCGCCGGCGTGGACCAAGCCCTCGAAACCCTCGCCTCCGCCGCCCCCGCCCGCCTGCTCGATGACTTCGTCGCCCTGACCCGCCGCCTCGCGACCGAGAGTCGCGCATAGCGTCCGCGTCAAACCTACGGCTGGGCCAAGGGCGCAGGTCGCTCAAAATGAGACGATTTCAAGGCGCGCGACGAGGGCGGGTACCCACCGAGGTGGGTGCCGAGGCGTACGATCTGTACGCCGCAGGAGGACACGAGGAGCGGAACGCAGAAATCGGCCATTTTCAGCGACCTGCTAGCGATACTTGCGGAGGATGCCGATCGCGACCCCCTGAATCCGCACGCGGCCAGCGTCGTAAAAGAGCGGCGCGACCCGCTCGTTCGCCGGCTGGAGCCGTATGCGGCCGTCGGACTCGCGAAACAGGGTCTTGAGTGTCGCGTGCTCCCCGTCGATGAGCGCGACGACCCGTTCGCCGTTCCGCGCCGTGTCACGGCGCTCGACGATCACGTAGTCGCCGTCCTCGATGTGCTCGTCGACCATCGAGTCCCCGGTGACGCGGAGCACGAACGTCTCGCCTCGGCCGAGCATCGATTCCGGAACGGCGAGCGTTTCGTGATCGCTGATCGCCTCGAGCGGCTGGCCGGCCGCCACCCTGCCGAGCAGGGGAAGCTCGACCGCCGCCGCGCGCGGCCGGTCAGCGATGGTTTCGGTCAGCTCGATCGCGCGGCTCCTGTGAGGATCCCGGCGCACAGCCCCTTTCGACTGCAGGTTCTCGAGGTGCTCGTGCACGGTCGCGACCGAGCTCAGGCCGAATCGGGCGGCGATCTCCTCGAGGCTCGGGGCATACCCGTTGTGCTCGATGAATTCGCCTAGGTAGTCGTAGATTTCACGCTGCCGCCGGGTTAGCTTCATCTCTCCGCTCCCCTCGTGGACTGCTCAGCGACGGGCGCCGGCCGAACGCCGGTCGCCATCCCGCACACGATGACAGGCCAAGATTGACCGAACAAACGCCGAAAGTCAACTCCCCGTCGGGATTCCTCGCCCGCACCCTGGCCAGAAAGCGCGCGGAGGTCGAAACGGCGCGCCGCACCCGGCCGCGCTCCGAGCTCGTCGCGGCTGCCGGCGACCGCCCTCCCGCACGCTCGTTGGCGGAGGCGCTTCAGGCGCCGGGCCTCTCGGTGATCGGCGAGGTCAAGCGGGGAAGCCCGACTGCGGGGGCCCTCGCCCCGGGTCTCGACGCTCCGGCCCGAGCCCGGCTGTACGAGGAGCGGGGCGCGGCGGCGGTCAGCGTGCTGACCGACCAGGGCTTCGACGGACGGCTCGACGACCTGATCGCGGTCGCAGGCGCGGTGATGGTGCCCATCCTCCGGAAAGACTTCCTCGTGGATCCCTGGCAGATCTGGGAGAGCCGGGCCGCGGGGGCGGACGCCGCCCTGATGATCGTGGCGGCCCTGGACGCGGGTGGGCTCGAAGCGATGGTGGCCGAAGCGGCGGAGGCGGGCCTCGAGCTGCTCGTCGAGATCCACGCGCCCGCCGAAGCGCCGCGGGCGATCGCCCTCGGCGCTCCGATCGTCGGCGTCAACGCGCGAGACCTCGCCACCCTCGAGGTGGACATGAGTGCCGCTCTGTCCACGGTTCGAGGGCTGAGAATCGACGCACCGGACCTGGTTCTGGTGGCGGAAAGCGGGATCGCCGGTCCCGAGGACGTCCGACGTGCGCGGTCCGCCGGCGCCGACGCCGTGTTGGTCGGCGAGCACCTGGCCCGCGCCACGGATCCGGGAGGCGCCCTCGAGCGCCTGGTCGCCGCCGGCCGGGAAGAGGCGTGAGGGCCCGCGCGTCGGAAAATCTGGTACCTTGTTTTCCGTGTCATTTTCCTTCCGGATCAAGGTCTGCGGCATCACGTCGGAAGAGGTGGCGCGGGCCGCCGTCGGCGCGGGGGCGGACTATCTCGGTCTGGTCTTCTGCGCGTCGGCGCGCCGCGTGACCTTCGAGCGCGCGTCGCTCCTGGTCGCCGGCGTGCCGGCCTTCTGGGTGGGTGTCTTTGCGGATGCTCCGCTCGAGGAGGTTACGCGCGCGGCGCGCGAGCTCGGCCTCGCGGCCGTCCAGCTCCACGGCCGCGAGAGCCCCGAGCTGTGCCGCACCGTGCGCGAGGGGACCGGAGTCCCGGTGTGGAAGGCGATACCGGCCGACCTGCTGGGAACGGAGGAGGTCTACGAGGCCGCGGTCGACGCCTTGCTTCTCGACGTGGGCCCTGGGGGCACGGGTCGGACGCTGGATTGGGGCATGGTGGGCGCGCGGTTCCCGCGCGTACGGAGAGTGGTTCCGCTCCTGCTAGCGGGTGGCTTGGGACCCCGGAACGTGGCCCGCGCCATCCACGAGGCGCGGCCCGACGGCGTCGACGCGAGCAGCCGGCTGGAGCTGACTCCGGGGGTCAAGGATCCGGGGCTCGTCTCCGCATTCGTGCGCCGGGCCCGCGCGGCCGCGAACGCCGCGTCGGAGAGCGGCCGGGCGGGAGCCGCGCCGTGAGCGGGCCGGTCGCATCCCCCGCAGGCCGGCCCGGCTACTTCGGTTCCTTCGGCGGACGGTATGTGCCCGAGACCCTCATCTCGGCCCTCGACGAGCTCGAGCGGGCGTGGTCCGAGGCGTGGGCCGACCCGGCGTTCCACGCGGAGCTGGACGCCCTCCTCGCCGACTACGTGGGGCGTCCCTCCCCTCTGACCCACGCGCCCCGGCTCTCGGCCGAGGCCGGCGTCGATCTGTGGCTCAAACGCGAGGATCTCAATCACACAGGCGCGCACAAGATCAACAACACGATGGGCCAGGTCCTCCTCGCGCTGCGGATGGGCAAGCGCCGGATCATCGCCGAGACGGGGGCGGGCCAGCACGGCGTAGCCACGGCGACGGCCTGCGCACGCTTCGGGCTCGAGTGCGTCGTGTTCATGGGCGCCGAGGACACTCGCCGCCAGGCGCTCAACGTCTATCGCATGCGGCTGCTGGGCGCCGAGGTCGTCGAAGTCGACGCCGGGACCCGAACCCTCAAGGATGCCACCAACGCCGCGATCCGCGACTGGGTGACACAGGTGGAGACCACCCACTACGTAATCGGATCGGTCGTGGGGCCGCACCCGTACCCGACCATGGTCCGCGAGCTCCAGTCCGTAATCGGACGCGAGGCCCGTGGGCAAGCGCTCGGGCGCTGGGGCGCGCTTCCGCAGGCCGCAGT
>DASQEN010000005.1:0-22062 GCA_035633635.1 Gemmatimonadota bacterium | reverse complement strand
AGGGGCGACCGATTCCGAAGATGTACGTGAGACCGATCTCGACCCGCTTTTCGCGGGGTAGATCGACACCGGCGATACGTGCCATGCTCTACCTCTCTCCCTTAGCCCTGACGCTGCTTGTGGCGCGGGTTCTTGCATATCACACGAACGACACCCCGGCGACGAACCACCTTGCAGTTCTCGCAGATGGGCTTGACCGAGCTCCTGACCTTCATCGTCTTCTTCCTTCCGTCGTTCCCCGCCGGGCGGGGACCTTCATGCAACCCGAGTCAACACGTCGGGGCCGGTTTCCGTGATCGCGACCGTATGCTCGTAGTGCGCGGAGAGGGAGCCGTCGGTCGTCACGATCGTCCAGGCATCCTCAAGCGTGCGCACGTCCGAGCCCCCCACGTTCACCATCGGCTCGATCGCGATGACGAGCCCTGGTTCGAGCTCGAGCCCGCGACCCTCGACCCCGAAGTTCGGCACCTGCGGGTCCTCGTGCAGATGCTGGCCAATCCCGTGCCCGACCAGGTCGCGCACGATCGAGAAACCGGCCGACTCCGCCAGGCCCTGGATCGCCGCCGAAACGTCTCCCAGGCGGGCGCCGGGCTGGGCCGCCTCGATGCCGGCCTCCAGCGCGGAAAGCGTCACGGACAGGAGCCGCCGGGTCTCTTCGGCCACCGGCCCCACGGCGAACGTACGGGCCGCATCGGCGTGGTAGCCGTCCATCAGGACACCCACGTCGATCCCGATGATGTCCCCCGCCTCCAGCCGCCGTGACTCCGACGGGATCCCATGCACGACCTCTTCATTGACGCTGGCGCAGATCGAAGCCGGGAATCCCCCGTACCCCTTGAACGCCGGCCGCGCCCCCTCGTGCTCGCGGATGATCGACTCTGCCAGCCGGTTCAGATCGAAGGTCGTCACGCCCGGGCGGATCTCCGACCCTACTGCCTCGAGCACGTCGGCAACGATCCGGCCGCTCGCGCGCATGCGCTCGATCTCGCGGGCACTCTTGAGAGTCACCATCCCGCGCAACCGCTCTAGCCTTCGGCGTCAGCCGGCTGGAGCTCGCGGCGGATCGCCTCGGTCACTGCGTCGATGGGCTGATCGCCGTCAATCGCGGTCACTCCGGTCGTGGCGGCGTAGTGCTCCCGCACGGGGGCGGTCTCTTCGCCGTACACCGTCAACCGTCGGGCGATCGTCTCCGGCTGGTCGTCCGGCCGCTGCACGAGCTCCCCCCCGCAGGCGTCGCAGACGCCCTCCTGTCGGGAAGGGTCAAAACTTGTATGATACAGCTTCCCGCACTTTTTGCAAACCCTGCGCCCCGAGAGCCGGCGCACGATCTCCTTTTCCGGAACCTCGATGATCAGCACCTGATCGAGCGACTGGCCGCGCTCCGACAGGAGCCCTTCGAGACCTTGCGCCTGGTCCACCGTCCGCGGGAAGCCGTCGAACAGCGCTCCCCTGGAACATTCCGGGCGGTCGAGCACCTCGTCGACCAGGCCCAGGATCACGTCGTCCGAGACGAGCTCACCGGCCTTCATCGTCTTCTCGGCCTTGCGGCCCAGCTCGGTCCCCGCGGCGACCGCCTCCCTGAGGAGGTCACCGGTCGAGATCTTGCACATTCCGCCGTCCTGGGCGACCCGGCTTGCCTGGGTGCCCTTGCCGGCTCCCGGCGGCCCCATGAGGACGAGATAGCGCCGCCCGCTCAACGGGACCGGCCGCGGATCTTTTTGCCCTTGGTCATGAAGCCTTCGTAGTGGCGCATCAGCAGGTGCGACTGCATCTGCTGAATCGTATCTAGCGCCACGCCGACCACGATCAAGAGCCCTGTCCCGCCGATGAACTGCGGGATCGACTGGAACGGGCCCCACGAGAAGATCAACAGCGGAATGATCGCGATCCCCGCCAGGAAGAAAGACCCCGGGAGCGTGACACGCGTCAGGACGTGATCGATATATTCCGCCGTTCTGGCTCCGGGCCGCGTTCCGGGGATGAATCCGCCCTGCTTCTTCATGTTCTCGGCGAGATCGATCGGATTGAAGATGATCGCCGTGTAGAAGTACGTGAAGAACACGATCAGTGCGGTGAAGACGATGACGTACCAGACCGAACCGAAGCTGAAAGCGGTTGAGAACGCCTGCATGAACGGCGCGTTCGGCAGGAACGTGGCGATCGTCGGCGGAACGAACATGATCGACTGAGCGAAGATGATCGGCATCACGCCCGCCGAGTTGACGCGCAGCGGCAGGTGGGTCTTCTGTCCCTGCCGGATCCGATTGCGCCCCACCACCTTGCGCGGGATCTGAATGGGGATCTTGCGAATTGCCATCGTCATCACGACCGTACCAGCCACGATCCCGACCATGATCGCCAGGAACACAAGGATCGTGAAGATCCCGATCACGTCGGTCCGCCACAGCGTCCAGACCTGAGCGGCCGCCTGCGGGAACGCCTCGATGATCGAGAAGAAGATGATCAGGCTCATGCCATTGCCGATCCCCTTCTCGGTGATCTGTTCCCCCAACCACATGACGAACACCGCGCCCGTGGCCAACGTGATAACCGTCAGGATCTTGAACCTCATTCCCGGAAACATGACGGCGTCGGGGCTCAGGTTCTCGATGAACACGGAATAGCCGTAGGCCTGGATCGTCGACAGGCCGACGGTGGCATAGCGCGTGTACTGCGTGATCTTCTTGCGTCCCTCCTCGCCTTCCTTCTGAAGTTTCTCGAAGTACGGGAACACGGCCGTGAGGAGCTGGAAGATGATCGACGCCGAGATGTACGGCATGATCCCCAGCGCGAACACGGTCGCCCGCTGAAGCGCCCCGCCGGTGAACAAGTCGAGCAGCCCGAACAGGTTGTTCTGGCCGCCGATCGCCAGCGTCAGCGCTTCACGGTTCACGCCTGGGACCGTGACGTGCGCGCCGACACGAAGCAGGACCAGGATCCCCAGCGTGAAGAGGATCTTCTTCCTCAGCTCGGGAATCTTGAAGATGTTGGGCACCTGCGGGGTGGACATCGGCCTAGCTCTTCTCCGGCGTCGACGCGGTCCCGCCCGCGGACTCGATCGCCGCGCGCGCGGCCCCGCTGAACGCGTCGGCCTCGACCCTCACGGCGCGGCCGATCTCCCCTCCGGCGAGGACCTTTACCGGTCCGCCGCCCAGATCGATCAGGCCGAGCTCCGCCATCCGCTCGCGCGTGAACCCGCTCTCGCCTGCGTGGCGCTCGAGCTGCCCCAGGTTGACGACCTGGTACTCGGTCCGGAACCGCGAGTTGTTGAAGCCGCGCTTCGGCACCCGGCGCTGGAGTGGCATCTGGCCGCCCTCGAACCAGGCTGGAATCTTGCCGCCGGCGCGGGCCGTCTGGCCCTTGCCGCCATGACCGCTGTAGGTGCCGTGGCCCGAGCCGTTGCCGCGACCGACCCGCTTGCGCGGCCGCCGCGAGCCTACCGGGGGCTTGAGTTCGTGCTCCTTCATGCTTCCTCCACCGTCACCAGGTGACGGACCTTGCTGATCATCCCACGGATCGCCGGATTGTCCGGCTGCTCCACGCTCCGCTGGTATCCCTTGAGCCCGAGGGCGCGGAGCGTCTCCCGCATCCTCTTCGGCTGTCTGATTTCGCTCTTGCTCTGGGTGATGCGAAGCCTGCTCTTGGCCATTGATCTACTCCTTGGCGCTCGCCGTCACGGTCTCACCGGCGGGTTCGCCGTCCCGAGCCCGGCGCGCCGCGGCCACCCCGATCAGCTGCTCGAGAGGAATCCCGCGCTCACGCGCCACCTGAGCGGCGGTGCGCAGCCTCTGGAGTCCGTTCATCGTCGCCTTGACCATGTTGATCGGGTTGTTCGATCCCAGCGACTTGGTCAGGATGTCGGCCACGCCCGCGCACTCCAGGACCGCCCGCACCGGGCCGCCGGCGATGACGCCGGTCCCGGGGGAAGCGGGCTTCAGCAGCACCCTGCCGGCCCCGAACTCGCCGATGATCTCATGGGGGATCGTGCTCCCAACCCGAGACACCTTCTTCATCTCCTTGCGCGCAGACTCGATGCCTTTGCGGATGCAGTCCGCCACCTCGTTGGCCTTGCCCTGGCCGATGCCGACGTTACCCGCGCCGTCTCCCACGGCGACCAGCGCGGTGAACGAAAACCGCCTGCCGCCCTTCACCACCTTGGAAACGCGGTTGATGTGGACGACGTTCTCGATCAGATCACTGCGGTTACGACCGTTCGACACGCTGCCTCCGATGACGTGAAATCAAAATTCCAGGCCGCCTTCGCGAGCGCCCTCGGCGAGCGCCCGCACGCGGCCGTGATAGAGATAGCCCCCGCGATCGAACACCACGCGGCTGACTCCCACTTCCTTCGCACGGCGGGCGATCTCGCGGCCGGTCTCCCGGGCCTGCTCGATCTTGGTGCCCTCCAACTCGAGTCCGAGCGACGCAACGCCCAGGATCGTAGTCGCCGAAAGATCGTCGACGAGCTGCGCGCCGATGTTCTTGAGGCTTCGGTGGACGACAAGCCGCGGCCGCTCAGGCGTGCCCGAGATGCGCCGCCGCACGCGGCGGTGCCGCTTCAATCGAACGCGTTCCCGCTGCTGGGATTTGCTCTTGTTAGACACCCGTCTTCCCCGCCTTCCTCCGTACGTATTCTCCTTCGTACTTGATGCCCTTTCCCTTGTAGGGCTCCGTGGGGCGCAGCGCGCGCAGCTCCGCGGCGACCTGGCCGACCACTTGCCGGTCTGCGCCGCTCACCTCGATCACGGTGGGAGAGGGCGTCTTCACCTCGATGCCCTGCGGCACCGGGTACTCGATCGGATGCGAGAACCCGAGGTTCAGCTTGACCGCGCGCCCGGTTGCCTCCGCGCGGTAGCCGACGCCGATGATCTCCAGCCGTTTCGTGAAGCCCGCCGTGACGCCTTCGACCATGTTCGCGACGAGCGAGCGCGCGAGTCCGTGCATGGCCCTGTCCCGCGATTCGTCGCCGGACCGCTCTACCAGGACCTGGCCGTCGTCCAGCCTGGCGGTGATCTCCACGGGCAGACGGGTGTCGACCTCGCCCTTCGGGCCCTTGACGTTGACCTCCCGGCCATCGATCCGCACCGTGACGCCGTCGGGGACCACCACCGGCTGCTTCCCGATTCGCGACATGATCCTCCTACCAGACCTTCGCCAGGACCTCGCCCCCGACACCGGCCTCACGGCTCTGGCGGTCGGTGAGCAGGCCCCGGGACGTCGAAACGATGGCGATCCCCAGGCCGTTGCGGATGCGCGGCAGGGAGTCCTTGTCCTTGTATACCCGCAGGCCGGGCTTCGAGACGCGCTCGATCCCGTGCACCACTGGCTTCTCGTCCACGTACTTGAGATACACCCTCAGGATCCCCTGCTTGCCGTCGTCCAGGACCTTATAGTTCTGGATGAAGAAGTTCTCCTGCAGGATGCGGGCGATCTCCACCTTGATCTTCGAAGCCGGGATGTCGACACGCTTGTGCTTCGCCCGGCAGGCGTTGCGAATGCGGGTCAGGCAATCCGCGACGGGATCAGTCATCACCATGATCGAATCTCTCCTACCAGCTGGCTTTGCGGACGCCGGGGATCTCCCCCTTCAGCGCCAACTCTCGGAAACAGATGCGGCACAGGCCGAACTGCCGCAGGAACGCGCGTGCGCGTCCGCATCGATTGCAGCGGTTTACTCGACGCACCTCGAACTTGAGCTTTCCCTTGTTTCTCGCGATCCAGGACTTCTTGGCCACCTTGCCTCCTAGGAAGATTCTCAGCTCGCCTGCGCCTCGACGGACTGGCGCTGGGGCTGTCGGCGGAACGGCATGCCGAACGCGCTGAGCAGCGCCAGCGCTTCGTCGTCGCGCTCGGCCGTCGTCACGAAGGTGATGTCCATTCCGTGAACCATGTCCACCTTGTCGTAATCCACCTCGGGAAAGATCAGCTGCTCCTTGATCCCCAGCGTGTAGTTCCCGCGGCCGTCGAATGAGCGCGTGGGAACCCCGCGGAAGTCCCGGATACGGGGAATCGCCACGTTGACCAGGCGATCCAGAAACTCGTACATCCGCAGGCCGCGCAAGGTCACCTTCGCGCCGATCGCCATTCCCTCGCGCAGCTTGAAGTTCGAGATCGACTTCTTGGCGCGCGTGACGGTCGGTCGCTGACCCGTGATCGCGGCCAGCTCCTCGACCGCGGCGTCCAGGCGCTTGGGATTGTCGATCGCTTCGCCCATCCCGACGTTGATCACGATCTTCTCGAGCCGCGGGACCTCATGCGGATTCCCGTAGCCGAACTCTTTCTGGAGCTGTGACTGGATCGACTTCCTATATGTCTCCTTTAACCTAGCCATGTCACACCCTCGGCTTCTCGATCACTTCACTACAGTGAGCGCACGCCCGAACCTTGGTTCCATCGCTGAGCTCCTGATGACGCACCCGGGTTCCGCGACCGCACTTGGTGCAGTACAGCATGGCGTTCGAGGCATTGATCGCGGCCTCGCGCTCCTGAATGCCGCCCTGCGGGTTCTTCTGGGACGGACGCGTGTGACGCTTGATGAAGTTCACGCCTTCCACCACCACGCGATCCTTGTCCTGGAAAACCTTGAGCACCTTCCCCGTTTTCCCCGCGTCGTTGCCCGTCACGACGAGCACCATGTCTCCCTTGACCAGCCTCGGCATCACAGCACCTCCGGGGCGAGCGAGACGATCTTCATGAACCGCTTCTCCCTCAGCTCGCGGGCCACCGGGCCGAAGATGCGCGTGCCGCGCGGCTCCATCTGATCGTTGATGATCACGCCCGCGTTCTCGTCGAACTTGATGTAGGTCCCGTCTTTCCGTCGCGTCTCCTTGCTGGTCCGCACGATCACGGCCTTTGCGATGTCGCTCTTCTTGACCGTGCCGTCCGGCAAGGCGTCCTTCACCGTTACCACCACGATGTCGCCGAGACCGGCGTATCGACGGCGCGTTCCGCCGAGCACCTTGATCACGAGCGCCCGTTTGGCCCCGGAGTTGTCCGCGATGCGGATGATCGATTCCTGCTGCACCATGTCTCTAGCGGGCCCGTTCGATCACACGAAGGACGCGCCACCGCTTGGTCTTCGAGAGCGGGCGGGTCTCCATGATCTCGACCAGGTCTCCCTCTTTGCACTCGTTGTTCTCGTCGTGCGCCGTGTACCGCGAGGTACGCTTGATCCGCTTGCCGTACAGCGGGTGCTTGACCAGGCGCTCGATCGTCACGACGATGCTCTTTTGCATCTTGTCGCTCACGACGCGGCCCCGAAGGGTCTTCCGCCGTTTGCGCTCCTCGCCGGCGACCACGGTCGCGGCGTTGTCCCGGTTCTCGTTCTCAACCATCAGGCCCCCTGTCGAGCGGCTTCGTTCCGAATCGTCTTGCACCGGGCCAGGTCCCTGCGCGCGGCGCGTATGCGGAGCGGATTCTCGAGCTGGCCGGTCTCGTTCTGGATGCGCAGTCGGAACAGCTCCTCCTCGAGCCCGGCGACCCGATCGTCGAGCTCCTCGGACGAAAGCGCGCGGATCTCTTCGGCCTTCACTCGCTCACCCCCGTCCGCTTCACGAACTTCGTCTTGATCGGCAGCTTGGCGGAGGCCAGTCGAAGCGCCTCGCGCGCGATCGTCTCGGGCACACCCTCGAGCTCGAACATGACGCGGCCGGGCTGCACCACGGCCACCCAACCCTCGGGATTCCCCTTGCCCTTCCCCATGCGGGTCTCGGCCGGCTTGGCGGTGACCGGCTTGTCCGGGAAGATCCGGATCCAGACCTTGCCGCCGCGCTTGATGTGCCGCGTCAGCGCCACGCGCGCGGCCTCGATCTGCCGGTTGGTGATCCACGCTGGATCGAGGGCCATCAAGCCGTACTCGCCGAACGAGACCTCGTTGCCGCGCTGAGCGAGGCCCTTCCGGCGACCCCGGTGCTGCTTCCGAAACTTGACTCGCTTGGGCATCAGCATGACTCGATCACTCGCTCTCTAGCAGGTCGTTAAAAATGGCCCATCCGCTTCGTTCCATTCCTCGTGTCCTCCTGCGGCGTACAGATCGTACGCCTCGGAGTCCCCTCGTCATGCGCCTCGCATCTGAGCCATTTTTAACGACCTGCGGCATCTGGCCGCTGTTCGCTGGCTCGTAGCGCAGGATGATCAAAACGAGTCGGACCCACTGTCGTGGGTGCCCCCAAGGCGCGCCGCAGGAAGACGCGAGGAGTGCACCGCGGAAATCGGCCGTTTTCATCATCCTGCCTACAGTTTCCGTCCGGCCTGGTCGAGCACTTCGCCCTTGAAGATCCACACCTTGACGCCGATCGTGCCGAAGGTGGTGTTCGAGGTCGACTTCGCGAAATCGATGTCCGCCCTGAGGGTGTGGAGCGGGACGCGGCCCTCGTGGTACCCCTCCGAGCGCGAGATCTCGTTTCCGCCCAAGCGACCGCCGCACTGGATCTTGATGCCCTCGGCACCCATCCGCATGGCGGAGGTCACGGCCTTCTTCATGGCGCGGCGGTGTGAGATTCGCTGAGCGAGCTGGAACGCGATGTTGTCCGCCACGAGTTGCGCGTCGAGCTCCGGGCGCTTCACTTCCTCGACCTTGATCGAGACGTCGTCGTCGGTCAGCCGCGCCAGCTCATCGCGCAGCTTGTCGACCTCGGATCCCTTACGGCCGATCACGACACCCGGCCGCGCGGTGAAGATCATCACCGTGATCCGCTTGGGCGTGCGCTCGATCTCGACCCGCGAGATGGCCGCGTGCGAGAGCCGGTTCTTGAGGTAGTTCCGGATCATCTCATCCTCGGCCAGCCACTCGGGCATGTTCTTGTGATTGAACCAGCGCGAGCGCCACGGCTTGACAATGCCTAGCCTGAAACCGATCGGCGATGTCTTCTGTCCCATCTGCTCCTCTTCCTCTAGTCGGCTTCGGTCGAGACCACGACCGTGATGTGGCTCGTGCGCTTGCGGATTCGATATGCGCGCCCCATGGCGCGCGGCCGGATCCGTTTCCACGTCGGGCCTTCGTCCGCGAAGATCTCCTTCACTACCATGTCCTCGGGCCCGTGACCTCCCTCGCTCTGCATGGCGTTCGAGACCGCCGAGCGGAGCGTCTTGAGCACGGGAATCGCCGCCGCCTTGTTCGTGTACTGCAGCATCGCGTAAGCGTCCTCGACGTTGCGGCCGCGAATCAGGTCCACTACCAGCCGCACCTTGCGGGGAGTGACGCGGACGTGGCGGCTCACGGCGCGCGCTTCCATTAGATCAGCTTCACTTTCTTCTCGGATGCAATCCGTCCGCTGTGACCGCGGAAGATCCGAGTCGGCGAGAACTCGCCGAGCTTATGACCGACCATGTTCTCCGTGACGTACACCGGAATGAACTTGTTTCCGTTGTGCACGGCAATCGTGTGGCCCACGAAGTCGGGCGTGATCATCGAAGCGCGCGACCAGGTCTTCACGACTCGCTTGTCGCCCTTCTGGTTCATCTCGTGGACCTTCGCCAGGAGCTTGTCCTCGACGAACGGTCCCTTCTTCAGCGAACGTGCCATGGCTTCAGCTCTCCTCGGCTCCTACTTCTGCCCACGCCGCCGCACGATGTACTTCGACGACGCCTTCTGCTTCTTACGCGTCTTGTAGCCCTTGGTCGGCTTCCCCCACGGGGTCACGGGATGGCGTCCGCCCGAGGACTTGCCCTCGCCGCCGCCCAGCGGGTGATCGACCGGGTTCATCGCCACGCCCCGGACCTTGGGCCGCCGCCCGCGCCAGCGCGATGCGCCGGCCTTGCCGAGCGTGAGGTTCTCGTGCTCGAGGTTGCCGACCTGGCCGATCGTGGCCTGGCATTCGGCGTGGACCCGCCGGACCTCCGTGCTCGGGAGGCGCAGCAGGCAGAAACGACCCTCGCGGGCCACGAGCTGCACCCCGGCCCCCGCGGCGCGGGCCATCTGACCGCCCTTGCCGGGCTTGAGCTCCACGTTGTGCACCGTCGTCCCGAGCGGGATCGAGGAAAGCGGAAGCGCGTTCCCGGGCTTCACATCCGCGCCCGGACCAGCCTCGATCCTGTCGCCGACCGACAGCCCGTTCGGCGCGATGATGTACCGCTTCTCGCCATCCGCGTAATGGATCAGCGCGATATTGGCCGAGCGGTTCGGATCGTACTCGATCGTGGCGACCTTGCCGGGGACGCCGTGCTTGTCGCGCTTGTAGTCGATCTTGCGGTAGCGGCGCTTGTGGCCGCCGCCGCGCCGGCGCAGCGTGATGTGCCCGTGGTTGTTCCGGCCGCCGCTCTTCGACATCGACTCGAGCAGCGAGCGCTCGGGCTCGGTGGCCGTGATCTCCGCGCCATCCGACACCGTGCGAAAACGCGAGCTCGGCGTTACGGGCTTGAACTTCTTGACTCCCATGTCGATCCCCTGGACTTACAGGTTCTCGTAAACTTCGATCGTATCACCCTCAGCGAGGGTGACGATGGCCTTCTTCCAGTCCGCCCGGCGGCCCGAAAAGCGGCCCATCGTGTGGATCTTCCCCATCCGGTTCTGGGTCCGCACCTGCAGCACTTTGACCTCGAAGAGCTGCTCGACCGCCTCGGCGATCTGCCGCTTGTTGGCGCGCGGATCGACGGCGAAGACGAACTGATTGGATGCCTCCTGCTGCCGCGTCGATTTCTCCGTAAACAGGGAGCGATGGACGATACGGCGGCTATCCATTCGAGCCTCCTGGCGGAGCGGGTCTCGACTCCCATGCCCCATCCTCTACCGCGACCACGTCGTGACGAAGCACGTCGAGCGCCGACGCGTCGCTGAACTTCTTGACCGTGAGGCGCGGCACGTTCCGTCCCGACCGGTACAGGTTGTCGTCGTAGCCGCGCGTCAGGAGCAGCACCTTGCCTTCGGTCTCCCAGCCGGAGACCGCCTTAACCAGCCGCTGGGTCTTCGGCTGATCGAACGCCTCGAGCTCGACCACCCGCACGTGCCCCTCCGCGGCCTTGTCGCTAAGCGCCGACGCGAACGCGATCCGCCGCACCTTCTGCGGGACCCGCTCGTGCCAGTCTTTCGGGGTCGGCCCGAAGATCGTGCCTCCACCCTTCCACAAGGGGGACCGGTTGGAACCCGCACGAGCCCTACCGGTGCCCTTCTGGCGCCACGGCTTGGCGCCCCCGCCGCGGACGAGCGCCTTGGTCAGCGTCGAGGCCGTCCCGCTGCGATCGTTCGTCCGCTGGGCGCGCGTCGCCTGGTACACCGCGCTCTTGTTGACCTCGGCGCCGAACCATTCGTCGGGAAGCTGGACCTTGCCCGATGCCGATCCGGCAAACGTGTATCGCGACGCTTCGGGCATCACGCGCCTCGCTTGCTGATCCGGAGGAGGGCGTTGCGGCCGCCGGGAACCGAGCCCTTGATGAACACGAGCTGCTGGTCGGCGTCCACCTTCACCACCTCGAGGTTTTGTACCGTCGCGCGACGGTTGCCGGTCTGACCCGGCAGCGCGCGGTTCTTGAACGTCTTCGCCGGATCTGCCGCCTGGCCCATCGAGCCCGGCCGGCGGTGATGGGTCTTGGTCCCGTGGGAAGCGTCGAAGCCGTGGTGCCCGTGGCGCTTGATCACGCCCTGGAACCCCTTGCCCTTCGAGATCCCGACCACGTCGACCCGGTCGCCGGGCGCCAGCACGTCGGCAGGCGAGAGCGCCTTGCCCAACTCCAGCTCCTCACCCGACTCGCCCGAAGCGCGGAACTCCTCGAGGCGGCGCACGGGCTGGACGCCGGCCACGGCGAGGTGGCCAAGCACCGGCTTGGTGACGTGCTTCTCGCTCGTCTCGCCGAAACCGAGCTGGATAGCCCGGTAGCCGTCTCGCTCCACCGTCTTGATCTGCGTCACGTAGTTCGGACCCGCCTTGATGACGGTGACCGCGAAGGCGCGGCCCTCATCATCGAAGACCTGGGTCATTCCGATCTTTTTTCCGATCAGTCCGGCCATCTCACACCTTGATCTCGACGTCCACGCCGGCCGGCAGATCGAGCTTCATCAGCGCGTCCACGGTCTGCGGCTTGGCGTCCAGGATGTCCACGAGTCTCTTGTGGGTCTTCATCTCGAACTGCTCGCGCGACTTCTTGTCCACGTGCGGCGAGCGCAGCACGGTGAATATCTGAGACCGCGTCGGCAGCGGTATGGGCCCAGACACGATGGCCCCCGTCTTCTGCGCCGTGAGCACAATGGCCTGAGTAGACTGATCGATCACCGCGTGATCGAACGCCTTCAGGCGGATCCGAATCTTGTTGGCCATCTGCTACCTCTTCTCTCCGGCTGCGCCGGAGCTCACTTCAGGATCTTGGTCACGACGCCGGCACCGACGGTGCGCCCACCCTCGCGGATCGCGAACCGCAGGCCCTCCGTCATCGCCACCGGCGTGATCAGGTTGATCACCATCGTCACGTTGTCCCCCGGCATCACCATCTCCACTCCCTCCGGAAGCTCCACCGTACCCGTCACGTCCGTCGTGCGGAAGTAGAACTGCGGACGGTACCCCTGGAAGAACGGCGTGTGACGACCGCCCTCCTCCTTCGTCAGCACATACACCTCGCCGGTGAACTCCATGTGCGGCTTGATCGAGCCCGGCTTGGCCAGTACCATCCCCCGCGACACCTCTTCCTTGTCCACCCCGCGCAACAGAAGACCCACGTTGTCCCCCGCCTGCGCCTCGTCCAGGAGCTTGCGAAACATCTCGACCCCGGTCACCACCGTCTTCTTGGTGGCACCAAAGCCCACCAGCTCCACCTCGTCGCCCACCTTGATCCGGCCCTGCTCCACGCGGCCCGTCGCCACCGTGCCGCGACCCGTGATCGTGAACACGTCCTCCACCGGCATCTGGAACGGCTTGTCCAGCTCCCGAACCGGCTGCGGGATGTAGCTGTCGATCGCATCCATCAGCTCCTGGATGCACGCCGCGTCCGCGCTCGCCGGATCCCCGCTCTCCAAGGCCTTCAGAGCCGACCCCTTCACCAGCGGAATGTCGTCCCCCGGAAAGTCGTACTGGCTCAAGAGCTCCCGAACCTCCAGCTCCACCAGCTCCAACAGCTCCGCGTCGTCCACCATGTCCACCTTGTTCAAAAACACCACGATGTACGGGACCCCCACCTGGCGAGCCAACAGAATGTGCTCCCGCGTCTGCGGCATCGGACCGTCCGCCGCACTCACCACCAGGATCGCACCGTCCATTTGCGCCGCGCCCGTGATCATGTTCTTCACGTAGTCCGCGTGACCCGGACAGTCCACGTGCGCGTAGTGACGCTTCGCCGTCTCGTACTCCACGTGCGCCGTCGCTATCGTGATCCCCCGAGCCTTCTCCTCCGGTGCCTTGTCGATCTGGTCGAACGGCACGTAGTCCGCTAGACCCTTCTTGCTCTGGATCTCCGTGATCGCCGCCGTCAACGTCGTCTTGCCGTGATCCACGTGACCGATCGTGCCCACGTTCACATGCGGCTTCGTCCGCTCGAATTTCGCCTTGCTCATCGGTCCCCTCTCCCGGCTCTGCGGTACGGTGACGTCACTTGCCCTGGACGCGGTTGATGATCTCCTCGGCCTTCGACTTCGGAACCTCTTCGTAGTGGCTGAACTGCATCGTGTAGACCGCGCGACCCTGACTGAGCGAGCGGAGCGTGGTCGCGTAGCCGAACATCTCCGAAAGTGGCACGCTGGCGCCGACGACCTGGGCCTGTCGGCGCGCGTGGATGCCGCCGATCTTGCCGCGCCGCGAGGACAGGTCACCCATGACGTCGCCGAGGTACTCTTCCGGAGTGACGACCTCGACATCCATGATCGGCTCGAGCAGGACCGGCTGGGCCTGTCTGGCGCCGTCCTTGAGCGCCATCGAGCCGGCGATCTTGAACGCCATCTCGCTCGAGTCCACGTCATGGTACGATCCGTCGATCAGGGACACCTTGACGTCGACCATCGGGTAGCCCGCCAGGACCCCGTTCTCCATCGCCTCGCGCACGCCGTTCTCGACCGCCGGGATGTACTCCCGCGGGATGGCTCCGCCCGTGATGCGGTTGTCGAACACGAAGCCGGCCCCCATCGCGTTGGGCTCGACGATGAGATTGACGTGGCCGTACTGGCCGCGGCCGCCCGACTGGCGGATGAACTTGCCCTCCACCTCGACCGCGCGGCGGATCGTCTCCCGATACGCCACCTGTGGCTTGCCGATGTTCGCCTCGACCTTGAACTCGCGCAGCATCCGATCGACCAGGATCTCGAGATGGAGCTCTCCCATCCCCGAGATGATCGTCTGGCTGGTCTCTTCGTCGGTGTGGACGCGGAACGTCGGGTCCTCCTCGGAGAGCTTCTGCAGCGCGTTGGTCAGCTTGTCCTGGTCGGCCTTCGTCTTGGGCTCGATCGCGAGATCGATCACCGGCTCGGGGAACGTCATCGCCTCGAGCACGATCGGCCGATTCTCGTCGCACAGCGTCTCGCCCGTGCGCGTGTCTTTGAGCCCGATCAGCGCCGCAATGTCGCCGGTCCACAGCTCCTCGCGCTCCTCCCGCTTGTTGGCGTGCATCTGGAGGATGCGACCGACGCGCTCCTTTCGGTCCTTGTTGGCGTTCCAAACGTAGGAGCCGGACTTGAGCACGCCTGAATAGACGCGCACGAACGTCAGCTTCCCGACGTGCGGGTCGGTCATGATCTTGAACGCCAGCGCCGAGAACGGCCCGTCGTCCTTGGGCTCGCGCACAACCTGGTCATCCTGGTGCGGGTGATGCCCATATACCGGGGGGACGTCCAGCGGGGACGGAAGAAAGTCGACCACCGCGTCGAGCAGGGGCTGGACGCCCTTGTTCTTGAACGACGACCCGCACAGGACGGGGGTGATCCCGACCTTGATCGTGGCTGCGCGGACCGCCTGGCGGATCTCGTCCGGCGTCAGCTCGTGACCCTCCAGGTACTTCTCGATCAGCTTGTCGTCGTACTCGACCGCCGCCTCGATCAGCTGATGACGCAGCCTCTCGACCTCTTCCCCATATGCGGTGGGGATCGGGCTACTCGTGAACTTGGCGCCCAGCGACTCGTCATCCCAGATCAGCGCCTTGCGCTCGATCAGGTCGATGAGCCCGGTGAACAAGTCGCCATCGCCCATCGGAATCTGGATCGGGTGCGCGTTGGCGCCCAGGCGCTCCTTCATCATCTCGACGGCGCCCAGGAAATCGGCGCCCACGCGATCCATCTTGTTGACGAACGCGATGCGCGGAACCTCGTATTTGTCGGCCTGCCGCCAGACGGTCTCCGACTGCGGCTCGACGCCCCCCACCGCGCAGAACAGAGCGATCGCGCCGTCCAGCACGCGCAGGCTCCGCTCCACTTCGGCGGTGAAGTCGACGTGACCGGGCGTGTCGATGATGTTGATGCGATGATCGCGCCAGTAGCAGGTGGTAGCGGCGGACGTGATCGTGATGCCGCGCTCCTGCTCCTGCTCCATCCAGTCCATCGTAGCCGTCCCCTCGTGGACCTCGCCGATCTTGTGGCTGCGGCCCGTATAGAAGAGGATGCGCTCGGTGGTGGTGGTCTTACCCGCATCGATGTGCGCCATGATGCCGATATTGCGCAGATCCTTCAGTGATGTGCGTCTCGCCATGATTCCCTGCGGTCCGATTCCCTCGTTTGCGTTCCCGTACATCGTCCACGCGATGCGGCGCTCCGTCTCCGGAACTCGAGGCGGTGGGCACCGCTACCGCGGGCCACAATCGTGTCTCGTATGGAAACCCGCTGCCGCGCCGCCTGCGCGCGCGCGTGGCGGGGTTGAGGAACGGTCCGCGCCAGAGGGCCGTGAGGGTCATGAGACCCTGGGCCGTGAGCGCCTTCCAGATTGATCGCCGGGGACTACCCGGCCGTCCGCCTTACTCCGTCAATCGTTACCAGCGATAGTGGGCGAACGCCTTGTTCGCTTCCGCCATCCGGAGGACTTCCTCCTTGCGGCGGATCGTCGCGCCATCGCTCTTCGACGCCGACATCAACTCGCCTGCCAGCCGCTCACTCATCGTCTTCTCGCCACGCTGACGGGAGAAGCCGATCAGCCAGCGCATGGCGAGGGCGACCTGCCGCTCGGGCCTGACCTCGGTCGGGACCTGGTATGTGGCCCCGCCCACGCGGCGCGACTTGACTTCGAGCTGGGGCCGGGCATTCGACAAGGCCTGCCGGAACACCTGCATCCCCGGCTGGCCGGTCTTGGCCTCGATGTTCTCGAGCGCGCCGTAGAAGATCCGCTCCGAGAGGCTCTTCTTGCCGCCGTACATCAGGTTGTTGATGAACTTTGCGGCGGTCTGATCGCGGTACTTCGGGTCGCCCGCGATCTGGCGCTTCTCTGCTGACGTGCGTCTGCTCATCGCTCTGCCTTGCCTACTTCGGCTTCTTGGCGCCGTACTTCGAGCGCCCCTGCTTGCGGTCCTGTACTCCCGAGGCGTCGAGCGTGCCCCGGATGATGTGGTAACGGACGCCCGGCAGGTCCTTCACCCGGCCGCCGCGGATCAGGACGATCGAGTGCTCCTGCAGGTTGTGTCCCTCGCCCGGGATGTAGGCCGTGACCTCGTACCCGTTGGTCAGCCGCACGCGCGCGACCTTGCGGAGCGCCGAGTTGGGCTTCTTCGGCGTCGTCGTGTAGACGCGCGTGCAGACCCCGCGGCGCTGCGGGCAGTTCATGAGCGCCGGCGCGCTGGTCTTCGCCTTGACGTCCTTGCGGCCCTTGCGGACCAGCTGGTTGATCGTCGGCACGTTCTTGTCCGATCTCCGAGTGGCGGCCCGATCCCTTGGGAGCGGCCTGATCCCGGGTATAGTCGTAAAGGCGGCCCGGAATCCCCCCGGGCCGCGAAAAAACCGAGACTGAGAAAATAGAGAAAAAAACGCGTCCGTCAAGGGGAGAGGGCCCCGAAAACCGAGGCCCTCTCCGGCCGCCTCCTAGAACTCGTCCGCCAGGCGCCCGATCGCGGCTTTCGCCGCCTGGAGCGCCCGTGACTCGACCTCCTCGAGGACTCTCCCCGTCAGCACGCCGTAGTCGATCGCCTCCGGCCGCCCATCGGCGTCCAGCAGGACGGCCTCCGGGAACACTTCGGCGACCTCCTCGGCGATCAGGCCGATCCGCGGGACCGCCGGGTCGCCGTACGGCTCGACGTACCGGAACGCCACCGGGCTAAGTCCGAGTGGCCGCACGTCCTCCGGCAGGAGGGCGCTCACGTCCCGCTTGAAGCGGATCGAAGACAGGACCGGACACGTGTTGGGAGCGGACAACACGGTGATATTCTGGGTCGCGCTCCGCTGAACCGATCCCACCGTCACCGTGACCACGTTGACATAGGTTCCAAGCCGGTTGATCCGCACCTGGAGCTGCGCCCTCCCGTTCGCGTCGAGCGTCCCCGTGACCGGTTGCGGCGTGAGCACACCGGAAGCCCCACCCTCCGTCGGGCCCGTGGCCGTCGCGGAGAAGGTCGCTCCCGGCTGCGGTGGCGTCGTCTGGATCACCTTGCACTCCAGCGACGAGACCCCGGGCTGGTCGTGGAGCCACCCGGGCGGTGGCTGGTTGACGCCCACCGTAAAGTCCCCGCTCGGCGCCGGGGCCTTCCACGTGAAATCCACGCGGCCGGAGAACTCGGCGAAGTTGGGGGCCGGCTGTCCGCTCTTGGTAACCCCCGCGTCGTCCACCCGCCCATTGAAGCAGTAGGGAGCGACCGCGTCGGAGCCGCCGGGCTGAACGCCGTTGAAAAACCGGAACGTGGCGGTTTGTGCGCCCGCTTCCGTGTAGGTCCTCGACTGGTCCTCGACCTGACCTCCGCCGGTGCCCTCGGGCCAGGGGGCGCCGGTGTTGCAGTTGAACACGCCGAACGTCGCCGTCCCGAAGTGGGGGTCGCCGAGCGTGAACTGATAGGTCAGATCGACGCTGGGCTGGTTCGACATCCCCGTCGGGCTGGGCATCTGAGTCACACTCACAACGGGGTCGGTCCGATCGACCGTGAACGACTGGGACCCCGTTCCGGTGTTGCCGGCGAGGTCTACCGCCGACCAACTGATCGTGTGGGAACCATCTCCCAGCGAGGAGATGTCGGCGTTGTACATGTTCGTTCCGGCCATCGTAACCGTCAGTTCGGTGGCGCCTTCCATCGCCGTGATCCCCGAGAGGGCGACCCCGGACGGAGTAGCGCCGTTGGATCCCTGGGGGTCGGTGATGGTCGACATCACGACCACGTCGTTGAGGATCGAGCTGGCAACGGGAAGGAAGTTCGTCACCAGAGGCGGCGTGATGTCCAGGACACCGCCGTTCGTTCCAACGGGCGTGAACACGTCGCTCTCCTTGGAGCAGGTATCGGCCCTCAGGAGCACCAAGGCGCCGGCGATGAGCGCCAAGGGGAGCCCCCGGCGACGGATCCAACGACGCGAGGCTCGTGGTGCGGTGCTGGTTCTCATGACGCAGGTCCCTCCTTCCTCAGTTGCGGTTCCAGCGGTATCCGAGCGCCAGGCTGTAGCGGGCATTCGTATCCGCGTCACCGGAGTCGAAGCCGGTAGTCAGGTCGATCCCCGTGCGGACGCACCAGTTGCGGGCGACCGGAAAGTGGAAACCGGTCCCTGCGACCAGACGGCTGCCGGTCTCGGTGCGCTCGTCGGACTGCCGCCCGGTCGGGAACGTGCTCGTGAGCTTGAGGATGTCGTGCGCGATCGCCCCTCCGAGCCTCCCGTACCACCCCGCGCGGGGAGTCAGATCGATACTGTAGACTCCGGTGGCCTGGAAGAACCACGAATTCACGTCGATGTCGTTCGTCGAAGGCCCCGAGCCCGACTGGAAGCTCTGGGAAACATCGAGCTGAGCGTAGTGGGCCTCCAAGCTGATCCCCAGGGGACTGTTCCCGAACTGGTAGTCGAGGTAGACCCCGAGTCCCGGTGCCCCGCCGTCCGCCTCACAGCTCGAGATGCCGGTCTGGTTGCAGGCTACGTCCTCCCACTGATAGAAGGAGCTGTAATCGAACATCCCGCCGATCTGTAGGTCGGCGAAGGAATGATCCTGGGCGCTCGTCACAGCGGTTTCGCCCGTGCGCGTCTGGGTCAGCTCTTTGGTCCCGATGTCGATCGTGACCGGTCCGTCGCCCCAGATGATCGCCACTGGCAGCCGATCACAGCCGCACTCCTCGCCGGCCTGCGCGCCTTGCTGCGTGCACTCGCCCTTCTGGCCCGGGGGCACCATGATCACCTGGACCTTCCCGTCCTCGCAGGTCTTGATCCAGACCGTCACCTCCGTGCCCTTGGTGATGTTCAACGCACTCGTGTCGATCGTCACCCGGCCGGTCGAGTTCGTCACGCCCAGCGGCTGCTTGATCCCGTTGATCATCGCCGAGACCTGGGCGCCGGCCACAGCCTGGCCGTTGTTCGTGACCGTGATCGGCTGGGCCTGCAACTCGCGCGATACGCCGATCCAGGCGATCGAGGCGAGCGCGATGCCGACGGCTCGTCGTAGCACCATGCAGGTGCTCCTTTCTTTGGGGGTGTGCGAACGGGTCATTCAGCGCCGACCTCCGGCGAGACTTCGCTCGAGGAACGCGCTTCCTCGACGATGGCGGCGATGTCCTGCCAGCGGTTGGGCACGAGGCTTCTCACGAGCCCTGCGACCTCTTCGGTCCAGGGCTGGCCCGCCGTCTCGAAGTTCTTCTGCGTGTGCTCGACGAAGGCGTCGCCGAAGCTTCCCAGATCGAGGCTCTCCTGGACCGACCATAGCGCCCACTGGCGGATCGAGTGGAAGTACTCCTCGGGATCGCTGTCGGGGTTGAGCAGTCCCATCTCGTGGAGCCGCTGGCCGGCGGAGAGCACCTTCGCGAGGGGGGCGAACTGCTGCTGAATCTCCTGGCCGGCGACTCGAAACACCGTCCCCAGGTCAGGCGGCTGGCGCAGAAAGTCGAGGCAGTAGGCGTCGAGCTTGGCGGTGATCGGGTTCTGCGCCGCGAGGCTACGGAGCTCCTGCTCGAACCGGTTCTTCATTTCTTCCGTCAGCTCAACCGGTTCGACGACCAGCCCCTCGGCCGAAATCTGGCCCGGCGAACCCGGGTCGGTGCCGAAGATCTTCATCTCGACCGCGTCGTTTCCGAGCGTGCCGAGTCCCTGGACGAAGACCTTGAGGTCGGGGTCGTAGAAGAGGATCCCGCCCCCCGGCACGAGCTCCTCGGGGCCAAGTAGGCTGGTGCCGGTCGGCTGCCCCTGGCCTGACTGAGGCTCGCGCGTCTGCGTCCGGATCGCAGGCCCCGAGAGAATGACGATCTGGAGCTTGAGATCGCGTCCCGCGCTCAGCGTGATCGGGAAGTTGATCCCGGTCGCCGTCTGGGTTCGCAGGTCGACGCCGGTGACACCTTGCTCCGGGAGATACGGGAAGATCGTGAACTCGATCGGCTCGACGGTCGGGACGAGGTCGGCCGCGGGACCGCTCTTCATCGCGATCGCGGTGTTGCCACCTCCTCCGGCCGGGGTCGCGGCACCCGTCCGCCGGTTCTCGTCGCCGGTCGGTACCCCCCTGTCCCCGGTCGGAGGCGCCGGTGACACGTCACCTGTCCTGTCTCCGTCGGCCGGGGGGACATCTTCGACCGGTCGCCAGTCGTCACGCTGCGTCTCCGGTCGGTTTACTTCACCGAGCGGTGTGCTGACACGCCCCTCGCCGCCCCCGCCCGTCGCGACCCGCGCGGCTGCGACAGCAGAAACGACCCCCTCGGGAAGGTCCCAGAACGTGCAGTCCCGGTACTGGATCGGCAGCTCTTCGAGTGACTGTGCCGCGTACTGCGCGAGGATCGATCGCACGCAATCCTTGAACGACATCGCGGCCTGAAGCTTTGCCTCGTACTCCGGAGCGTTCTTTCGCAGCTCTTCCTCGAGGCGCCGGATCTTCTCCCGCGCGTACCGGATGTTGTTCTTCAAGGCATCGATCTCGGCCTGAATGGTCACGGGGTCCCGGGCGCCGGGGGCGATCGCTCCCCGACGACGCCGGTCCTGCTGGTTCTCGAGCTCGACCTCCTTCTCGCGGATCTCCGCCTCGGCGGCGGGGATGCTCCGCTCGGCCTCGGCGAGGTCTTCCGCGATGTCCATCAACTCGTGGCGCGCTCTCTCCACGTCGTTCTCGCGGTCGATGACCTCGTCGTAATCGATGCCCAGCGTGCGCAGGCAATTCCCGCGCGCGGCGAGGTAATCCGTGTTCTGCCCCTCGAGCTCGGTTCGCTTCTTCCTGAGGTCCGCCCGCATGTCGTACAGCTGGTCGAGCAGGTCGCCGTACTCGTCGGCGGCTCCGTCTTCCGAGCCGAGCGCGTCTCCGGCTGCATCGATTGCCTCGTTGACCGCCGCGGTCCGCGGTTCGATGACCTCCTCGCCGACCTCGGCGGCCGACGTGAGCGCCTTGGCGTACACGCTGATCATGGCGTCGAGGACGGGGTTGACCGCGAGTCCCAGGATGCCGAGGGCGTCGTTCAGGGCCTCGATGTATTGCCCCATGAGCTTGAGCCGGTCCGTCGCCGAGGCCTGGGTCCCGGCCCCGAGCGCCAGCACCGCGTCGACGGCGCTGACCGCGCTGTGAATCTTGCGGCCGAGCTCGACGCCCTTCCCCATCCGCGTCTCTTCCGACTCCTCATCCATCTTCACCAGAAGATCCCGGATCTGCTCCAGCTCGAATTGCATCCCACTCGCCTGGTCGCCCGAGTATTTCTCGATGACGTCGGTGATCCGGATGTGATCCTTCACCGTGTGGATGGCTTCCTGAAGTTTCTGGAGCGTGCTGACGGTCTCGATGGTCCCGTCGAGCTCCTCGATCTGCTGATCCAATTCCTCGATGGTCTGGGCGGCGGCGGTCGAGCGTGTGAGGAATAGGAAGAGCGCGAGCGTTGCGATCCGTCCCATACGCTTCGGATTTCGGAATGGACGATCAAAGACGCGCCTCACGTCACCCCACCGCCTCCTCCGGGATGAGCGCGTCCGCGCGCTCCTTCAAGGCCAGGATCTCCTCCGCGTCCATCGTCGCGATCTCCCCCGCCGGTGGCACCCAGCTCCAATTCCCGGGGTTCTCCGCCATCAGCGGAACGAGCATGCGGCCGAAGTAGTCC
>DASQEN010000004.1:0-20734 GCA_035633635.1 Gemmatimonadota bacterium | reverse complement strand
GGCTCGCCTTCGAGGAGGTCCGGACCGAGTACGTGGGCTGGAACGCGACCCACGGGCCGCTCGCGGGTCCACCGCCCGAGGACCTCCCTGAGGTTGAACTCCGCGTGGCGGTCAAGAGCGAGGACAAGGCCCCGGTCGAGCGGTTCACGCGCGAGATCGCGCCGCTCATCCTGTCCGGGCCTCCGAGCGTAACCGGCTTCGCCGGCGGGCGGCCGCGCGTCCAGGAGATCGTCGCCTACTGGCCCGCGCTCATCGACCGGGCCGCGATCGAGCCCGGGATCGGAATCGCGGTCGTAGAGGCTTGATCGGGGTTAGCCCCCGCGCGTCCGGACCGTTAGCGTTGGGGCGATGGTCGCGCGTGTCCAATTGCGACGCCTCGCCCACGCTCGCTCGGGCGACAAGGGCGACACCGCCAACGTCGGCGTGATCGCGTACTCCCCGGAGGCGTACGAGCTCCTCAAGCGCGAGCTGACCGCCGCGCGGGTGGCGGCTCATTTCGCGGGGATGATCAACGGACCGGTCGAGCGCTACGAGCTCGACAACCTGGGCGCGCTCAACTTCCTGCTTCATGGCGCGCTCGGCGGCGGCGGGACCGTGAGCCTCATGACCGACGCGCAGGGCAAGGTGTATTCGACCGCGCTCCTGCGTGCCGAGCTCGACGTCCCCGGCGAAGTGCTCGCCACGCTACCGGAGGCGCGGTGAGCGAGCGGGTCCGGTACGAGGTGCGGGAGGCGGAGCGGGTGGCGATCGTCACGCTCGCGCGGCCCGAGAGGCGGAACGCGCTCGATCCGGCGATGGTCGCCGAGCTCGAGGAGTTGCTGGCGGCCGCGGAGGCGGACGATCGCGTCGCGGCGATCCTGCTCGCCGCGGATGGAAAGGACTTCTGCGCCGGCGCCGACCTGGAGCACATCGAGCGCACGGTCGACATGTCGCGCGCGGAGCTGGAGGAGGACGCCCTGGCGCTGGGGCGGTTGTTTCTCCACATGCGCCGGCTCCCCAAGCCGATCGTGGCCGCCGTCCACGGGAACGCCCTCGCCGGGGGCGCTGGCCTTGCCACCGCGTGCGACCTCGTGGTGGCCTCCGACGACGCCTATATCGGCTATCCGGAAGTCCACATCGGCTTCGTTCCGGCCATGGTCATGACAATGCTCGTGCGCGCGGTCGGGGAGAAGCGCACGTTCGCGCTCGTCGCGCTCGGCCACCGCATCGGGGCGCGCGAGGCGATGGAACAGGGGCTCGTCCATACGGTGTTCTCTCGTCACACGTTCGCGGATGACGCGTTCGCGCTCGCCGTCGACGTGGCGAGTCGCTCGCGCACGTCCCTGGCCCTCTCCAAGCGGCTCCTCTACGAGCTCGACGAGCTGACGTTCGAGGAGGGTATCGAGCGCGGAGCCGAGGTGAACGCCGAGGCGCGGGGAACCGAGGACTGTCGGGCCGGGGTGCGAGCGTTCCTGGAACAGCGGAGGTCGTCCTGAAGCCCGGGGTGCCGTCATCGGACTCTACGACTCGCTGATCCTGCCGCGCCTGGTCGACTGGGGGTGCGGCATGAGCGCGTTCACGGAGCAGCGGGAGCGGATCGTGCCGCGCGCCCGCGGGCGCGTGCTCGAGCTGGGGATCGGATCGGGCAAGAACCTCGCGCTCTACGACCCCGATCGGGTCGAGCTCGTCTGGGGGGTCGATCCGTCACCCGAGCTCTACCGGATGGCCGCGGCGCGGGCGGCCGAGCTGCCGTTCCCGGTGCGCTTCTTCGTGCGCCCGGCGGACGAGCCCGGTCTTGCCCTCGCCGACGACTCGGTCGATACCGTGGTCGTGACGTACACGTTGTGCACGATCCCTGATCCGGTGGCGGCGCTCGAGGAGGCGCGGAGGACGCTGGCGCCGGAGGGGCAGCTTCTGTTCGCCGAGCACGGCCGATCCCCGGATCCCGCCGTGAACCGGTGGCAGGTGCGCGTGACGCCGCTGTGGCGACGGGTGGCTGGCGGCTGTCATCTCGACCGGGACCCGCTCGCGATCCTCGCGGCGGGGGGCTTCCGCGTCCAGGAGATCGAGGCCGGCTATCTCCCCGGCTGGAAGCCCGCCGCCTGGCACTACTTCGGCACCGCGATTCCGGAATGAGGCGCTGGCGGAGCTCGACGACTTCGGGCCTGGCCTCGAAGAGCCGGACGCTCTTCGTCCTCGGGGCCCTCACGCTGGCTGGCGCAGCGCTCCGGGTCTGGCTGCTCGCCGCGCGACCCCTCATGGTGGACGAGGGATTAACGTGGGAAACGGCGCTGCGGCCGTCCGCCGATTTCCTGCTCTGGTCTCACGATCCTGATCATCCAATGCTCTCATTCGCCCTCGTACGTCTGTCGCTCGAGATCTTCGGCCAGAGCGCCTGGGCGCTGCGCCTGCCGTCGTTCCTGGCGGGCGTCCTCTGCATTCCCGCCGCCTGGTTCCTGGGACGGCGCCTGGACGTGCGGGCGGGGGCCGGAGAGCGACGGCCCCTGAAAGCCGTGCCCGTCGCGGCCGCGCTCCTCGCCGCCCTCATCGCGTTCGATCCGCTGCTCGTGGTCCAGTCCGGACTGGCGCGCATGTACTCGCTGCTGGCGCTCCTCACCCTGCTGACGCTCGAGCGGTTCGGGGCCCTCATTGCGGCGGACGAACGTCGTACGGGGCCCTGGTGCCTCCTCGGAGCCCTGCTCCTGGCCGCCACCTGGACGCACTACCTCGGATACGTCCTCGTGGCGGCGGTCCTGATGGCCGCAGCCTGGCGAGCGATCCGGGAGAGGGAATCGGGGTCGGCCTGGTCACGTTTCCGGCCCGCGCTCCTAGCGGCACTCGTCCCGATCGCGGGAACGCTGGCGCCGCTCATGGGGGCCGCGCGACACGGTCCGGCGGTGGAGAGGCCGACTGCGCTGGTGGGGACGATGCTTGATACCGAAGCGACCACGTTGCGTATGGCCGAGATGGCGCGACTCGTGATCAAGCGCGCCGTGAAACTCTTGCCGATCGGACCGCTGGCGCCCCTCCTGGTCCTCGGAGGTCTCGGCGGACTCGCCGTTCTCGCCCGCCGCTCGGCGGCTCTGGCGTTCGCGGTCGCGTCGATGGCGGCGGTCACGCTCACGGCTGTGATCCTCGGGAATGGGAATCGACTCTACGGGGTGGCGCGTTACCTCCTGCCGTGGCGGTTGGCGATCGCGATCGGCCTGGCGTCGCTTGCCCTCTTGCCCGGTCGGCTAGCGCGAGCTGCTGCCACTGCCATTGTGGCGCTCGTCTGCCTGGCGGGAGCGTGGGTCGCCCTGCCCCGCGTGTTGCCGGGCTTGTTCGCTGTCGGGGAGCTGACGCGCTCCCTGGCGCCCGGAATCGACGAGGACGAGAGGGTGGCCTTCGCGCCTGCATACTACGAACCTCTCGGACTGTGGTACGGGCTTCCCGTGGCGCGACAGCAGGACCCCTTCCCGCGACGTCCTGACGGCTCTCTTCCCACTCGGGTCTGGATCTTCGCCAATGTGAGCGAAAGCCGGACCGAGGGGGTTCTTTGGACGGGACGGCTGCACGAGCTGCTCGGCGCCCTGGAGGTCGCTTATCGAGCACCGGTCGATCGCCAGGCCCTCGAGGGCGCGCTCCGGGCCCACGGTGGCGCGGCGATCGCCTTCCGCGTGGGGTCCTCCTCCCTTCACGTTCCAGGCGAGTCGCCGGTCGCCCCACGGGTGGGGCGGTGATGACCGCGACGATGTCCCCCCCTCGCCGGCGAGTGGCTGCGCGCGCTACACGCTGGCTCCGCGCGTGAGCACGATGTCCGGCGCGATCCCCAGGGCGTTCAGCGTCAGGGCGTCCTGTGTGACGACGAACACTTGCCGCTCTCCTGCCGCCTCGCTCAGGAGCCTCCACAGCTCCCGCGCGCGATCGAGGTCGAGGTAGGCGAAGGGCTCGTCGACGATCATCGGGGGACGGATCCCCGACCGGGCGTGGAAATCGCTGGCTCCGAGCCGGATGCCGAGCAGCGCCGCGTGGAACTCCCCGTAGCTGAGCGGCGGGCTCCGGAGCTCGACCTGCCGGCCGTGGAGCCGGACGCCCGACTCGGCCAGCGAGCCCGGGGCTTCCACCGGGCCGATCGCTCCGCCGGTCAGCTCGAGCATCGACCTCGACACGGCGCCGAGGAGCCGCTCCCGGTCGTGCTCGCGAAACTCCTGGTACGCATCGCGGATCAGCGCGAACGCGGCCTCGTGGACGGCCGCTTCGCGATCGAATTCCGCGCGCGAGGCATCCAGGGCCTCGAGCTCGTCGCGAAGCGCGACCGGGCTCTCGTGCCCGGTGCCCTCCTGAAGGAGCCGGGACTCGGCTGCCCGCGCCTCATCCTCGGCCCGTCGCTTCTCCGCGCGGCGCTTCGCGAGCGCCGCCTCCACCGATTCGGGAGAGGGGTCGACGGCCTCCGGCAAATCGAAGGCCGCGAGGCCGTCGATCTCGATCCGCGCGCGAGCGATGTCGGCGCGAACGCTCTCGGCGGCGTCGGCGCATGACGACAGGACATCCGCGGCGCCATGGAGCGTCGTCGGCTCGGGAGAGGCGCCGCCGGAGGGCGCCACTGCCAGCGTCCGCGACGCATCGCGGATCTCCTCCTCTAGCGCCGTGCGGGCTGCGCCGAGCTTCTCGACCGCCTGCCGCTGCGCCTCGAACGCGTGCCGGCGCTCGTCCACCGTCGCAGCCGAGAGGGTCCGCGCGCGCGGGATCCCCTCGAGTTCCCGCTCGAGATCCTTGCCGAGGCGATCGAGCTCCTCGTAGACGACGCGCTTCCGGTGGAGGGTCTCGTCCCTGCGGCGGAGACAGCTGGCGCGGTGGAGCGCGAGCGCGGTCCCGACCACGACAGCGAGCACCCCGCCGGCCAGCGCCGCCGTGGCGAACCCGGTGACCATCGCGCCCACGGCCCCGATCGCGGCTAGAAGAGCGGCTACGACCGGGGCGATCCAGGAGCGCGGGACGTCGGCCGTGCGCGGCTCGGACTCCAGCCGGTCGCGGTCTCCGCGCAGCGTGGATTGCCGGCTCCACATCCAATCGAGCCGACCGACGCGCTCGAGGAAGTCCGCGGGGTATCGCTCCTCGATCGGGACCGCGACCGCATCCTCGATCGAGCGGAGCTGCCGGACCGCGCGCTCGAGGCGGTGACGGGCCTTCTCGATCGTCGCCTGACGCTCGCGTTGCGCGTCGATCCGCGCCTCCAGGGCTCGGCGCCCGTTCAGCGGTCCGAGCGCCTTTTCCAGTTGGGTGATCTCGGTGTCGAGGTCCCGGACGCGCGCGCGCAGATCTTCGACCTCCTGCTCGAGCGGGGCGCGCCTGCTCAGCACCGCGTCGGCCGACTTGATCCGTGATCGGAGGCGATCGATCTCCGCCTCAGTCGACTCGAGCTGCCCGGGCTTTCTCCTGGATCGTCCGCTCCCATCGATCAGGCGGGCCGTGAGCTTGCGATGTGCGTCGGCGATCCGCATCCGAGCCTCGTCGACGTTGCCGTAGCCGCCGGCCTCGATCTGCAGCAGCTCCTCGCGCAGCCGCGTGTCTAGAAGCCGGCCCTGAGTGATGCACGCGGTGCTCTCGTAGTGCTCGATCTCGGAGAGGCCGAAGATCCCCGCCAGGCGCCGACGGTACTCCTGGGCCTCCTGGTTCCCCGCGGCCGGGTTCCCGTCCCCCGACCACCCCTCGCCGCCATCCAGCGGCTCGAGCTCCACGCGGCCCTCGTCGAAATCGCGCCGGACGCGCCAGCGCAGGCCGTCGCCGCCCTGGATCTCGACCGCCGCGCGGCACCCCTGCCCCGTCCAAGGCATGCGCGAGGCCAGGCAGTCGCGATCGGTCGGTTGTCGGCGGTCGAAGCCGAAGAGCGTGCGGACGAACGCCTCGACCAGCGTGGTCTTGCCCGACCCGTTCGGGCCGGCGATTACGACCGGGGCATCCTTCTGCGGGATCTCGAAGGCGCCTTCCGCGTGGCAGCCGTACTCGAAGTCAGCTCGCAGGAATCGCACGCGGGCAGTCACGAGACCTCGAGGGCGCGGAGCGCGATCCGAAGCGCGCGCTCGGCGATCGCCTTCTCGCCGGCGTTCTCGGCCGAGTCGACGTTGCGCCTCCCGAACCGCACGACATGGCCGGCGACCGTGTCGTCGTCCGCGATCCGGTCGAGCCGGGCGCTGGCGTAGAAGGTCGACGCGTCGGTTACGCGCGCGAACCCGTATCGCTCCTCCAGTCGACGGGCCAGCGCGTCGGCATCGAGGGGAAAGTCCGGCACCCCGACCAGCCGCGCGACCGGAAGGGCTCCCGCGGCGACCCGCTCGGCGATCCGCCGCATCAGCTCGTCATGGCCGGTCGCGCCTCCGACGTCCACGTCTCCGAGGTCCTGGAGAAGGGGGACCGCCGAGACGTGGTGGGCCACGCGAGGCGCTCGCCCGGCCTCGATCTCCGCGATCACGTACCCCCTCGGCCCCGTCTCGGTCAGGTCCAGCGCGGCGAAGGAACCCGGGTAACACGCCCGCGCCGGCGTGGCCCCGCGGAATCGGTCGGGCGCGCGGAAGCCGTGGTAGTCGCCGAGCGCGACGTAGTCGCACTCGAGGTCGGCGAGCGCCTCGAGCGGCAGCCGCAGCGCATTCTTCCCGATCTTCCAGTGCGGGGAGAAATCCACCGACCCGTGGAGCAGGACCACGTGGATCCCGGGCAGGTCGTCGCGCGCGTATGTGGAGAGGGGCGCGTCCTCGCGTCCCAGGTCGTAGGCCAGCCCGTACACGTGGAGCGGTCCTCCCGGCGTATCGACCGTGTGCCGCTCGAACACGGGGCCGAGAAAGACCCACGCCCCGCCGAGTGGCTCCGAGTACGGGTGGTGGTGGAGGGTCGAGGAGTCGTGGTTGCCGGGGACGACGAACACGGGGCGTCCTTCCTCGGCGAGCCGCGCGAACGTCTCGGAGACGGCAGCCTTGGACTCGGGGTCGGGCTCGGGCCGATCGAACAGGTCCCCGGCGACCAGCACCGCGTGGACCTCCTCCCGCCGCGCGATCTCGGGGAGCTCCCGGAACGCTTCGAGCAGGCTCCGCTGGCGCGCTGCGGCGGCGTCCCCGAAAGACGACATGGAGCCCCCGATGTGGACGTCGGCGATATGGAGGAGTCGGATCATGTCTGCCCCAAGATACCGACGAATTTCTGACTCAGCATACGGTAGCGGACCGCCGACACGATCGTCCGCGCGCGCGGCCCGTTTGACGTCGGAGTCGCCGCGCGCCAGATTGTGCCTCGTATCGAGAGCTGCGCCGAGGGAACTGGCCCCGTGACGCGCACGGCAACCTGGTGAACGCCGCCAAGGTGCCAGGCCAGACCGGACTACCGGACGATACGGCTCGGGACGAGCAACCAACGGCCTGGGCCCCTCGTTCTCGCGAGGGGTTTCTCGTTTCACCGCGGCCCCTCGCGGACCCTCCGCGGTTTCCGATCGCGAAAGGATTACGGCAGCCTCGCACCTCCGCTGCCGGCATGGAGAGCACGGCGAGAGAGGCGACTCGACGACCCGTGCGCCAACCGTCCGTCCAGCATCCGCCCGGATGCAGCGGTGGCAACGTCGCCCGGGCCCGGCCCGGAACCATGCGCGTGGGAGGTGCCTCGAACCCGAGAGCGAAAGGACGAAACCATGGGTGCCATATCCCACAGCGAGTCGCGCGTCAACGTCTCCCTGTCGGTGCCGCGCTTCGACGGCGCGCCGTTCTTGGCGACGCAGCTGGAGGGCGACCTCAGCAACGTGACGCTCCTGCCCCGCGCGCCGATCCACGAGCTGCTCGACTTCTCGTTCGTCCAGTCGACCCGAAACGGACTGAAGTCGGTTCTGGTCCTGGACGAGGATTCCTGCGTTTCCCTCGAGCGGAGTGGGCGGATCCAGCCCGGTCGCGCGCAGCCCGTCGACACGGGGATCGTAGTCCACGAGCTGGAGACGTGCACGGAGATCCCCGGGTCGGAGGAGATGCTGGAGCGATTGGAGCGGCTGGCCGCGCTATGGGTATCGCAGGGCGACCGGGCCCTCCACCCCGACCCTCTCAGGGGGGGACACGTCGCGAGCGCAGACGAGATCGAGGAATATGCCGGACGCAATCCGGACGGCATCCCGGTCGGGCTCGGGCGGTGCGACGAATGCGGTGAGTGGACCGGCTGGTGCCTGGACCCCGACCCGAGCGCCCCCCCGGCGCTCGTACCCGTCTACTGCCGTTGCATAAACGCCACCAGCTGCGCCCGCTGCGACGAACCGTTCGCCGATCGCACGATCCACGGCTGCTGGTGGGACGAGCCGGCCGGTGCGCTGCGCTACGTGGCCGGCACACTGGCGCTCGCTCATCGCTGCGCCGACCGGTGAGCCCGGCCCGCGCGCGGCTGGCTCCGGGTGGCAGCGCCGGGGGTTGACGAGCCGACAGCGAAGCGACCTGCGGAGCGTCGCGCACTCGCTGGATCCGGTCGTCCTCGTGGGGCGCGTCGGCGTGACCGGCGCGGTCGTCCGGGAGATCGACGACGCGCTTGAAGCGCGGGAGCTGATCAAGGTGCGGCTCTCGGGCGACAGGGGCGAGCGCGCAGAGGTGGTGGGGCAGATCGGGCGCGCCCTGATCCTCTACCGCGAGAACCCCGACCCGTCCCGGCGCAGGATCGAGCTGTCGCCCCCCTAACCCCGCCTTCCCAACTGCGCGTCAGCGTGGCTTCGGTTACCTGCGCCGGTATGGCGGATGGTCCGCTGTATCGCAAGATTCGCTTCGGCGCTCCCGAGGAGCGAGCTCGCCCCAACCCACATCTCCATGGAGGCACGATGAGCAGAGCAGGGTTGTGGATCGTCCCCGCAGCGGTCGTCTTGGTCGTCTCGGCGACGTCCGCCGCGCCGGGCTGCGCGCAACAGCCGGTGCCACTCGAGATCACGATCGGAGCGCACGGCGGGGGCGCGATCTTCACCGAGTTTCTCGAACAGCGAGCGGACGGCGGCGAGCGGGAGCTGGTCGCGAAGACGTCGCCCGTGATCGGCGGGTCGATTTCCTTCTCGCGCTGGGCACTCTCTGAGGTTCGGCTCAGCGCGGACTGGTCCGGCACCGAGATCGAGTACCAGGACGACTCGGGGGACGGCTCCGACGAGCTGGACGAAGAAGGTCTCGCGGACCTCAACCTCGTGGTCGCCCAGCTCGCCGTCGTGCGCTACGTCGTCAACCCTGACGCGCGCATCGCGCCCTACATCACGCTGGGCTTCAACCTGGCCTTCTGGGCTCTGGACGAGCAGGCGGGCGGGGAGATCGGCGCGGAGGAGGAGACCCAGGTCCGGTACGGCGCGACGACCGGCGTCGGGGCGCGCTTCGCGATCGACCCGCGGATCGGCCTCAAGGTCGAGATCGACCGGGCTACGGTCGGCAACCCGTTCGACGGCGAGAGCGCGTTCCGGGCAGGCGGCGACACGTTCGACGAGCCGTCGACGGTCGGGATCCTGCGGTTGATGGCGGGGCTCAGCTACACGCTCTGATCCGGCTCAGGGCTCGAAGGCGAGCGGCGCGTCGGGCGGCGAAGCCTGGGGTACTCGAAGCGGCTTCCGGGGGACGCCCGGTCCATGGTAAGTTGTCCCGTCATGGAACTGGACGAGTTCATGGCGGACGTGGTGGGCAGGAGCCCCGGGGAGCCCGAGTTCCATCAGGCGGTCCGGGAGTTCGCCGAGAAGGTCCTGCCGATCGTAACGGCCGACGAGCGCTATCTCCGAGTGCGCGTGCTCGAGCGCATGGTGGAGCCCGACCGGGTGATCATGTTCCGGGTTGTGTGGGAGTCGGATGACGGAGCGATCCAGGTCAACCGTGGATACCGGGTTCAGTTCAACAACGCGATCGGCCCGTACAAGGGGGGCCTGCGCTTCGACCCCAGCGTAAACCTCTCGATCCTCAAGTTCCTCGGCTTCGAGCAGACGTTCAAGAACAGCCTCACGACCCTGCCCATGGGCGGCGCCAAAGGGGGCGCGGACTTCGATCCCAAGGGCCGCTCGGACGACGAGGTGATGCGCTTCTGCCAGTCGTTCATGACCGGCCTCTACCGGTACATCGGCAAGGACGTCGACGTTCCGGCCGGCGACATCGGCGTGGGAGCGCGGGAGGTCGGATACCTGTTCGGACAGTTCAAGCGCATTCAGAACGAGTGGAGCGGGGCGATGACCGGCAAGGGCGAGGCCTATGGCGGAAGCTCGCTCAGGACCGAGGCCACGGGATACGGGTGCGTATACTTCGCGCGCGAGATTCTGGCGCGTGTCGACCAGGACCTGGAGGGAACGACGTGCGTGATCTCGGGGTCCGGGAACGTCGCCCAGTACACCGCCGAGAAGCTGGTCGAGCTCGGCGCACGAGTGGTCACGATGTCCGATCGGGACGGCTTCGTGCACGACCCGGAGGGATTCACCCTCGAGAAGGTGCGCTGGATCGAGGAGCTCAAGTCCGCGCGCCCCGGGAGCCTCGAGGAGTACGCGCGCGAATGGGGCGCCACGTTCCACGCGGGGCGCACTCCGTGGCCGGTGCCGTGCGACATCGCATTCCCGTGCGCCACGCAGAACGAGCTCGACTCCGACGACGCGAAGAACCTGATCGCCAACGGCTGCCGGCTCGTCTGCGAGGGCGCCAACATGCCGGTGACGTACGAGGCATCAAAGGTCTTCGAGGCAGCCCGTGTTTCCCACGCGCCGGGCAAGGCGGCCAACGCGGGAGGCGTGGCGATCTCCGGCCTCGAGATGTCGCAGAACGCGATGCGGCTGAGCTGGAGCCGGGAGGAGGTCGACGAGCGGCTGCGGGGGATCATGCGCCAGATCCACGAGCGCTGCGTCGAGCACGGCTACGGCACCGATGGCTGGGTGGACTACGTGCGAGGCGCGAACGTGGCCGGCTTCCTCAAGGTCGCCGAGGCGATGTTGGCCTTCGGTGTCCTGTGACCCTTCGGTCACCCCGGTCGAGCGCCGAAGCCGCGCCCGTCAGGCGGTCGCCATGATCCGGGGCCTGAAACGTTGTAGTGCGGCCCCTGTTGGGTTATCATGAGGGCGGGTCCTTACCGTTGTCGGGTAACCCGCTCCCGCACCGACGACAGCACCGACGACAGCATCGACGACCGTCCAGAACCGAAAACGCCTTCCTGGGGAGACGCACGATGGCGGAGCAGAAGAAGAAGAAGCGGAAGCCGAACCCCGCGTTCATGAAGCCGATGCAGCCGGACGCCCAGCTCTCCGCGGTGGTGGGTGAGAAACCGATGCCCCGGACCGAGGTGACGAAGAAGATCTGGGACTACATCAAGAAGCACAACCTGCAGGATTCAAAGAACAGGCGCATGATCAACGCCGACGAAAAGCTCAAGGGAGTGTTCAACGGCAAGCGGCAGGTCAGCATGTTCGAGATGACCAAGCTCGTAAACCAGCACCTGAAGGACCCCCGCTAGGCCAAGGACCGATCAGGATCGAACCTCGGAGGCCCGCGCGGCAAGCTGCGCGGGCCTCCTTCGTTTCGCGCGCCGCCGGCATCATTGCCGGCCGTCGGCCGGCCTCAGTCGCGTTCTGTCGGCTGAAGTATCGCGACCGCGCGCGCGGCGAGCGGCATCGGCGCGATCTGCGCGGCCGCCGCGCCGACCCGGTTCCAGATTCCGGGAATCGCCAGCTTTCGGCCGCGCTCCAGCGCCTCCCACCCGGCGCGGGCCACTTCGGCCGCCGATTTTCCCCGCTCGCCGCTGAACAGCCGAGAGCGCGACACCCGTGCCCGCTCGCGGAACGGCGTGCGCACGGGGCCGGGCGCGAGGCACGTCACCGTTACCCCGGTCCCCTCGAGCTCGATCGATAGGGCCAGCGAAAGCGACAGCATGTAGGCCTTGGTGGAGTAGTAGACCGCCATCCGCGGACCGGGCTGGAAGGCGGCGGTGGAAGCGACGTTCAGGATCCGCCCGCGCCCGCGCCGCGCCATCTGTACCGCGAACCTCTTCGCCAGGATGGTCGGCGCAGTGACGTTCACCGCGATCATGTCGCGCTCGATCCCGATGTCCGTGTCGAGGAAATCGCCGTAGAGTCCGAAGCCGGCGTTGTTGACCAGAACGTCGACTTCGAGGCCGAGATTGTCGACCGCCCCGGCCGCGGAATCCGGTCCGTCAGGCAGCGAGAGATCGGCGACAACGACGTGGGCGGCGGCGCCGTGGTCGCGCTCCAGCTCGTCGGCCAGCGCGCGGAGCAAGGCCTGGCCGCGCGCCACCAGCACGAGATCGTGGCCGCGCGCCGCCGCGACCCGCGCGAGCTCGAGCCCGATGCCGCTCGAAGCCCCGGTGACGAGGGCGACCGGCCGGCTCAGGGGCTCGTCCAGACGTTGTCGGAGCGATCGACGTCGGGAAAGTCGCGTTCGGGATCGATCTCGACCTTCGTGATCGATGGCGAGGATGGCACCTGCACGCTGGCGCCGGCCTTTCCGCGCAGCCACTCGTCGACCGGCATCTCGACCCGCTCGTTCGTGCCGTCGGCGCGGGTGATCGCCAGGTCTACCGGCATCGGCATCCGGCCCTGGTCCTCGATCGTGATGATCGTCCCGGGGCCTTCGGTGCGAACCTCCGCGATCGCCTGGTCGAGCGTCCAGGTCTCGTAGTACCAGGCGCGCCAGAACCAATCGAGGTCGCGCCCGCTCACGTCCGCGAAGGTGCGGAAGAAGTCCCACGGGTAGGGGTGCTTGAACGCCCACCGGTCGAAGTATTCCCGATAGGCTCGCATGAACGTCTCCTCGCCGAGCATCGCGCGCAGCGCCGCCAGTGCTGTGGCGGGCTTGTCGTACGAGGCGATGCCGTAGGCCGGTCCGGGGACGTGGTAGTCGGACGGGATCATCAGCGCGCCCTCCAGGTCCGCCAGGGCGACCTCGATGTACTCCTCCTGCTCGGGGAGGTCCCAGTCCAAGCCGGGATAGAAGTCCTTCTTCGCCTGATTCTCGTTGAACGAGGTCGTGCCCTCGTCCATCCAGGCGAAGCGCCGTTCGTTGTTGGCGACCATCATCGGCACCCACATGTGGGCCAGCTCGTGGGCGGTCACCGCGTAAAGCAACGTGTCGCCACGCTCGTTATAGTCGCCGATCAACGTCATCATCGGGAACTCCATCCCCCCGCCGATGATCCCCCCGCCCTCGATCGACGTCATGTGGGGCCAGGCGTAGGGAAACCCGGTGACCTCCGAGTGATGGGCGATCGAGTGGGCGGCGTAGCGCGCCTCCTCTTTCCAGCGCGGCGCGCTGTCGCGCCAGATTGCGCCGATCCGCGCGTAGTCGATTACGCCGTCTCCGTCGCGGTCGCCGACCGGCGTGCGGGTCACGTCCCAGTTCGTGTGGCGGGACACGCTATAGGCGACGTCGTGGACCGAGTCGGCGGCGAAATGCCACGCGAGCCATCCGTTCCGGCCCGGCGCGGTCACCCGCTCGTCGAAATCCGCGCTCGTCAGCACGTGGCTGACCGAGTCGCCGGCCGCGGCCGCGGCGAGGTGCGCGCGCAGTTCTTCGGTCAGCGTCTCGGCGGGGTTCACGAGCGACCCGGTCCCCTCGACCAGCCAGTTCTCCGGCGCGTCGATCGTTACCTCGTAGCGACCGAAATCGGCGTAGAACTCGGCCTGACCGGTGAAGCGGTCGGTGTCCCAGCCGGCGACGTCGTCGTAGACCGCCATCTGGGGATAGAAGTAGGCCAGGTAGAAGAGCTCGTCGCCGCTGTATCCCATGCGGCCCGACGCGCCCTGCTGGGGGATCGCGAAGCCGAAGTCGAACGAGAGCTCAACCGATCCGCCGGGTAGGACGGGCCGCGGAGGCCGGATAAACATTCGCGTCGAGCTCACCTGGTAGCCCGGGCCCTCCGCATCACCTTCGAGCGCGGAGAGCTCGGTGCCGCCGACGACGACCCGCTCGAGCTTGACGCCGCCGGTGACCTCCTCCTCGCCGCTCCGCGCGGCTCCGGGCGCGTGGAGGTTCTGGATCAGCTGGACGACCAGGAGGCGAAGCGTGTCGGGAGAGTGGTTCTGGTAGGCGATCCAGGTCGTGCCGTCGAGCCGCCGACCCCCGGTGTCGATCCGCACCGCGATGTCGTAGTCGGCCCACTGCTGCCAGTAGCCGGGCCCCGGGGCGCCGTCGTTGGTGCGGGTGCCCCGTTCCACGGCTCGCCCGTAGGTCGCGGGGACCTCGACGGGATATGGGATCGGACGCTCGAGCCGGCCCAGGGCCGGCGGCAGGGGCGGGCTCTCGACCCGCAGGCCTCCAGCCCCGCCCGAAGCGCAGGCGACGAGCGAGACGAGCGCGGTGACTGCGGTCAGCCGAGCCAGGGATCGACGCATGATCATCCCTCGATCAACGGGAGGACGTCGCGGGGATGCTCGGCGACCGCCGACGCCCCGTGCGCGATCAGCTCCGCACTGTCGCGGAAGCCCCACAGCGCGCCGACCCCGAACATGCCGGCCGCGACCGCCGTCTCCATGTCCGTGCTCGTATCGCCCAGGTACAGGACCGATGCGGGAGACACGCCGAGACCGCGTGCGATCTCCGCCGCCCCCCGAGGATCGGGCTTGTGGGGAATCCCCGGCCTCTCGCCGGCCACGTACGCGAACGGCCACTGCCAGAACAGCCGGTCCACCATCCAGCGCGTCGCGAGCTCGGGCTTGTTGCTGAGGATCGCCATCGGCAGGCCGCGGTCGACCAGCTCGTCGAGGAGCTCGGGAATCCCGGGGTAAGGCACCGTGCGATCCAGCATGTGCTCGGTGTAATGGGCGCGCAGGTCCTCGAGGACGGCGCCATGTAGGTCCTGGCGCTCGGCCGGGAGCGCGCGCTCGACCAGCCGGCCGACGCCCTCCCCGACGAGCCGGCGGTAGGTGTCGGTGGGATGGGGATCGAGGGCGTTCCGCTCGAGCGCCCAGTTCATCGAAGCGGCGATGTCGTCGAGCGTGTCGGCGAGCGTGCCGTCGAGGTCGAAGAGGATAGCGTCGAAGCGCATGGCCGCGAGAAGATCGGGGCCAGGACGCCGCTTGACAATCCGCGCCAGAGCGCGAACATCTCCCCATGCGGTTCACGATGATCTTCACCGCGGCAATCCTCCTGCCGTCAGCGCTCGCGGTGCCTGCAGCGGCCCAGCAGGACTCCGCGGCAGCCGCCGCCGACTCGGCCCTCGCGCCCGACTCGGCCGCCGCCGACACGTCGTCGCAGGCGGCCGTCCCCCACGTCGTCCCGTCTCTCGAGGGATTCCGCAAGGTCGCGATCATGTACCGCGACATGCTGCCCGGCACGCCGGGCGATGAGACCGGGGTCGAAATCTTCCGTGGCCCGGAGCGCGCGCAGGTGCTCCGGTTCGTGACCGGGGGCGTGGCGTGGGCGTTCGTCGTGCGCCCGGCGGGCGCGACGGACAGCTACACGCTGCGCGATTTCGACTGCTCCGGCGGCTTCACCGAGGACCTCGAGGCCGGCACCCCGCTCGCGGTGCCCGACTGCGCGGTCCCACCCGGGCCGGGAGCTGCCCCGCCGTCCGACGACTGACGATGATGCCGGGTCGCAAGGGGTACCTGGCGGCGGCGCTCATCCTCGTCGCGGGGCTCGTTACCGCCGGCACCTTCCTATTCCTCCGGCTTCGCGATCTCGGTGCGGGTCTCCACCAGGTCGTAGTCCCGGGAGTCGCCGTGCTGCGCCTCGAGGAGAGCGGCGGCTACACGATCTTCCACGAGACCGGCGCGACCGTGGACGGGCGGTACTACGCCTCCGACCAGGTCTCCGGCTTGGCGGTGAGCGTGTCCGTGAGGGCCGCTCTATCCTTGCCTTCGAGGTCGATCGCCCGGGAACGTACCGCCTGACGGGGCAATACCCGGATGGCTCGGGAAGCGAGGTCGTGTTGGGCGTCGCCCACGGCTTCGGGCGGCGGCTGGCGGTCACGATCGCGGGAACGCTCGCCCTGGCCTTCGGGTCAGCCGGCCTCGGGTTCGCGCTCGCCGCGCTCACTTTCCTCCGCCGGTACCGCGCGAAGCGCCGCCTTGCGACCGCAGCGGGCACGGACGCCCCGGACGTTCCTTCCGCCGGCACCTAGCGGGAGCCGGGTTCAGCGCAGGATCAACGCCGCCGCACCCGCTACCAGGATCACGACTCCGGCTGCCGTCTTGGTGGCAGCCGCGAACGCGCGGCCGAGCACCGCTCCGCAGCCCACCCGCCCGGCCGACCGGAGCGCGCGGGTCTCCCACAGGGTGACGGCGGCGGCCCCCACGAACGTGCCGAGGAGCCCGGCCACGAGCGGCCCCAGGATCGGGAGCGGGACCGGCAGCCCCAGGAGGATCCCCGCGATGCCGCCCGCGATCGCGCCCCAGAACGCCTTCCGCGAGCCGCCCCAGCGGGCGCTCGTCCGCGCGACGATCGCCCACTCGGCGAGCTCGGCCAGGACCGCCACCACGACCAGGAAAAGGAGGATCCAGGGGGACACCTCACCGCCGGCTGTCGCCAGCGTGAGCACCCCGATCATGATCCAGAGGCCCGGAATGCCGAGCGGGATCACGAGGAGCGCGACGACCATGACGACCACGGCCACCGCGAGCAGCCCTTCCGTGTTACTGAGCAAGGTAGCCGCCATCGACGGCGTAGTATCCGCCGGTCACGAACGACGCCTTGTCGGAGCTCAGCCAGAGCACCAGCTCCGCGACCTCGGGCGACTCCCCGAGACGGCCGATCGGGTGCATCCCGACGAGCGTCTCACGGGCCTCCGGCGTCATGTTCTTCTCGATCAGCGGGGTCTTGATGAACCCCGGTCCGACCGCGTTCACCCGGATCTTCCGCGCGCCGTATTCCAGCGCGGCGTTCTGCGTGAGCCCGACGACGCCGTGCTTGGCGGCGACGTACGCGGAAGCGTTGCGAAAGCCGACCTGCCCGAGAATCGAGGCGATGTTCACGATCGATCCGCCGCCTGATTCGATCATCGCCGGGATCTGGTATCGCATTCCGTAGAACACCCCCGACAGGTTCACCGCGATCACGCGATCCCAGCCGTCGATCGGATATTCCCCGACGGGTGCCGAGGGTCCACCGATGCCCGCGTTGTTCGCGGCGATGTGGAGTCCGCCGAATTCTCTTACCGCGGCGCCGACGAGCGTTTCGCTGTCCTCTGGTTTCGACGAATCCGCGCGCACGAAGATCGCGCGCCCGCCGGCCCCTTGAATGCGCGTGACGGTCTCGGCCCCTCCGGCCTCGTCGACGTCGGAGACGACGACGTTCGCGCCCTCGCTCGCGTACCGTTCCGCGATCGCGCGACCGATGCCCGAGCCGGCGCCGGTCACGAGGGCCACTCTGGTCTCCAGGAGCTTCTTCATGGCGGAAAGGTCCGCCGGCAGCGGCCGGAGGTCGGTGATGAGGTGAAATTGGCTCCCCGGGCCGGACTCGAACCAGCGACACGGTGGTTAACAGCCACCTGCTCTACCAACTGAGCTACCGGGGAGCGCGAGCTCCGAGAAGAGGCAGTGCGAACACAAAAAATACCCCGCGAGCCGGGCCGCGGCAACGCGGATCCGACGCTCGGAACGACATGCGGGGGCGAGAGCTAGCACCGGAGGTTTGACTAGGCCGGAGCGGCGGTCGCGAGCCGCGCCAGGAACGCGCGGATCCGGCGCGCGTTGGTGCCGAAGTCGGTCTTCCCGACTCGCGACGCCGACCGCACGCGGACACGGCTCCCGGCTCCGGTCGGCTCGACGACGATCTCGACGTCGTCGACGAACTTCATGCGCGGGGTCGTCGCCTCGGCCGCGATCCGTCCTGCGCCCGGATCCTCGGAAACGACGCGCCAGAGCGGCATCGCGCGCGCGGCCGACAGGGCGGCCACGTAGGCGGCGTTCGGCGGCAGCTCGAGCTCGAGTGGCACGAGGTCGGGATAGGGCTCGGTCCCGTCGGTCCGCGCGACGTTCGTGCGCGCCCGCAGCCAAACGCGGGAGATCCCGCTCAAGGTTCCGTCACCCGGATCGGGTTCGAGTAGATCCACGGCACTTCGCGAAGGTAGCCGGTCCCGCCGAGGTAGGGCTCGAGGTGCCGTGGGACAATCCCCACCTCTACCCGGTACACGCCGGGATCCCGGACCGCGAAATCGATCCGGCCGCTCGACTCGGCGACGATCGTGCGCCGTCCACCGTCGATCCGGTAGAGCCGCGCGCGGATCGCCGGGGCGGGCTGAGCGGGCGCACGACCCGCGACCCGCGGAAGCTCGACGACCAGCCGCTGGCCGGGCTCGAGCGGTGCGACCGATCCCATCTCGGCGACCACCGCCGGGCGATCGAGCCGGAAGTCGAACCCCGCTGGAGTCCCCCATGCTTCCAGCGCCACGTAGAAGCGTCCCTCGCGGACCGCCTCCTCGATCGCGCCCGCGTCGTCGGCCTCGCGTACGAGTAGCACGTTGGTCACCCACGGCAGCATCCGCTCGTAGGAGTCTCCGCGGTCGCCGTCCGCCATCGTCCACGGCAGCGAGTTCTCGTGGGCGTCCGAGGCGCCGAACCCGAAGACGTCCCGCCCGGACGACAGGAGCCCGTCCCACTTGTCGATCGCATTACGGTTGGCGCGAAACATGGGAAGAAGCGCCAGGTCGGGATGGGCGCCGGTCGTCCGCAGGTAGAACGGCAGGATGTCCCACACCGCGCCGAACCGCGAGAGCCCCTGATGGGCGCGGTGCTTGAACGCGAAGTTCGCGTGCGGGTTGTAGATCTCGATCCCGTCGGGGTCGAGCGCGGCGATCTTCGCGAGCGGCTCGTCCTCGGGATGGGGCAGGAGGACGACCGCGCCGTAGCGCCGGTAGACGTCCGCGGTGCCGGCCGTGTCGGCGTCGTAAAACGACCGACGCTCCTCGCGCGACCCCGCTGGCAGGAAGTCGAGCGCGATCGGCATGAGCTGGTTCTCGGCCCCCGGGAACAGGAGCGCGCCCTGACCTGGCGAGGGGCAGGCGATCCGGGACGCGCGGAACTCGCCGTCGACTAGCACCCGGCGGTCGCCCTCTCGCAGGAGGAGCGCGTCGGCGAGGGAGTCGGCCTCGACCAGCCGTCGATCGTGCTCGGTCAGGAAGACGGCGCCGAGCCGGGCCGTGCAGATCGCACGCCGGAAGCGCGCGAGGCATGCATCGTTCGGGCGCCCCGCGTCGTCGACCGGGGAATCGTCGCACGCGTCGTGGGAGAAGACCGAGTGGACGTGCAAGACGGCCCGCACCGGAGCGAAGCCGCGCGGGGCGCCGAAGGCGCTCGCGGCCGGGAGCGTGTCGGGCCAGGCCGGCACGCCGCCGGTGCCCCCGTCCGCCGCCGCGCGGCATGCCCCGGCCAGGCAGACAGCGGCCGCAAGCGAAGTGCCCGCCCGCGAGCGGCGTGATGTCGAGAGCACGATGCGAAGCTAGGGCTCCTCGTCCAGCCGCGGTATCTTGTCCCCGTGAACTCGTTTCGCCCTGCCCCGACGCGCGCGCTCGAGGTATGCGCCCTGCTCGCGGCGCTCGCCCCCATCCTGCCGCCGAGAGCGGCCGACGCCCAGGAGGGCATGCCTCTGACCTCCGACTCCCGGGTCGTAACCCGGACGATCACCGCAGGCGACTCGGCCGCCGGCTGGACCGCTACCGCGCGGGTTCCGGCCATCGAGGGGCCAGCGGCGGCCGATCCGTCGTGGGCGGGATTCGAGACCGAATTGGACTCGATCGTCGCCGCAGAGATCGAGGAATTCCACGCGAACTTCGCCGAGTGGGAATCGCCCGACCCGGAGTGGACCTCGTCGTTCGATGCGGACGGGTCGGTCCTCTGGGCCCACCCGCCGATCCTTTCGGTCGTCCTCGACGTGTCGGTCTTCTACGCGGGGGCCGCCCACCCGGGGCACTATACGATCACGCTGGTCTGGGACGCCGATCGCCGCCGCGCGTTGACAACCGACGACGTCTTCGGTGCCGGGTCCGCGTGGGCGGAGGTCTTGTCGAAGGCGGCGATCCCGGCGCTCGAGTCCGATCTCGGGGAGATGGCCGATGCCGACTGGATCGCGGAGGGCGCGGGGCCGGATCCGGTGAACTTCACGCGGTGGGCCCTCGTCGAGGAGGGGCTGATCGTCTTCTTCGACCCGTACCAGGTGGCCCCCTATGCGGCCGGTCCTCAGGCGGTCACGATCCCGCGCGCGGTGCTGGCGGACGTGGCCGATCCCGCGGGGCCCCTGACTCCCCGCTAGGTCTGCAGCCCCACCCGCTAGCAGGCCCCTTGCCGCGGCGATAGCTTGTGCGCCCGCCGCGACTCGCGCGGCGACGTCTCTCGCGACCACGTATCGAGGAGGAAGCTTGGCTGATTGGGCGCTCGTTCTCGGCTCGTCCAGCGGGTTCGGGGAGGCCTGCGCGCGCGCGTTCGCGGAGGATGGCTTCAACGTCTACGGTGTGCACCTGGACCGGAAGTCTACGATGGCGCACGTCGAGGAGGTCGTGGGCGCGATCCGGGCGACCGGCCGCGACGTCGAGTTCTTCAACGTCAACGCCGCCGATCCCGCCAAGCGCGAGGAGATCGTGCGACACGTCAAGGGCCGGCTGGGCGAGACCGGCGACCAGGTCCGCGTGTTGCTCCATTCGCTCGCGTTCGGGACCCTCAAGCCCTACATCGGCAAGGAGGGGCAGGCGGGGCTCGCGCAACGCGAGCTCGAGATGACGCTCGACGTGATGGCGAACTCTCTCCTGTACTGGGCGCGGGATCTGGTGGAGAACGGTCTCATGCGGGAGGGCGGACGGATCTACTCGATGACCTCGACCGGCG
>DASQEN010000003.1:0-11451 GCA_035633635.1 Gemmatimonadota bacterium | reverse complement strand
GAGCGCCGGCGCTGCAACCGGACCCGATCCCGATCGCTTCCGCGCCCGGCCGTACCACGAACGGGTGCTGAGACCCACGATCACAGCCGTTCCGACCGCAGCGACCACGATGGCGGTCCCGACGAGCCAGATCACGAGGTTGCGTGACAGCCCGGCCTCGAATAGCGCCGCGCGGTGAACGACGAGCTCGACCGGCACGCGGACAAAGACGAACACGCCGATCGCGTCCGCCACGACACGCGGGCCGCGCGTGTAGGGCCGCCAGCGCCCCTGGACGAGGGCGACCGCGTGGGCGAGCGCGGAGAGTACGGCCGCGACCTGAAGGAGCATCACGCCCTCGACCACCGCGTGGCGAAGGAGCGGCCGCAGCCCCGCCGCAACCTGTGGGAGAGCCTCGGCGGCCGCCCGGCCAACGCCGCCCAGGATTACGAGCACGACCGCGGTGGCGACGAGTCCCACGGCGGTCTCGAAGCGGGGCGCGGGGTCCGTGCCTCGCACCCCGGAAAGGGAGCGCGGATCCCAGACCCCCTCCCCGGGCAGCAAGCGCCGGGGCGGCCGCACCTCCGCCCGCTGGAGCCACGCGAACGCCGCCACGAGCACGACCACCGCCAAGAGGGCTGCGCGCAGCGCGAAGCCCAGCGTGTCCATGAGGAGATCCCCGGCGCGGAAGTCCGCCAGCCCGCCCAGCAGCACGGAGACCCCGAAGGCGAGCGCGCTCCCCGCGACCAGGATCGCCAGCGCCACCTTGGCCACCCGCCGGAACAGCGGATACAGCTCGGGGCCGATCAGGTACTGGCGGCCGGGCTCGTAACCGGCCGCCACGCGGGACGGCTCGCCGAGCTCCGACAGAACCGCCACCACGGTCTCCTCGTTCTCGGGCGGCGCGCCCCGCGCGTCGAGCGCATCGAGGATCGCCGCGCGCCTCCACCTCGCCGCGACGCTTCGGCCGCAGCCTCCCGCTCACCGCCTTCACGTACCGTTCGATCAGATCCATCTCGGTCAGCCTCCGTTTTCCGGATCCAGCAGCGCGTCCAGCACCGCCGACATCTCGTTCCAATGCTCCCGCAGCTCGGCGCGCGCCCGCTTCCCGGCGTCCGTGAGCCGATAGTACTTGCGCGGGCGCGAGCCCTCGACGATCCACTCCTCGGCCAGCAAACCCTGCTCCTGCAGCCGGCGCAGCAGGGGGTACAGCGTCCCCTGCTCGATCCCCATCCCCCGCGCCGCGAGCCGCTGCTGCAGCTCGTAGCCGTAGCTCGGCTCGTCGAGCCGACTGAGACAGGCGAGCACGATGACTCCGCGCCGCAGCTCGAGCGTAAGCTTCTCGATCGTCTCGTCCACAGGGATCGCGGGGTCGGCCTTTGGTTCCGTCCTAGCCATGTGACATACAATACAGTGTGGCACACAGTATGTCAATGGCGCGCCCTCAGCGCATTCGCCGAATGGGGCTGGAAGGCAAACCTCGAGGCGGACGAACCCGCTGCCTGGGAAGGCGCTAACGCAAGGCCGTGGTCCCTATGGGGTCGCCGCCTCCACCTGCAGTGTTCCAGTCATCCCGCGCTGCTCGTGGTCGTCCACAGGACAATAGATCTCGTACGTTCCCGGCTCCTCGAGCGTCACGGTCAGGCTGTCGGTCGCCCCGGGCTGGATCTCCTCGATTTCCTTCTCTATTCCCTGCCCCTCGACCTCGAACCCGTGGACGATGTCCGCCGCGTTGTGGATCACGAACCGGATCCTCCCGACAGGGACCGTGATCGTCGCCGGGCTGTAGGCGTAGCTCGTCGTCTCGATCTCCACCCGCTCCGCTACAGGCCCGCTCTCCTCTCTCGCACCTCCGCAGGCCACCAGCGCAACCACCAGGGTGGCTGCCCAGCTCGTCCGCAACCTCGTCTCCATCATTTGAACCTCCTGTATGGAGTCAGCTCTTCATCCACCCGCCAGCACCCCTCAGCTCGCCGGCGCGCTCCGGCGAGCGCCGGCTGCGCTCTTGAAATGCCTGGTGCGATCCCTCCATCATCGAAGTTAGTTGATTCTCTCGCGTAGGTTTACGAGGCCACAGTCAATTTCACCCTGTGGTCCGGCGCGAGGCCGAGGAGCAGCGCGGGACATCGAGCTACGTGACGCGCTCTTAACGTCGAGGGGGCGTGGGAGTGCGAGCATCGAGCGGACAAGGGGTCATTCTTCATGGTCCGGGAACCCCTCGGCGGCGGCGGCGACAAGCGCGAGCCTCTGGGGGTCGCGACCGTCGGCCTCGAGGCGGACGAAGCCGCTCCCGGGCGGGCCGCCGTAGGACTTCACCCACGCGGCCGCGTGGCCGTTCTCGTCGAGCGCCAGCGCCTCGACGCCCGCGGTGTCGGCCGACCAGCGGGAGAGCCAGCCCTCTTCGAGCCCCCAGCGGCGGCCGGCGTCGGTGACCGTCGCGCCGAAGCCGTCGAAAAACGCGGGGAATGGTCGACGCCGAGGAGCCGCTGGGTCGCCGCGCGGTCGATCGTCGAGTACGCGCGCCCGTCGGGCCCCGCGGGCCAGACGAGCGGCGGAAGCCCGAGCCAGACCGCCTTGCCGCCGGCGTCCAGCCAGCGGCGGAAGAGCGCGGCGCCGGCGGGGCTGCTCGCGCTGTCCGAGGCAAGCCTCTCCGGCAGCTGGTCTTGCGCGAACACGACGACCGCCGGCGCGCGGTCGGCGATCCGCGCCTCGAGGAAAGCCGCGAGCGAGTCGGCCCCCAGCCGCGAAGAAGTCCCGCACCGCCTCCGAGCCTGCCACCCCGTTCAGCTCCTCGGTAGCCGCGTCCCAGTAGACCGCGCGGGCGAGGCCTGGCGGGTCAACGAGGCGGACAGCGAGCACGTACCTCTCGTCGGTCCCCATGTAGAGCGCGCCGTCCTCGATCCAGGGGGACGACTTCGTGCGGACGCCGAGCTGGACGCGTTCCCGAACCGCGCCGGTCCTGGGATCGACGCCCCAGAGCTCGCCCAGCGACGTCAGGAACCACGCGGTGTCTCCCGCAACGACCGGCGAGGGCCACAAGGGTGCACCCACGTCCACCCGCCACACGACCCGCCCCGTCACCGCGTCGACAGCGTGGAAGAAGCCGGCGTCGGAGGAGGCGTCGAGGACGAGCCAGTCGACGACTGCCGGCGAGGCGATCGACCAGGACGTGTCGTCGTGGAGAACCCGCCAGCGGAGCGCGCCGGTCTCGGCGTCGACCGCGTAGAGCGAGCCGTCCCGCGAGCCGAAGAACACGGCGCCGCCGGCGACCGCGGGGGAGGAGGTGATCGTCCGGCGGTCGTAGCCGAAGAGCGAGGAGTCGAGCTGCCGGCCCTCGGTGTCGAAGCGCCAGAGAAGCCGGCCGTCCGCGAGCGCGATCGTGTAGAGCGATCCGTCCGCGCTCCCCGCGTAAACGACCCCGTCGGCGACCGCGGGCGAGCTCCGCACGCGCCCCTCGGTCGCGAATCGCCAGCGGACCTCGCCGTCCGCGAGGTCGATCGCGTAGACGACCCCGTCCCCCCCGCCGAACACCGCCACGTCGCCTGCCACGGCCGGCGAGGCGGTGTAGAGGTCGCCGCTCATCCCCTCCCAGGCGAGCGGTTGCTCGGCCCCGCTCCGGACCCGCCAGCGGACCTCGCCGGTCGCGCGATCGAAGGCGAGGAACTCGCCGGCGCGGGTCGCGGCAAGGACGAGCTCCCCCGCCACCGCAGCCGCGGCGTCAATCGGCGCCCCGGCGTCGGCCGCCCAGCGGAGCTCGCCCGTTCGGGCATCCAGGGCGCGGAGCCGCCCGTCGGAGCTCCCCACGAAGAGGACGCCGCCGGCCACGACCGGGGAGGAGCGGACCGGGCCGCCGGTTCGGACGCGCCAGAGGAGCCCGCCGTAGGCCGCCCCCGCGGGTCCCGCCGACACGCCCAGGTGATCGGAGCCGCCGCGGAACATCGTGACCGACGTCGCCGAGGAGTCGCCGCCGCCCGCCTCGCAGCCCGTCAGGGCGACCGTCGCGGCCAGGGCGAGCGGGAGCAGGCGATCGAGCGCCCGCAGGGACCCTCCGTGGCGAAATGATTCTCTGGGCATCACGTCCGCAATAAACGCCTCTGGGCCGCACCCCGTTACCCGCCTGCAGCGAATCGCCCGCCTCCGAGGGCGAGCCGCGACGGAACGGGACTTGCAGTCTACCCAGGTGCGACCGGACGTCCCCCCGCACGGTCATGCGCGGACGCCCTGTCCTCGGGTTCAATTCTTCACGGCTACATCTTTAAATGCCCGAAGGGGATCAGTGGCCGGAGTTGACAACTCGCTTTAAGGTGCTATGGTTAGCTGGCACACAGTCTGACCACCTTCAGGGTCGCGGGGTCGCTGCGAAATGTCCGTGTCCGCATCAGAAATTCGAGATCTCCTGCGCATGATCCGGGGTGTCGAGGCCGTGGAGGTAAGGGTCGCCAACGACGGTTCGATCGACTCCGTCGAGGTCCGGATCGCCGAGAGCCGCTCCACGACCCGCGTCATCCGCGACATCGAGTCCGCGCTCATGAGCGGGCTCGGGCTAAGGATCGACCACAAGGCGATCCGGGTCATGAACGGGCGCTCCAATGGGCAGAACGGGGCGTACGCCGCGGTGCAGGAAGACCTGGGCGAGGGCAACGAAGGGGGCGACGAGCCGCCCGAGTACCCGACCGCCGACACGGATCGAATCCGCCTCCTCGGTGTCCACTGCAAGCCCGACGGCAGGGGGTACTGCGAGGTGACGGTCGAGATCGCGCACGAGGACGGGCGGACCACCGCCACGATCCGCGAGGCTGACACGCGCCGCGGGCGCATGCAGTCGTCCGCCCGCGCCGCCATCGATGCCGTCACCCGGAGCGCCGCCGGCGCCGGGATGGCGCTCGGGCTCGAGGGGCTGGAAGAGTTCGAAGTCGGGGACGAGGACGGGCTCCTGGCTGTTCTCACCGTGCTGCAGGGCAGGGAGCGCCGCCGGTTCCACGGCGCCGCCCTGGAGCACGCCGACCCGGAGAGCTCGGCCGCACGCGCCGTGCTCGACGGGCTCAACCGCTACTGGGCCGCGCCCGAGGGCGTGGCCGTAAACACCTAGGAGACAAGGAGGGATTGGGGGCCGGACTCTTGCGGAAGCAGGACTGAGCCGAGCGGCCAAACGAGCGGAGCGCACCGCCCTGTGAGCGGAACAGGGCCAGTGTCCTTTAGAAGGAGGTGACGCTCATGCTGGCTCCATCGGTGATTTCGCCAGTGTTAGATAACAGCCCGGCGCTCTTCGCCAAGCTGTTTGCACTGCTTCAGTTCCTGATGCGGTTTGGAACCACCGCACTCCTCGGCTAGTTTTTAGCCATAGAGATCGGCCCCCTGATTCTTCAAATGAGCTCGGAGCAGGCTTCCGTTTCGACTGTCCATAGCGAAAGAAGATTGAATCTTCTTACCTGCAGTTTGCTTATAGCTTGGGCGGGAGTTCTCACATTCTCTTCTGTCGACATTTTCCTGGATTCTAGGACTGTAGTTGGACTTTGTGTTTTTGCACTACTCGCGATTCTGTCGGATAGATACCCTCTCGAAGTACCTTTTGGTAATGCTTATCTGGGGTTATCCGGGACGGTCTTCTGGGCGCTCCTTGTACTCTTTGAACCTATTTGGGCTTCCACCGCAGCTTTTGCCGCTACACTTATCTCTGAAATTGTCGTTCAACAGAGAAAGCCCCTTAAGGCCCTCTTCAATGGTGTTCAGACAGCTATCAGCGTCTTAGCAGGGGCGATGACATTTGGAGTGCTTAGTGGGGCGCATGAGCTTCGCGGAAGCCTTCTATTCTTTGCCGCCTTCGGATTAGCTGCCCTAGTTTATTGGCTGAGTAATACTTGGCTTGTCAGTTTGGGAGCAGCCCTTATCTACAGAGAGGCTCCGCACCGGTTTTGGCAACGGAATTTCCAGTGGGCCTTCGTTTATGAGCTCATGTCGGCACCAATAGCGTTGGCCGTGGCTTTTGCGTATCAGGAGTTGTGGTTAATTGGCCTCGTGCTTGTAATGCTCCCGATCATGATGGTACGTGTGGCGTATAGCCAGTATTTGCAACTGAAACAGACCTATCGAGAGACTGTTAGAACGTTAATTAAGATTATAGAAATGCATGACTCGTACACAGCTGGACATTCGGATCGTGTAGCAACTTATTCTAGGCAACTTTGCGAGGCCTTGCGGCTCTCTCCCACCGAAACAGAGAAAATTGAGTTGGCCGCATATCTCCACGATCTGGGCAAGATTCACCTGGATCTATCTGGAATTGTTCGGAAGGCGGGTAAACTGACGGAGGAGGAACGAAGACTGGTTCGTCTTCACTCGGTTGTAAGCGCAGACCTGGCAAATCAAGTTACCTACTTTCGAGGCGAAATTGAAGCCATGATCCGACATCACCATGAGAATTGGGATGGATCTGGATATCCTCATGGATTACAAGGCGAACAGATTCCACTTGGGTCCAGGATCATACTATTGGCTGATGCCTTTGACGCGATGACTACAAGCCGCGTCTACCGAAGGGCACTTGATCTGGATAGGGTCAAGGCAGAATTCAGTAAGTTCTCTGGGAGTCAGTTTGATCCGTCTTTGGTACCACTGTTTCTAGAGCGTGTAGTTGGCCAAGGCACCTCAATAATCAGACAGCCTATTGATGAGCCCCTTGAGGGACAAAGGGCCAGAAAACTAGGCCTTACCGAGCAAGACAAAGAAGTACGCCAGATAAGGGTTATTTGATAGTGGAGTGCCCCCGTTTTCGTGGACTCCTATCCTCTTGGGAGGGGAAAGGAGTCCAGGATGTCAAAGCATGTCTGTTCCAGGGTCATCGGTCCGACCTCCCGTGCTGGAGTGCTTCTTCACAGAGACAACACTCCTCAAAGGATAGGGCCGGTGGCCCTTCTTTGCTTCCCCGACTGTCAACACCTTTGCGACTCTTTTCACTCTAGCGCCGCACCCCGACGGATCGCTCGGATTCTTCCAGAAAGATCGCTTCCTTCAAGAGGAATCGCCTCCACAGTGCCACTTACGCACAACCCGCATAGAGCGCAGGGAGTTTCATGGCCAGAGGAGCGAGATCATGGGTACCAGGTTCGTGCCCGTCCACATGGGAAGCCCGCGCTTCGACGTCGTCAACGTGGGCGGCTTCCGCATCACCGACGCGTGGTTCCCGGCCGGGGAGGTCCTGCCGCCCCACGTCCACGAGCGGCCGATCTTCGCCACCATGTTGTCGGGATCCTTCCTGGACGTGTTCCGCACGGTGACGCACGAGTGCACGCCTTCGACCGTGTTCACCGAGCCGGCGGGGGAGCGGCACGCCAACCGGATCCAGGACGCGGGGGCCCACGTCCTGGTCATCCAGCCGGACCCGGTCGAGACCGAGCGGTTGCGGCCGGCGAGCCGGTTCTGGGAGGAGATCCACTGCTTCCGGCACGGCGTCATCGCCGACCGGGCGCGGCAGCTCAGCGGCGAGGTCCGCTCCCCCGACGCGGTCACCCCGATCGCGATCGAGGCGCTCGTCCTCGAGATGCTCGCGTTGGCGGCCCGGCTCGAAGCAGGCGACGGTCTGAACGGCCGTCCGCCGGCGTGGCTGGAGCGGGCCCAGGACCTGGTCCACGACCGGTTCCAGGAGAAGCTCCGGCTCCAGGACGTCGCCACGGCCGTGGACGTCCATCCCTCGCATCTGGCCAAGACCTTCCGCAATCACTTCCACGTCTCGCTCGGGACCTACATCCGGCGGCTCAGGATCGAATGGGCGACCCGGCAGGTGGCCGAGACCGGGGAGCCGCTCTCGGCGATCGCGGCGCGGGCGGGGTTCGCCGACCAGAGCCACTTCACGCGTGAGTTCCGCAAACGGAACGGGTTGTCCCCTCGGCGCTACCGCGATCTCCGCAAGCACTGAAGCTCGCTTTCTTCCATCGTCCCGAAAAGCTTCAAGACAGAGCCTCCCCAGAGCCTTACGCTGAGGATCGCCAGCCTGGCGACAAGTCCCGATCGAAAGGGAGGCTCACATGGCAGACTCTGGTTCGCTTTCGCGTTCCCAGAGAACGGTTCTTGTTCTAGGCGCGTCGGCACTGCTCTTCCTGAGCGGTAGCGCGGCATTCGCCCAGGTCACCGGTAAGGTGATCGGCACGGTCACCGACAGCGACACCGGCCAGCCCCTGGTCGGCGCGCAGGTCGTGGTCGAGGGCACCAACCTCGGCAACGTGACGAACGAGGACGGCTATTACTTCGTGAACAACGTCCCGGTCGGTCTTCAGCAGCTGACGGCTCAGTACCTGGGCTACCAGACGACGACCAACGAGCAGCGGATCCTGGCCGGTCAGACGATGACGCTCGACTTCCAGCTGTCGAGCGAGGTCGTGCAGGCCGAGGGGATCGTGGCCACGATCGAGCGCGAGCCGCTGGTGGCGCGCGACAACACGATCTCGAAGGCGCGCTTTACCGGCGAGGAGGTCCGGAACCTTCCGGCAAGCGATATCGACGAGGTGATCGAGCTCGGCGCCGGGATCTACCAGGATGAGTTCAACTGCGGCATCGCGCAGGGCACCGGCTGCGGCTTCATCGTCCGCGGCGGCCGGGCCACCGAGTCGGCGACCTTCGTCGACGGCGTCCTGATCACCGACCTCAACTCGCAGACGAACTCGACCACCGTCTCGAACTTCGCGGTCGAGGAGATCGACGTGATCACGGGCGGCTTCGGCGCCGAGTTCGGCCACGCGCAGTCGGGGATCATCAACATCGTGACGCGCGAGGGCGGCCGCGAGTACCACGGCAACGTGCGGTTCACGACCGACGAGTTCTCGGACGCGCTCGACCAGAGCTACGGGTTCAACAACCTGCAGGCGTCGCTCGGGGGCCCGATCATCCCCGAGATGCTGACGGCCTACGGATCGTTCGAGGCCACCGGGGCGGAGGACTTCTTCCCGACGGCGGCAGGCTTCAACCCGGCCACGGGGGACCAGCTCGACAACAGCGGCTCGACGAAGAAAGTGCTGCCGGGCAACCGCGGCGACCGGACGCTGGGTCAGGGCAAGCTGACCGCGTTCCTGCCGTGGAATGCCAAGACGACGGGAACCTACCTGTACTCGCGCGACCAGTTCGAGAACTTCCAGCCGAGCCGGGGGCTGAATCAGTACCTGGCCTGGTTCTCTGCCCGGACGTACACGCACGACTTCATCCTGGGCTACGACCAGCAGCTCTTCCAGACGGGCGAGCGGAGCCTGAACCTCCAGGTCCGCGGCAACTACCACCTGTCGAAGTTCTGGCAGGGGGTCCCGTTGACGGTGGCGATGTCCGATGTCCTGCAGGATCACTTCGGCGACGCCTGCGGCGCGGCGTGCGTGGTGGATGAGGACGCGTTCGAGGAGGATTTCCTCAACTACCGGATCGGCAACGTCGAGTTCTTCTTCGAGGACTCGCTGACCAATAGCACGTTCAACCTGCCGACCCTCGGGGCCACCAACCCGGATCCGGTGTTCGGCCAGCGGAACATCTTTTTCACCCGGCCCGGCTTCAGCTCGGTCTTCGCCAAGCAGGACGAGCGGCGGTACGGGATCCGCGCCGACCTCGACTCGCAGCTCAACCGCGTGCATCGCGGCAAGGTGGGGGTGGAGTGGAACTGGATCAACCTGAACCACGATGGTCCGCACATCGACGACAACGTGTTCGCCGACGTCTGGGACGTCGATCCGATGGTCGGCGCCGCGTACGTCCAGGACCGGCTCGACTACGGCGACCTGGTGATCGACCTGGGCCTGCGGTGGGACCACTGGGATCCGAACACGGTGTTCCCGGCGCTGCCCGGCTTCGTCGACTGCTCGATCACGACGCTGGGCGCGACGCAATGTCGTGAGGCCGATGTCCAGGACGCGAAGACGAAGGACGAGATCGCCCCGCGGCTCGGGGTGGCGCATCCGATCACGGATGACACCCAGGTCCGGCTGTCGTTCGGGAAGTTCTACCAGCTGCCGCAGCTGCAGCACTTCTTCAATAGCTTCCTGACCGACATCGCCGCGTCGGGCGGCAACAACAACATCCAGTACGGCAACCCGGACCTGGACTTCATCGAGACGACCGCGTTCGAGGCTGGGATCACGCACCTGATCAGCGAGAACCTGGTGCTGGACGTGGTGGGGTATAACCGCGACCGCAAGGGGGCGATCCGGCTGGACGTGTTCCAGGCGCGCGCGATCGATCCGCAGCTCGACGAGCGACGGGTGTACGTCAACGGCGACAACGGGAACGTCAAGGGGTTCGACCTCACGGTGAGCAAGCGGTACTCGAACTACTGGTCGACGAACCTGGCGTGGTCGCTGCAGTGGGCGCGCGGCACGACGAGCTCGCCGCTGGACTGGGCAACGGGCGCCGGGTTCGGCCGCATCTTCGATCCGCTGGAGGGCCAGGGCGCGCTATTGACGCCACCGACCCAGCTTCAGCCGGAGGACTTCGACCGTCTCCACAACATCAACTGGCAGTTCGCGTTGCAGTTCCCGGAGGACTTCCGCGAGGGGACGACCTGGGGGACGGTGTTCAAGAACTTCGGCGCGTATCTGACGTACAACGCGCAGTCCGGCACCCCGTTCACGCGGCGGTCGCTGGAAGGTCAGCAGGCGCCGGTCGAGGACTTCGGCGCCAGCCGTCTGCCGTGGTTCCACTCGGGGGACATCCGGGTGAGCAAGGGCTTGGACGTCGGCGGGATGGACCTGAGCGTGTTCGGCCTGGTGCAGAACTTCCTGAACCACGTGAACGTCGTCGCGGTCAATTCGACGACCGGGCTCCCGGACCGCGACGGCCTCGAGTTCGAGGACAGCCGCAACCCACAGATCCCGGGCAACTTCCTGATCGAGGGCGCGGCGGTCGGCTTCCCGCTGGAGGTCAGCGACGTCCTGGCGGAGTGGCAGGACGAGTTCTCGCGGCAGGACCTGAACGGCGACGGCACGATCACGCTGGAGGAGAGCCAGGAGACGCTGTTCCGCGGCCAGATCGCCGTGAACAACACGCCCTTCAACTACGGCGAACCCCGGCAGATCCGGTTCGGAGCCGAGATCCGGTTCTAAGCCAAACGCCCCGGCTCCGGCCGGTGGTGAAGAGGGCTCCGTCGCGACTCGCGGCGGGGCCCTCTGTCTTTCGGGAGAGACTTCCCGGCCTTTCCGCGAGGCATCGGGTGGTTCCATATTGCGCCGTACCTCGCTCGAACACCGGAGAGAGCCATAACGCGTTTCTTGACCGTCCGACCGCTTGTAGCCGCTGGCATCCTGCTCTCCATCGGTGCCTGCGCGTCACCGCGGGCGCAGGTCGTGTCGGAGGACGCGGGATTCCGGCGCGCGTCGACCCTGCCGGACCTGAGCGGTCTCGCCTGGATCGAGGGCGACCGCTTCCTCGCCGTGCACGACGCCAAGTACCCGGATGAGGCCGATCGGCCGCGCGTCAGCCTGCTCAGGCTCCCCACGGGTCTCGACG
>DASQEN010000002.1:0-2065 GCA_035633635.1 Gemmatimonadota bacterium | reverse complement strand
GTCGATGGTTGAGAGGAGCTGCGCGAGGCCCTCAAGGGCGTAGTACTCACACTGGACCGGAATAAGGACTGCGTCTCCAGCGGTGAGCGCGTTGATCGTCAACAGCCCCAAGGACGGCGGACAGTCCACCAACACCGTGTCGTAGCTTTGGGTGGACCGGAGGGCGTTTCGAAGGCGATACTCGCGTGCCATCAGCGGCACAAGCTCGACTTCGGCCCCGGCCATGTCTGGGCCAGAGGGGATGATGTCGAGACCGGGCACGGCTGTCGGGACGATCGAGTCTTCGATTGGTAGCTCCTTCAGGATGAGGCCGTAGATACGGTTCGGCGGGGCCTTGCTGATTCCAAGCCCGCTGGTTGCGTTCGCCTGCGGGTCGAGGTCGACAATCAGTACCTTCTCGCCCTGCTCGACGAGGGCAGCTCCCAGGCTGATCGCGGTCGTCGTCTTCCCCACTCCGCCCTTCTGGTTGCTGACGACCAGAATCGTCAATCCGTCAGCCTTGTCACACGTGAAACACCGGCCGGAATCGGGGTAAAACTGGGGCGCAGAACGGGGATGTTCGTGCCCTCCATTCTAGCCGAGGTGAGCCTTTCGGACCACATCGAAGTCAGGGTTCGCGACCCTGTTGAGCCCGTCCCTCCGCAACCATTTTAGATAGCGCGGTAGCCACCGATCGTACCCAATTCCTGGTGCGGCGGCCTGATAATCCACGAACAGTCATGGGAGTCCGTTGGAGCCGCACGACCAAGAGCGAACCCATGTCCACCAGCGTCTGGTCCCGCGAAGGGGGTTCGATGCGCTTTCTGCTCGGCATCCTGATCCCGGTTGTGGCGGCTCTCCTTCAGGGGACCGTGGCGCCGCTCATTGCGGTCGGTGGGGCTCGCCCGTCGCTACCGATATTGGTAGCTGCCTCGTGGTCGGTCGCCGCCGGCGCCCGCGAGGGCGTGTGGTGGGCCTTCCTCGGCGGGATTGTCTCGGATCTCATTTCGGCAGGCCCGCTTGGGGCATTTGCACTCGCCTCGCTCCCGCCCGTTGCCGCGGTAGGGCTCCGCGGGGCCGGATCCAGCCGTCCGACGCCGATCGTCGTGGGAGCGGTTCTGGTCGGTCTCGCCGCGCTGGCCGCCGGCCTGATCTACCTCGGCATCCTCGCGGTCACCGGTGGAGGCGTTTCGTCGCTCCCGCTCGCGGCAGGCACGACGGTCGCGAGCGCTGTCTACACGGGGCTGCTCGCGCTCGCGATCTATCCCGTTGCGCGACTGCTCCGCCGCGCCACTGAGAAGCAGGGAGCGTTAGGGATCTGGTGAGGCAAAACCCGCGCGCCTTCATCTCGGTCCGCCGCTTCATCGCGTTCGGAGCGGCGGTCTTCCTCGTCTTCTCGGCGCTCACCGTCCGGCTGTACGACCTGCAGATCGTTCGGGGCGGCTACTACCACGAGCTTTCCGAGCAGAACCGGATCCTCCGGCTGCCGGTGGCCGCCGAGCGCGGCGGGATCGTGGATCGAAACGGGTATGTGCTCGCGCGGAACGTCCCGAGCTTCGCCATCAGCATCATTCCCGTAGACCTGCCGCGCGCCCGTGAACAGGAGCTCTCGCAGCGGTTGGGCTCGCTCCTGGCCATGCCGAGCGACGCCGTCGCGCAGGCGATCCAGAAGCAGCGCCAGCGCAACCCGTACGAGCCGGCTCGCATCTCGAAGACGCCCGTTCCGCGGGAGATCGCCCTGGCCGTGACCGAACGCGCCGAGCTATTTCCGGGCGTGCGCGTCGACCCCGAGAACATCCGCCTCTACCTGGACGGAACGCTGTACGCGCCGGTGATCGGATACACGGGGCCGATCACCGAACAGGAGCTCGAGAAGCTGAAGGACGCGGGGTACCTGGCCGACGACGACATCGGCCGCACCGGGATCGAGGCGATCTACGAGGACTACCTCCGCGGCACCTACGGCTGGCGTGAAATCGAGCGCGACGCCGCCCAGCGCGAGATCAAGACGCTCGCGCTCCATCGGCCGACGGTGGGGAACACGGTCGTGCTCACGATCGACGATCGCCTACAGAAGCTCCTCGAC
>DASQEN010000001.1:0-14007 GCA_035633635.1 Gemmatimonadota bacterium | reverse complement strand
GGTGGGGTCGGAGCTCGTCGATGTGCCGGTAGCTCATGTATTCCGGATCGTCCATGTGGACGCAGAGGATCTTCTCATCGGAAAGGCCATGATCTTCCATCGACATCATCCCGATCGGGCGCGCCCGCAGCACGGACAGCGGGTGCACGGGCTCCTGCATGAGCACAAGCACGTCGAGCGGGTCGTGATCCTCCCCCAGCGTCCGGGGGATGAACCCGTAGTTCGCCGGGTAGACGACCGAGGAGTAGAGCACACGGTCGACCCGCAGCATCCCGCTCGGCTTGTCGACCTCGTACTTGACCTTACCACCCTTGGGGATTTCGATGACCGCGAAGAACTCCGCAGGCGCCTCGGGTCCCGGGGCCAGGTCGTGCCATGGATGCGTCACGTCAACGACCCTCGCCCGTCATGGGGACGAAGCGCACGGGGATCAGATCCTCGACTTCGAAAGCCGATCCCTGGCGCCTCCAGCGACGAAGCACCTGGTCGGCTTCTCCTCCCACCGGGCCGATCATCCTCCCGCCTTCGGCGAGCTGGTGGACGAGCGCCTGGGGCACCCGAGCGGGGGCCGCCGCGAGCAGGATCGCGTCGAACGGGGCGGCGCGCGGTAGCCCGTGGCGGCCATCGGCCGCCACGACCGCCACGTTGCGGTACGCGAGCTGGCGCAGCGCGCGCGCGGCGCGGCGGGCGAGGATCGGCGAGATCTCGAGCGTCACGACCCGGGCGACGATCTCGGCCAGCACCGCCGCCTGGTATCCTGAGCCGGTTCCGATCTCGAGCACGAGATCGTCGGGGCCCGGCTCGAGCGCCTCGGTCATGTAGGCCACGATGTAGGGCTGGCTGATCGTCTGTCCGGCACCGATCGGCAGCGGGCGGTCGGCGTAGGCGAGGTCCAGATACTCGGGTGGGACGAACTCGTGCCGCGGGACCGCGCGCATGGCCGAGAGCACCGCCGGGTCGCGCACGCCGCGGCCATCGATCTGCCAGCGCACCATCCGCTCGCGTTCCCGCTCCCAGTCGATCACAGGCCCCCTCTCGGCGGTCCTACCGCTCAGCGCAGCTGGTCGAGGAGCTCCTTCGCCCGGTCGCGCCAAGCGGGGTAGGGTCCCAGCAGGGACTCGGCCTTCTCGAGCACGCCGACGGCCCCGCTGCGATCCCCTTCTGCGATTCGCGCCCGCCCCAGCCAGTACCAGGCGAAGCCGTTCGTGGGATCGATCCGGCTCGCGGTGGAGAACCGCTGCTCGGCCTCCACGGGCTGGCCCGCGATCAGGTACCCCTTGCCCTCCTCGACGACCCTCAGGCTCGACTCGCGCGTCGACGTTCCGGCGCCGGGATCGCTGGCGAGCGCCGTGTCGGTGGAGATCTTCCTCGGCGCGGGAGGCGTGGGGGTCGGGGTCGCATCCTCGGCCTCCCGGGCAGAGGCTGTTGGCGCGTGGCGTGCGGGAGGTTCGCTCCGCGGCCCTTCCTCGCGGCCGTGCCCGCAGGCTGCGAGGCACAGCGACAGCAGCAGGCCCGCGGCCACCGTTCTCAGAAGATCCACCATCCCTCGTCGCCGCCGCCGTGCTCGTAGCACTCCTCGGTGGGCTCTGTCCCGCTGACGAACGCCTCATAGCGGGTCACCGGGCAGCCCGGGGCGGCGAGCAGCCCCGTGGCCGAATCGATCTCGACCAGCACGACGTTGCGCGGGGCGGGAAACTCGGGGCTCCGATCGCCATAGCCCGAGCGCTTCATGAACTCGACCCAGATCGGAAGCGCAGCGCTGTCGCCGTGGAGCCCGATCGGCGAGTTGTCGTCGTAACCCACCCAGACGAGGCTCACGATCTCGGGCGTGTATCCGACGAACCAGGCGTCCCGGGTGGAGTTAGTCGTGCCGGTCTTGCCGGCCGCGTTTCCGCCGTATCCTAAGCCCCGCGCGCGGCGCGCGGTGCCGTAGTCGAATACGTCCTGCAGCATGTCGTTCACCAGGTAGACCGCATCAGCCGGCAGCACGCGGTCCATCTTCACCTGTCGGTGCTGGACCACCTGACCCTCTTCGTCGACCGCCGACAGGATCGAGAGCGGTGTGGTGCGGATGCCGCCGTTGGCGAGCGTGGAGTAGGCCGAAGCCAACTCGAGCGGCGTCACCTCGAAGGCCCCAAGGGCGAGCGACGGGACGGCCTGGAGCCGGCTCTCGATGCCCGCCTCGTGCGCTGTCCGGGTGACCCGGTTCAGTCCGACGTCCAGCGCCAGCCGGCTGGTGGCGATGTTCATCGAGTTCGCCAGCGCGGTGCGGAGCGTCACGTTCCCATGGACCGTACCGTCGTAGTTGTCGGGAGACCACGTCTGCCCTCCCGAGACGACCGAGAACGGCATGTCGTCGATGATCGAGGCCGGCGACCAGCGCCCGGGGGTCAGGAAGGCGGTGAGGTAGACGAACGGCTTAAACGTAGAGCCGGGCTGCCGATGGGCCTGATCGGCGCGGTTGAACTGCGACGACGGATAGTCCCGCCCCCCGACCATCGCGCGTACGAAGCCGGTCTGTGGATCGAGCACGACAACCGCCCCCTCGAGCTCGCCTTTGCGCTTGGCGAGCCTCGGGTAGCCCTCCTCGAGGTGGTCGATGCCTTCGATCAGGGCCTTTTCGGCCGCGATCTGATACTCCATGTCGAGGGTCGTGAAGATCCTCAGCCCCTCGCTCTCCAGGAGTCGGCGAGGATATCGACCGGCGAGCTCGCGCAGGACGAAATCCACGAAGTGCGGGGCGTCGTCGTACCGCTTCTCCTCGTCGCGCACTAGCAACGGCTCGCCGCGCGCATAGGCGTACTGGTCGTCCGTGATGCGGTCCTGGTCGTGCATTAGGCGCAGGACGAGATCGCGCCGCTCCTTCGCGGCTTCCGGATTGCGGTGCGGGTTGTAGCGGCCAGGGTCGCGGATCAGTCCGGCGAGCGTGGCCGCCTGGGCGAGGTCGATCTCGCGTACCGATTTCCCGAAGTAGTGACGCGATGCCTGCTCCACTCCCATGATGCTCGACGCGCCCCGCTGGCCCAGATAGATCTCGTTGAGGTACGCCTCGAGGATCTCGTCCTTCGAGTACTTGAGCTCGAGGATCACCGCCATCGGGGCTTCGATCGCCTTGCGTCGGTAGGTGCGCTCGGAGGTCAGGTAGTAGTTCTTGACGAGCTGCTGGGTGATCGTCGAGCCCCCCTGAGAGGCCCCGCCGGCCTTCAGGTTGGCGACGAAGGCGCCGGCGATCCGGATCGGGTCGAGGCCAAGATGGCTGTAGAATCGGGAGTCCTCCACCGCCAGGATGGCCTGCAGCGCATACGGCGGAACCTCCTCGAGCTCGATCGGAGTGCGGTCCTCCATGTGCTGGTCGAACACGACGCCGATGACCTCGGGCTCGAGCGCGGACGTGTCGAGGGTCTTGCCGGTCCTCGCCTGGGTGACCTGCGTAATGACGCCGCCCGATGTCTCGATCCGGACCGGATAGGCAGGGTTCGATCCGTCGGGATACGAGAAGGCATGGAGGTAGACGAGCCAGCGACCCTCCCCTCGGGCGTACTCGCCCGGCTCGTCGACGCCACCGGCCTGCTCCAGGTACCCAAGGCGCTCCAGCCGGGCCTCGAAGTCCCGGGGGTCGAACCTGCGACCGGGATGGAGCAGGTAGGCGTCGGAGTAGATCCGTGAGGGGACGTTCCACTTGCGCCCCTCCCACTTGGCCGTCACCTGCCGCTCGATCACGATGCCGGTCGCGAGGAGGCCGGCCAGGAGGAGCGCGCCGGCTACCGCGAGGGTCTTGAGCATGGGGATCTTCCGTCGGGGGCGGCGGCGTTCGCGGGAATCGGCCATGGACTCCAAATCTACACCGCCGCAGAGGAAAAGATGCAGAGCCGCTCAGCGGTCTCCGTGCGGTGCGGCATCGGCCTCCAGCATCCTGAGCCAGTTGCCGCCGAGGACCTTGGCGAGCTCCGCACCGCTCACCCCCCGGGCCTCGAGGTCCCGGGCGACGAGCCCGAAGTCCTGGGCTCCACGGAAGCCGTCGGGCAGTCGCGGAACGCCGTCCAGGTCCGACCCCAGTGCTGCGTGATCGGGTCCGGCCACGTCCAGGATCCTCAGGAGGTGCTCGACGATCGCCTCACGACCGCAGCGGCCGCGGCCCGGATCGAGATAGGCGGGGTAGAACGCGACCCCGACGATCCCGCCGGTCTCGGCCACGGCTTGGATCTGGTCGTCGGAGAGGTTCCGCGGATGGGCTCCCCGAGCCTCGGTCGCCGCGTGGCTCACGACCACGGGTCGTCGGGCGATCTCGAGCGCGTCCCAGAACGTCGTCGGGGCCGCGTGGGCGAGGTCGACCAGCATGCCACACTTCTCCATTTCCGCGATCACCTCGCGGCCGAGGGCCGTGAGCCCGCCGGCGACCGGCTCGGCTCCCGCCGCGTCGCCCAGCTCGTTGGAGTTCATCCACGTCAGGGTGAGATACCGAGCGCCGAGCGCGGCGAAGCGGGCCACGAGGCCCGGATCGCCCTCCAGCGCCTGGCCGTTCTCGATCCCGGCCAGAAGCGCGATCCGGCCGCCGGCCACGGCCGCCCGGACGTCGTCGGCCGAGGTCGCGAATGCACAGCGCTCGGGGTGCGCCCGGGCCGCTTCCCGGACCGCCCCGATCAGGGTCTCGGCCCGGGCGCGGGCGCGGCCATCCGCCAGCGCGGGATCGATCCACGCGGCGAGGAAAACGGCGTCGACCCCGCCCTCGGCGAGGCGCGGGAGATCCGTGTGCCCTTCCTCGCGTCGTCGGCCGAGATCGACCCCGTCGTCGACCATGCGGAGCGGCGTGTCCATGTGACCGTCGAAGACGATCGACTCCCCGTACATCGCCGGTCAGCGGTCGGCGGCGGCGGAGAGGGCTGCGAACGCGGCGATGCCGATCGCGTCGGCGGCGAGATCTTTGAACGAAAAGCGCTCGCCCTGGGTCCATCGGTCCAAGGCTTCCTTGGCCAGGGAGGCGGCGAGCGCCACACCGACCGCGGTCCGCCGGCGGTCGGCTGGGTCCCAGTCAAGCCCGACGCCGGCGGCATAGCCGGCGCCGGCGGTCCAGCCCGCCACGAAAGCGTGGACGGGCTTGTCGGGGCCCAGCCAGAGATCGTCCGCGGCTTCCTGCGCGGCGCAGGGGGCGGAAACAGACAGGGCCCCGAGCGCGTAAGGGATCAGGAGGAAAGCGGGTTTCATGCGCCCAATATAGCCGACCCTTCCGTCTCGCCTTTTTGCTTGATATCCCTTTACTTGACAGCCATCTATTTGTGATCGTATTATTTGTGGTCAATGAATGCGGGCGACGAGCAGAGCAAGCTGTGCGGGGCCGAGGCGTGGGAGCGGTCCGGCCTCGCGGACAAGATCGGCCCGGCCCTCCTTCTGCTGGGCCGGCTGGTGGGACGCCTTCTCGAGCGTGCCCTGGACGAGGAGGGGCTCGGCATCACGCCGGCCCAGGCCCGAGTGCTGGTCATGCTCCATTTCCACGGCCCGTTGGCTCAGCAGGCGCTCGCTCTCCACACAGACGTCGATCCCTCCACTCTGGTCTCGACCCTCGACGTCCTGGAACGCGAGGGGATGGCGGTGAGGGAGCCGAACCCCGATGACAGGCGGGCCCACCTGGTTCGCCTTACTCCGCGCGGGGAGCGGCGGGTGCCGCGCCTGTTCGAGCTGTGGGACGCGGTGGAGGAGGATCTGATCCGAGACATGAGCGCGAGCGAGAGAAAGGCGTTGACCCGGATGGTGCAGGACCTGCTCGGCCGGTTGCACGCGGGAGATTCCCCGTGCGGCTGACGGCCCAAGGCCGCAAAAAGAACGGCGGCCCGCGTCGAGGCGGGCCGCCGCCGGATGCGGCTCCTGCCGGGTCAAACAGGAACCGCGGGGTGATCCCCGGCAGGAGGACTCCCGGGAATCGGCCAGGCTTTGGACCCTGGCTCTCTGTAAAGCGACGAACCGTGACGGGCGTTTATTCATCGTCGGAGAAAGGTCGTTTCATGCTCCAGAGGTCCCTGATCCTCCTGGCCGCGCTTCTCGCCCCGGGCCTCGCCCGGGCGCAAGAAGCGGCGCCGCCCGATTCGCTCCGCCTCACGGTCCCCGAAGCCGTGGAGCTGGCGCTGGCCGCCAACGAGCAGGCCCGGATCGCCCGCGCCGCGGTCGACCGCACCGAGGGGCTGGTGCGCGAGGCGTTCGCCCGTGCGATGCCCACAATCGATGGGTCGTACCGCTTCACCCGCAACCTCCAGCGGCCGACGCTGTTCTTCGACCAGGACGGGGAGACCCAGCAGGTGGCGATCGGGAATGCGACCGAGCACGCCTTCAGCCTGACGCTGGAGCAGCCGGTGCTCGACTTCAGCCTAGGCTCCGCGGTGAGTGCGGCCCGTCACGGAAGCGCGGCCAGCGAGGCCAGCTACGAGCGGGCGCTGTCCGACGTCGCGCTCGATGCGCGCCAGGCGTACTACTCCGTGCTTTTGGCGGACGCGGGCGTCAAGGTCGCCGCCAACGCGCTTGGCCTGGCCCGGCAACGGCTGGGGCAGGTCCAGCTGTTCTTCGACGTCGGGACCGCCGCGGAGTTCGACCTGCTGACCGCTCGAGTCGCGGTCGAGGGCGCCCGACCGGCCCAGATCCGCGCCGAGAACGCGCTCCGCCTGGCCAACAACGGGCTCAAGCGGGTGACGGGTATCCCGTTCTCGAAGGGGATCGAGCTCGCCGACTCGTTGGCCTACCAGCCGGTCGAGATCGGCCTGAACGAGGCGGTCGCGACCGCGCTCGAAGAGCGGGGCGACCTGATCGCCCAGCGCGAGACCGTGGCGCTCTCCCGGGAGCTCGTCGATGTCCAGCGGGCGGAGGCGTACCCGTCGATTTCGCTGTTCCTCGACCTCAACCGGCGGGCTTCCTCCGAGGAACTGTGGCCCGAGGACCGGGACTTCACCCAGGCGGCGACAGCGGCACTGGCCCTCGACATTCCGATCTTCGACGGGCGGCGCACGCAGGGTCGTACGCTTCAGGCGCGCGCCAACCAGGTGGCGGCGATCGAGCGCCTGCGCGGGCTCGAGTGGGACGTCGAGCTCCAGGTGCTCGACGCGTGGCAGTCCGTCCAAGCCGCGGCCGAGGGCGTGAGCGCGACGAGGGCCACGGCCGAGCTCGCCCAGCGCGCCTACGACATCGCGACCGTACGGTTCCGGAGCGGGCTCTCCACGCAGCTCGAGCTCAACGAGGCCGAGCAGGACCTGATCGAGGCGCAGTCGAACGCGGCCGAGGCGCTGTACCTCCACATGCTGGCGCGCGCTCTGCTGGTGCACGCGATGGGGGGGATCTGAGCGCCCGGGCCGCGATCCTCGTACTCGCCGCCCTGGCGTGCCCGGTGGCGCCTGCGACCGCTCAGGAGCTGGGTGCTCCCGATACGATGTCGGTGCCGCCTTCCGGCATCGTGCCGCGGGAGAGGGCCTTCGCGGTCGGTGTCGGCGTGGGGCGCTATCTGTGGGAGGATCCCTCTCCCTACGAGGACCTGACGATGACCAGCATATCGATCGAGCGAATCCTGTGGCGCGGCGTACGCGGCCGGGCGGGCATGGGGGCCGGTAAGACGATCCTCCGTGCCGGGGCGACGGAAGTCGATGCCTGGATCATGCCGTTCGACTTGCAGGTCGTGGTGTCGCCGGACTTCGGTCCGTTTCGCCGCTTCGGGGTGATGCCGTACGCGGTCGGCGGGTTCGGGACGCTGATCTCCAACCCGACCGGCGACCAGGAGGATCTCGACCTCAGGACCCTGTCCCAATCTCAGTGGACGTACGGGGGGGGGATCCTGGCCCGCGTGGGCGGGCGCTTCGAGGGCCGGTTCGAAGGGACGGCGGCGGGCGTCCGGCACGCCGACCCGTTGATGCCCGAGAACCGCAATACCCAGACGGTCCACAATCGACGATGGGAAGGACGGATCAGTTGGCTCTTCTGAGGACGTTTTGTGCTGCGGGCGCGATCGCGCTCTCTGTCCTTGCCCTCACGAGCTGCGGGGGAGGAGATCCCGACGCCGGCCCGCAGGGCGCAGTCATCGACACCGTGCACGTTCGGGCGGAGGACGTCCCCACCCTGGTGCAGGCGGTCGGGACGGTGGAAGCCGACAACCAGACCGCGGTGGCAGGGGAAGTGGGCGGTCAGGTGTCCCGCATCCTGCGCGACGAGGGGAGCCGCGTCGCGGCGGGTCAGCCGATCATCCAGCTCGACCCGGCTCCGTACCAGTTCACCGCGCAGGCCGCCGCGGCGGATCTGACGCAGGCCCAGGCTCAGCTCTCGGCCGACGAAAAGCTGCTCGAGCGCTACGCGGCGTTGATCGACGCCGGGGCGATCGACCAGCAGACGTACGACAACCTTCAGGCCCGGGTCGAGAGCGGGCGGGCCGGGGTCCAGCAAGCCCGCGCGGCGCTCGGCGCCACCCGCTGGGACCTCGGCCAGGCGACCGTGCGAGCGCCGTTCGCCGGAACGGTCGGCAAGCGCCACGTCCAGCTCGGCCAGTCGGTCGACGCCCAACAGGAGCTGTTCGACCTGGTCGACGATCAGCCTGTGTCGATCCGCTTCGACGTCCCCGAGATCCACGCCGGAGAGATCGAGGTGGGGGACCGGGTCGAGTTCCGCGTCCGCTCGGACACCGTGGCAACGCGGATCGCGATCGTGGATTACGTGAGCCCGGAGATCGATCCCGGCAGCCGAACGTTCGAAGTCACGGCTGCGTACACGAACCCCGATGGAGGCGTCCGGCCGGGCGCGTACGCCGACGTGTCGGTGACGACGGGCGTTCATGAGGATGCCCCGCTGGTGCCGGAAGAGGCGCTGTACACCGAAGGGACGAAGAACTACGTGTACGTGGTAGAGGACTCGACCGCGCACCGCCGTGAGGTGGAGGCGGGCTCACGGGTGAACGGGATGGTCGAGATCCTGAGCGGCGTGAGGGCCGGCGAGGTGGCGATCACCGCCGGTCAGCAGGGCCTCGAGGAGGGCGCGGTCGTGCGCATCGTCGAACCGCGCAAGACATTGCAGCGGGAGCCCTGAGCGATGTTCCTGTCCGATACCGCGATTCGTCGACCGATCTTCACGATCATGGCAATGTCGGCGCTCGTGCTCTTCGGCTACATCGGGTACCGCGCGCTCGGCATCAACCAGTTCCCGAACGTCGACTTCCCGACCGTGTCGGTCACGACGATCCTCCTTGGCGCGAGCCCCGAGGTCGTCGAATCGGCGGTCACAGACGTCATCGAGAACGAGCTCTCCTCGATCGAGGGGATCAAGCACGTCACCTCGACCTCCTCGCTCGGGGTCTCCCAGATCTCGGTCGAGTTCGAGCTCGACCGGGACGTCGACCTCGCCGCGCAGGACGTGCGCGACAAGGTCGCGCTGGCCGAGGCGGCACTGCCCAACGACGTCGAGCCGCCGGTCGTGTCCAAGCTCGACATCTCGGCCCAGCCGAATCTGTGGATCGCGCTGATGGGTCCCGACGCGCGCGCGATCGGAGAGTACGCGCGCTGGACCCTGCGGCCGCGGCTCCAGACCGTCGAGGGCGTGGGGAACATCTTCTTGGGCGGCTTCCAGGAGCGAGAGATCCGGGTGTGGGTCGATCGCGAGCGTCTCGAAGGCTACGGCCTGACGGCCAGCGAGATCGTAGGTGCGCTCCAGGCCCAGAACGTCGAAGTGCCGGGCGGCGCGCTCGAGTCGGGCGCGCGCGAGACGGTGGTCAAGATCCAGGGCGAGATCCCGAGCGTGGCCGCGTTCGAGAACGTGGTCGTGGCGATGCGCGACGGCGCGCCGATCCGGATCATCGACGTAGCGCGGGTCGAGGACGGGCTCGAGCCGATCCGCGGCTTCGCCCGCTGGAGCGGACAGGTCGCGCTCGGCCTGGGCATCGCGCCGCGCTCGGGGGCCAACACCGTCGAGGTCTCGCGGGCGGTGCGCGAGCGGCTGGTCGAGCTCGAGGCCTCGTTCCCCGAAGGGATGACGGCGGAGATCGCCTTCGACGGCGCGGAGTACATCGAGCGATCGATCGCCGACGCCCAGCTGGATCTCCTCTATGGCGCGTTCTTCGCGATGGTCGTCGTGCTGCTCTTTCTACGTTCCTGGCGCTCGACCGTCATCATCGGCCTCGCGATCCCGACATCGCTCCTCGGCACGTTCGCGTTCATGAGCTTCTTCGGCTTCACGGTCAACACGATGACCGTGCTGGCGCTGGCGCTCGCGGTCGGAGTCGTGATCGACGACGCGATCGTCGTCCTCGAGAACATCTACCGCAACATGGAGGAGGGGAAGCCGCCCCGGGAGGCAGCGGCGTTCGGCACGCAGGAGATCGCGCTCGCGGTCGCCGCGACGACGTTCTCGCTGGCCGCGGTCTTCCTGCCGGTGGCGTTCATGGAGGGAATCGTGGGCCGGTTCCTGTTCCAGTTCGGCGTCACGGTGGCGATCGCGATCCTCCTGTCGCTGTTCGTCGCCCTGACCCTGACGCCGATGCTGTGCTCGCGGTTCCTGCGCCACGAGGAGGGACAGGGGAACCCGGTGTTCCGCAAGGTCGGCGCGTGGCTCGACTGGACGGACCGGACCTACCGCAGGGGCCTCGACTGGTCGCTTTCGAACCGCTGGAAGACGATCGGCATAGCGGCCCTGCTCTCGATCGTCGGGCTCGCGCTATTCGTCGTCCTCCCGAAAGAGCTGACGCCAGAGGTGGACGAGTCCGGCTTCATCGTTGCCTCCGAAACCCCGACCTCCGCCTCGGTCGAGTACACGGACGAGAAGCAGCGGCAGCTCGAGGAGATCGTCATGACCGTACCCGAGGTGCAGGGGGTTTTCTCTGCGGTCGGGCTCTTCGGACCCGTCAATCAGGGGTTCATGTTCGTGAACCTCAAGCCCGCCGGAGAGCGCGACCGCTCGCAGCACGCCGTCATGGACGAACTGCGAGGGCGCCTGAGCGCGGTTCCGGGGATCATCGCGTACGTGTCGACGTTCGGAAGCGCGTTCTCGGGCGGCGCCGCGTCCGAGCCGTTCCAGTTCGTGATCACCGGGCCCGAGCTCGATGGCCTTCAGCAGTACAGCGATGCGCTGATGGTGCGCCTCAGGGAAGAGGTGCCAGGTATCACCGACATGCGGACCGACATGCGGCTCCAGAAGCCCGAGGTGCGGGTCGAGCTCGACCGTGACAAAGCCGCGGCCATGGGCCTCGACGCGGCGGAGATCGCGCGCGCGATCAACATCCTGATCGGTTCCCAGGAGGCGACGATATACAAGGAAGGCGGGCATCGCTACGACGTGCGGGTGCGGGTCGAGGACCGGCAGCGGAATCAGCCCGCGGACATCCTCGCCCTTGCGACGCGGACCGCATCCGGAGAAATGGTGCGGCTGGGAAACGTGGTGCGGCTCCAGGAGGGCACGGGGATCAACGTCATCAACCGGCGCGACCGGCAGCGGGCGATCACGATCCTCGCCAACCTGCAGGGCGCCTCGCTCGGCGAGGCAGTGAGCGCCGCCCAGCGCGAGGCAGAGGACGTCCTGCCCGACACCTATGCGACCGCCGTGGCGGGCGCCTCCGAGACGTTCCAGCAGACGTTTGCGGCGCTTCTGTTCGCGATCATGCTGGCGGCGATCATCACGTATATGCTGCTCGCCAGCCAGTTCGAGTCGATGGTCCACCCGTTCACGATCATGGGCGCGGTGCCGCTGGCAGCGATCGGCGCGCTAGGGCTACTCCTCGTCACCGGCATGTCGCTCAACCTCTACTCTTTCATCGGGCTGATCCTCTTGATCGGCCTGGTGGTCAAGAACTCGATCTTGCTCGTCGATTACACGAACACGTTGCGAGGGCGCGGCCGCGATCGCGAGGCGGCGCTCAAGGAGGCGGGGCCGGTCCGGCTGCGGCCGATCCTGATGACCTCGCTGACCGTCATCTTCGGCGTCGCGCCGATCGCGCTCGGTCTCTCCGAGGGCGCCGAACTGCGGCAACCGATGGCGATCGCGGTCATCGGCGGCCTGACGACGTCGACGTTTCTCACCCTGCTCGTGATCCCGGTCCTGTACTCGCTGACGGACGACGGGGTCGAGTGGGCGAAGCGGCGGGTCCACGCGATCGGGGAGCACGGTTGGCGGGGCGCCTGGACCCCGGTCCATCCGTCGGAATAGCCGCCCGCGTCAGTCGCCGGCCTCGACCATCTCCAGGTAATCGCGTATCCGGCGGGCGTTCGTCCCGACATCGCTGCGTCCCACACGGCTCACTGAGCGGACGTCGACCCTGCTCCCCTCGGGCGCCGACCGAACCCGGACGACGACGTCGTCCTTGAAGCCGAACCACGGCGTCGTGGCGGTGGCCTCGATACGCCCGCGGTTCGGATCGCTCTCGACGATCTCCCATCCCATATCGCTCACCGCCTCGAGCGCCCGCAGGAAGGCGGCGTCCGGCGGCGTGTCCAGAGTCAGCGGAACGAGGTCGGGATATCCCTCGCGTTGCTGGGCGGCGATCGAATCGCCGCCGTATTCGCTCGGGTTCGGGGCGTCCCGCCGGAGTGGGAGGATCGCCTCGAAGACCGGCGGGTCCGCGAGGTCGGTGGTGATGTCGTGGATCGGCGGGACCCGTTCGGCGCGCTGCTTCCAGGACCACGGGACCCACGCCACGACGAGGCCGACCACGAGGCCGAGGGCCCCGAGAAGGAGCGCGCGTCCGCGCGGAGCGGAGCGTCGGCCGGCGATCGCCAGCCCGAGGCCGAGGAGCGAGAGTGCGGCCGCCGCGAGGCCGCCCCACGCCGCCCAGCGCAGGATCTGGAAGCCGGCGCGGAAGTCCCACGCCTGTGCCCGCGCCCCGAGACCGGATGCGACCGCGGCCAGGGCCGCGGCCACGGCGAGCGCGAAGCCCAGGAGCGCAATTCGACCCTTCACGCCGGTAGAATCGCAGATCGCGAGCGGGGATGCCAGAGGCTGGGGTTCTCGACGTTGACCACCACCGTGGGCCCGGCGTAGCGTGGCCCCATGGGAGATCTGGAGCAGCGGCTGGAGCGGTGGGTCGAGTCCAGCCTGATCGCCCCCGAGCAGGCGGCCGCGATCCTGGCCGCGGAGGGGGAATCGGGGGCCGGTGAGGAACCCGGGCCCTCGCTCGCGGCGACCGCGCTCGGCTATCTCGGCGCGTCGGTGGCCCTGGTCGGCGGGGTCGTCGCCGCGTCGCGGGAGTGGTCCGAGATGGCGATCGAGGCCCGCCTCGCGCTCGCCGGCGGCGCTACGCTCCTCCTCCTGGTGGCGGGCTTTTTCGCCCGACGGCGCGATCATCCGGCGCTGCGCTCCCTCGACGGATTCCTGTGGTTCCTGTCGGCTGCCGGCGCGGCGTTCACGGCCGGCCTCGTGGGGCACGACGTGCTGGAGGTCGAGACCCGAACGATCTCGCTCCTGGCCGGGCTCGCCGCCGTGGTGTGGAGCGTTCCCCTGTGTCGGATCCGCCCCGGTCCGCTCCTCGAGATCGCGGTGGTCGCCGGGCTGGCCGTGTTCCTCGAAGCGGTGCTCGCGCACCTGCCGGGGTCGCCCGACGAGCTCCACGGGCTTCCGCTCTGGGGCCTCGGGGCGGTGCTCGCGCTGCTCGGGTGGGGCAGGCTCCTCGTCCGCGGGCGCGGCTCTTTCGCGCTCGCTGGCGTCCTCGTCCTCCTCGGCGCGCAGATCCTGTCGTTCGGCTGGCGCCCGGCCGGGCTGGCGCTGGGGATCGGCACCGCGGTCGCCCTTCTCGCGGCGAGCGTCCTTCTCCGATCGATGGTCCATCTGGGCTTCGGCGCGGCAGGCGTGCTCCTCTTCCTCCCGCAGATCGTTTTCGAGTACCTCGGCGACACGCTGGGCGCGCCGCTGGCACTCCTCGTCTGTGGAGTCGCGCTCCTCGCCGGGGCCTTCGTGACCGCGCGGCTGGGGGGGAGGCTCCGCGAGCGGAAGGATGCCGCCGCCGGCCCGGCCTGGGGCTCGAGTCCGGGTGCTGCCGCGAGCTCCGGGAAGCGGGCCGGCGTCGCGGCGCTC